>DAHVAN010000091.1 GCA_027314595.1 Actinomycetota bacterium | reverse complement strand
CGCGGTCGGCGCCGAAGACGATGGGCGGCAGCGGCTCGCGCGCCGCCCGCGCGGCCGCCCGCGCCGCCGCGCGCGCCGTCACCACCAGCCGGTACAGGACGAACGCGCCGACGACCGCGCCGCCAAGCGTCGGCGCCGCGTAGCCCGGCGACGAGGTGGGCCTGGTCAGCGCCGCCGCCAGGCCGATCGCCGCGAACACCCCGATGCCGGCCATGCCCAGCCGCAGCCGCCGGACCGCCATCATGCCCACCGCGGCCGCGTACAGGAACAGGATGACAAGTATCCCGGTGATCAGCACGTTCTTGTCGTTGGTACCGAATGTCGAGGTCGCCCAGTCCTTGACCGGCAGCGGCGTGTTGTCGATGGCCGCCTGCCCGACGGCGAGCACCGGCGAGGACTGCGGGATCAGCAGGCCGGCGAGCAGCTGCGCGACGCCGATGGCCGCCGCCGCGGTGACCAGGCCGCAGACGGCGCCGGTTGCCAGGCCGGGAACCCCGGCACGAGCCGGGGCGCGGCTGCCCGCGCGCCGCCTGCGGCGCCCGTTTCGCTGCGTCATGCGGATATCGTCCCGTCACGCTCGCACGTCGTTACACGTTCACGCTACCTTCGGCAGACGCCACTGTCCGTTCGGGAAAAGTTGCACTGTTATTACCGTTCATCATCGAAAACCCATCGGGTCGGCGAACCTGTGAAGTCGCTGTGCAGCATGCTGAAAACCCGCTGAGGACGGACGCCGATCGTGGCGTTCTTGCCCGGGTCGAGGAAGTCCACGCCGAGTCCGGTGCGGTATTTGGCGTTCATCAGGTCGATGACGCGCTGCAGCACGCCGGGATCGGTCGCGAACCGCGCCGCTCCCTCGATGACCACCGGGTCGGACGCGTCTTCCGTGGAAACGCAGCACCGGGGGTCGGCGCGAAGATTGCGCACCTTCCGTGACTGTGCCGCGCTGGTGAACCATAGTGTGCTGTCATCCCACATGCCCCAGACCGGCATGGTGTGCGGGCGGCCGTCCGGCCAGACGCTGACCACCCAGTAGTTCCTGGCGGCGGTGAGCCGCTCGGCGGCCCAGGACCAGTGCAGGAGCCCGCTCCCTTGTTCCGGCCCGGAAATGCCATATCCGGGCATATAGGGCCTACTGACCCGAGGGATTGCCATGGCGAAGTGTCTACCATGCGACAACGCCCGCCGGTGCGACTAACGTTGCACCTCGTGAAGGCATCACCGGAGGCGCAGCTGCGGCTGCTTGAACTGGCCGACCTGGACACCGAGCTCGCGCGGCTCGATCACCGGCGGCGCACCCTGGCCGAGCACGCCGAGCTCGAGCGGCTCGCCGCCCGCTCGGCCCAGATCAGGGACGCGATCACGGTGGCGGACACCGAGCTGTCCGACCTGGACAGGGAGCAGGCGCGGGCCGAGCGCGACGTGGAGCAGGTGCGGGCGCGCATCGACAGGGACCGGGACAGGCTCGACGGCGGGAAGGTGTCTTCGGCGCGCGAGCTTGAGTCGCTGCAGTCGGAGATGGCGTCGCTGCGGCGCCGCCAGGGCGACCTCGAGGAGGTCGTGCTCGAGCTCATGGAGCGGCGTGAGGCGGCCCAGTCGGCGCGGGACGAGGCGGCAGCCGGGCAGGACACCGTGGCGGGCGAGATAGCCGCCGTGACGGCCAGCAGGGACACCGCGCTCGCGGAGATCGGCGAGCAGGCCGGCAAGGCGGGCTCGGCGCGCGCCTCGGTGGCCGCCGGCGTCCCCGATGAGCTGCTCGCGCTCTACGACAAGCTGCGCGCGCAGTTCGGCGGGGTCGGGGCGGCGATGCTGAGCCGCGGCAAGTGCGAGGGCTGCCACGTGTCGCTGAGCACCGTCGACCTCAACGCGGTCCGCGCCGCGGCGCCCGACGAGGTGGTGCGCTGCGAGGAGTGCCGCAGGATCTTGGTCAGGACCGCCGAGTCAGGACTGTGAAAGATCACAATCTGTACTCCGAACGGTCCCGGCCTCCTCTCCCAGGTCCACTGACCGCACCGCCTGGCGGAAACGTCCAATAGACTTCTGCGCCGTGGATGAACGTGGCAAGCTGAGCGCACCTGGCCGTCTGGAGGCCGGCACTGTCGTCATGCCAGAAGCCCCCCGGGTGCCCGACAAGCCGCTGGCGGAACTGGCCGCCCAGCACGGGCTGAGGCTCAGCGGCGCGCGCCCGTCGCTGCTCCGCTACCTGGCCACGCTGTGGCAGCGCCGGCACTTCATCACCGGTTACGCCACCGCGCGCAACGTGTCGATGTACACCGAGGCCAAGCTCGGCCAGCTCTGGCAGGTGCTCACGCCGCTGCTGAACGCGGGCGTGTACTTCCTGATCTTCGGCATCTTGTTCGGGGCGAAGAACGGCGTGACGAACTACACGGCGTTCCTGATGGCCGGCGTGTTCGTGTTCGCGTTCACCGAGCGGTCGATCGTCACCGGCTCCACCGTCATGCGCACCAACCTGCAGCTGATCCGCGCGCTCTACTTCCCGCGGGCCTCGCTCCCGCTGGCCTACGTGCTCGTCGAACTGCAGCAGATGATGGTCGGGATGGTCGTCCTCGTCGTCATCATGCTGACAACCGGCGAGCCGCTCAGCGCGTACTGGCTGTTCCTCGTCCCCGCGATCTTGCTGCAGACGATGTTCAATGTCGGCGCCGCGCTGGTCGTGGCAAGGCTCGGCGGCGCGATGGCCGACGTGTCGGAGCTCGTCCCGTTCATCCTGCGGATCACCCGGTACTTCTGCGGCGTCATGTACCTGGTCATCACGCTGTCCGTGCGCCTGCACCACACGTGGGAGAAGCTGGTCCTGACGCTCAACCCCCCGGCGGTCTTCATCTCGCTGGTCCGGGTCGCGCTCATGCGCTCCTACCGGGTGAACTCGGCAGGGAACCAGCCGTACAACGCCGCCAAGTGCCAGGCGTTCCTGACCGACCCCGGCGGCCCGAACCACGCCCCGCTGCAGGCATACTGCCACGCGATCGTCACCAACAACGACCTCTGGCTGGCCGCCGCCGGCTGGGGCCTGGGCTTGTTCGTCCTCGGCATCGTCTTCTTCTGGCAGGCCGAGTCGCTGTACGGCCGCGGCTGACCCGCTGACCGCGGCTGACCCGGTAGCGCAGCCCGCTGGGCGGCCGCAACTTCGAGTACTTCTCCGAGGACCCGCTGCTGACGGGGGTGCTGGCCACCGAGTGGGTGCGCGGGCTGCAAAGCCGCGGCGTCGGCGCCACGGTCAAGCACTTCGCCGTCAACAGCCAGGAGACCGAGCGGATGCGGGTCAGCGCGGACGTCGACGAGCGCACCCTGCGGGGGACCGCTCAGGCAGTTGCTCGCTGATCCCGGCATGCTCGCGCTCATCGGCAGCGCGCCGCTAGCCCGGATGGCCTACTTCCTCGGCAGCCCCCTGACCCCCGAACTGCTTGACAAGCTGGTGACCGCCGCCACCGCCTCCGCCTTTACGCATAAAAAGTATTCCCAAATGGGGCAAAACGGACGCGAAAGTGGTCATTTCATGCGGTAAGTGGACGCCAGGGGCTGATGTGACAGCAGGTGCAGCGGGCTGACAGCTCTGCCGGACCGGCGGCCCGCGGTGCTGCCTGCCGGGAGGGCCCTGGCGGCGCCTCCCGGCCTGAAGGATGTGGGATAAGCCGCCGCGGGACAGTGCTTGCCTGATATGCCCGGAATATCCGCGCCATGGGCGGCGCGGCGCGGCGCCTGCAAGCCCGCGACGCGTTCAGGTCACGGTCAGGAGGTGGGCTCGGTCGCGGGCATTGCGGTAGTCGCCGGAGACCAGGCAGGCGAGGGTGGCCAGGGCCCAGATGGCGGCGTGGTCGGTGTGCGGCGGGGTCAGCAGCCTCTCGGCGGCGGGGCGGCGGACGACGTCGAAGAGGCCGCCTGAGGCGCCGACGCCGAGGACGTAGTCGCGCAGGAACGAAGCGACTTCGGCGCCGTACTGGCGGCGCCAGTCGAACGAAGCCGGCGCGGCCGAGGCGGGTGCCTTGCCCGCGAGGGGCACGTCCGCCAGCGCGGGGGACAGCTGCGCGAGCACGGCGCTGGACAGGCCGCCGCTGACCCGGTCGGCGAGCGGGACGGCGCGGGCGGCGAGCACGACCCGCTCGTCGAACAGCGGCTGCACCAGGCTTTCCCTGATCAGGTAGGCCTGCCTGGCGGCGGCCGACCAGCGGCCCGCGCGGTTCACCAGGTAGAAGTCGTCGAGCGCCTGCAGCGGTCCGTGGGCGAACGCCGCCGCCCACGGCGCCAGGCTGGCCAGGTAGTCGGCGGCTGGACCGCGGCGCAGCAGGGCGGCGTGGGCGGTGGTGAGGCGGCGGAGCAGTTCGCCGGCCCGCGCGGCGCGCACGGCGGGGGACACCGCTGCGCGCAGCCCGCCCGAATGCCCGCCGCCACCCCCATCCCGGCCGCCGTCGCCCGCCCAGGACCCGGCGGATCCGGCGGACCCGGCGGACGCGCCTGCGGCGGTCTCGGCGTAGCCGCCGCGCAGCAGTTCCCCGCCGTGCCCGCCGGCGGTGACCGCGGCCGACGGGACCGGGTCCGGGCGGCCCACGTTCTCGAACGCGGACAGCAT
>DAHVAN010000077.1 GCA_027314595.1 Actinomycetota bacterium | reverse complement strand
CTGGAGGTCACCGCGCTGGACGGCACCACGATGGAGCTGTACCGCAATGACGCGCTGGCCTGCGAGTTCGGCTCCTCCTCGGAGGCAGGCCGGCCGCTGCTGCGGGTCGTCGCGCACGTCCGCACCTTCCATGTGCCGCTCGACCACGCTGGCCCGACGGCGAGCAGATCCGGGTGTTCGCGCGCGAGGTCGTCGCGGCGGCCAACGCCGGCCGGGCGCGGGACATGCGCGGCTGGTAATTCGCGCCGGATCAGTTCGGCGTCGAGCGCGATGGCGCCGGCGCACCTCAGGGCCCGGCTGGCCGCCTCTACACCGTCGTTATCCAGGCGGTGACGGCGCGCGCCTGAGAGCTGCCCCCGTTCAGCCGGGAGCAATCGCCGCACCACCAAGCCTAGGCCGCCCGGCGGCGGGCCGCTGGCCTGGCGGACTCCGGACCCGCGGGTCGCAGCGCCTGCGGGCGGGCGGGCCGCGGCGGCCGGCGGCCGCTCAGCAGCGTCCCGATCAGCCCGGCCGCATAGGCGGACAGCACGGGCACGGGCAGGTGCCCGCCGGGCGCGAACCCGGCGATCGCGAGCCTGGCCAGGCCGACGATGGCCGCCGCGATGCCGGCGACGAGCGGCGCCGGCGACCACCAGCCCGAAGGCCCGACTCCGGCAGGCAGCCGCAGCATCGGCCGCTGCGCCCAGTTGATCGCGGCGACCAGCGTCACCAGCACCACGGTCAGCAGGCCGTACCAGGCCAGCCGGGTGAGCCACCACTCCCCCGACCCGATGGCCGGCTGCGGCATGATCCCGGTCGCGTAGAAGGCCACGGCGATCACGATCGCGGGCACCATGTGCCACAGGTAGACGGTCATGACCGAGGCGTTCAGCCGCTGGACGCGCCGCCATCGCCGCGGCCGGGCCAGCCACCGGGAGACCGCGGGCTCGGCTGCGAGCACCAGCCCGGCCTGGGCGGCGGCGAAGGCAAGCAGCGCGACAGACGGCGGGGACGTGTTGACGACGGTCTCGCCCGCGGCGCCGATCATGTCGACCGGGAACGGTCCCCAGGCCAGCAGACCGGCCAGTGCCAGCGCGCCGCCGGCCGCCAGGGCCAGCGGGCGCCACCGGGACCGGGTCAGCGTGCCGTCTAGCCAGGCGAAGCCCCACTGGTGCATGGAGCCCCAGACAAGCAGGTAGTTGGCGTAGCCGATCACGTGCCAGTGCGGGCCGAGCACCGCGGCGTCCACCGCGGCGGCCGCGACCGCCATGACGGCGGGAACCGCCATCCCCCAGCGCCGGTGCGCGGCCAGCAGCACCGGGGTGAGCAGGATCAGCATCAGGTAGACCGGGATGAACCAGAGCTGGAGCGCGACCAGCCAGCCGCCCTCGGCAAGTTCGGCCGTGCCCACCCCGGCCAGCCGTGCCGCGGTGACCGCCAGGACCGCGACCACCACGAACACCGTCGTCGGCCACAGCAGCCGGACCGCGCGGCCGCGGACCCACGTGGCCCAGCTCTCGCCGCGGGCGTGATGCGCTACCCAGGACCGCGCGTTGACATAGCCGCCGACCAGGAAGAACACCGGCATGACCTGGAGGGCGAGGGTGACCCACTTGCCCCAGCCGACGTAGTTGAGGGCGTCCACTCCGGAAAGCTGGCCGTGCCGGAAGGTGATGTCGGTCAGGATCCAGTGGCCGTAGACCACCGCGCCAATCGCGAGGACCCGCAGCAAGTCAGCGTAACGATTGCGGTCCATCCGCTATCGAGGCTAACCCGCCAAGCCGCAGGCCTGGCTGAACATATGCTCCCGAAGTGCTGAGCGGCGGCGCCGGCTGGCTCGCGCGACGTCTGGTGCCGCCTTGCGGCCTTCCCCTCGGCTCCCCGGCTCCCCTCGGCTTTCCTCTGCTCCCCTCGGCTTCCCCTCAGCGGCGGACGGTGTAGACCAGGTGGGTCGCGTGGGGCGACTCGATCACGCGGGTGGGCTCGAGTTCGATCGCCTGGTCGCCGAGATGGTCGAACAGTCGCTTGCCCGCGCCGAGCAGCACCGGCGCCAGGTGCAGGCGCAGTTCGTCGATCAGGCGGGCGGCCAGGTATTGCTGTATGACGTTGGCGCCGCCGCCGATTCCGACGTCCTTGTCCCCGGCGACCGCCCTGGCCTGCGCCAGAGCGCTGTCGATGCCGTCGGTGACGAAGGTGAACGGCGACCGGCGGCCTGCCCATTCCGTGGGCACCGAGTGGGTGAGTACGAAGTACCTGGCGTCCGGGCCGCCGGGAGGGCTGCCGCCCCAGCCGCCGGTGACATCGAACATCGTCCTGCCGATGATTCCCGCCCCGGTCGAGCCCATGGCCTCCTGGAGCACGCCGCGGTCGACGTCGGCCGGGGCGAACCGCCGGGGTTGGTCGTAGCGCCACGGCCCGCCCATGACCCAGTTGTGCAGGGCCTCCCCGCGCTCGCCGAGACCGCGGCCGGGCGCGTCGTCCGGCCCGGTGATGAACCCGTCAAGCGACATCGTTATGTCAGCGACCAGCTTTCCCATGACCTGTTCTTCCGCTCGGGCGAGGCTCCTGGCAGGAACGACCGGGCCGGCAGCGCAAACTCATCGGCCCCCGGACAGGAACCGGCACGCCGCGGGCGCCGCGCGCCCGCCGGCAGCCAGGATATGCCGCGAATGCCGGAAGTCAGGCGCCTGTGGCGCTCATCTGGGTCACCTGACCGGGGCATCTGCGCATCTGGCCCGGAACGCGGCGCGAGTGGCCCGGAACGCGGCGCGAGCCAGCGGAGATACCACCTTGCCCGGGTTCATCCTGTCGCCGGGGTCGAAGATCACCCTGAGCTCGCCGAAGGCCGCCGCGATCTCCTCGCCGAACATCCGGGACAGCAGTTCGCCGCGCGACTTGCCGTCGCCGTGCTCGCCGGAGCGCGATCCGCCGTGCGACGCGACCAGGGCGGCGGCCGGGTGCCGCTAGTCGCCGGCGATGGCGGTGACCGTCTGGCCGGCCGGGACCTTCAAGGCCAGCGAGCCGTACCAGGGCGCGTTGTAGTTGTCGACGCCGCCGTTGGACTTCAGGATCCAGTACCCGCCGGTGACAGGATCGGCGGCGATCGCGATCGCGGTCACCCCGGCGGGCAGCTTGCCCGCGTCAGATCCCCACCAGCCGGTCCCGAAGTTGTGCACGCCGCCGTTGGAGGTCAGCACCAGGTACCCGCCGTTCGAGGTGGCGGCGATGCCGGTCACCGACTGGCCCGCGGGCAGCTTCCCGGTCAGCGACCCGTACCACGGCGCGTTGTAGTTCGCGACCCCGCCGTTGGACTTCAGGATCCAGTAGCCGCCGGTCTTCGGATCGACCGCCAGCCCGACCGCCTTCAGCGTGCCCAGCGTCCCGGCAGCCGACCCGTACCAGGGCACGCCGAAGTTGTGCACGCCGCCGTTGGAGGTCAGCACCAGGTACCCGCCGCCGGGGGTGCCGGCGATCGCGGTGACCGCCTGCCCGGCGGGCAGCTTCCCGGTCAGCGACCCGTACCACGGCGCGTTGTAGTTCGCGACCCCGCCGTTGGACTTCAGGATCCAGTAGCCGCCGGTCTTCGGGTCAAGCGCCAGCCCGGCCGCCTTCAGCGTGCCCAGCGTCCCGGCGGCCGACCCGTACCCTGGCACCCCGAAGCTGAACACCGAGCCGTTGGAGGTCAGCTCGTGGTAGCCGAGCCCGCGCAGCGCGCTGAGCGTGACGAACGAGTACCCGCGCGAGCGCAGGCTCTGGATCACCGCGGGCAGCGCCGCGGCGTCCAGGGTGGAGTGGTCGACGGGGTTCGAGCCGCAGTGCATCAGCACGATCTCACCCGGACGCAGGCCCGCGAGCACCCGGTTCACGACGATCTGCGCGGTGATCCCGCCCGAGGTCCCCTCCCAGCCGAGGGTGTCGACCGTCCATCCGACGGGCACGAACCCGGCCGAGTTCACGACCGAGATCGCGTGCTGGTTGTAGTCCCCGTACGGGAACCGGAACCACGGCCACGGATCGACGCCTGTCACGTTCTTGATCTGGGCCTGCGCGGTCAGCACCTGATCGCGCATCTGCGCGTCGGTCAGCTTGGTGAAGTACGGATGAGACACGGAGTGATCCCCGATCAGCTCCCCCGCCGCGGCGATCGACTTGGAAGCCGACGGGAAGCCCCTGACGAAGTTGCCGGTCAGGAAGAACGTCGCGGGGACGTGGTTCTTGGCCAGCGTGGCGAGAATGCTGGACACTGCGTCGGCGTTCGCCCCGGCGTCGAACGTGAGGGCCACCACCTTGGGCGTGGCCGGGATGACCGTCCAGTTACGGCCGCCAAGGCCAGGCGGCACGGTCGGGGTCGCCGCCGAAGCCGCGGACCCGGTGACAGTTCCCGCTACCATGAGCACAGCTGCTGTCAGCAGCAATCCGAATCGGGTCCGCATCATCATCACACCCTCGTGACACAATCCCACATTCAGTGCACGCGGCCCCCCGCGATCGGTCAAGGGGCCGGTAGTCCGCGGGCCAGCGCTGATGGTCCTCAGCTTCCTGCCCGCGCGGTGTCACCGAGCGACAGGTAGGTCTCGTCTTCCTGGACCGTGTGCAGGCGCAAGATGGCGTGCAGGCCGTACAGGGTGGCGCGCAGGTCCGCGATGTCCTCCTCGTCCGGCGGCCGGTCGCCGATGTCGTCGATGAGCGCTCCCAGCCGGGCGATCTGGACGGCGATTTCGGCGTGCGCCCTGCTCATCGGGGCTGTCGGGTCGGTACCGCCGAGCATCCGGTTCAGCGCCGGGTACAGGACAGACTCCTCGGCGTGCTCGTGCGGCCAGACCTCGCCGGCCAGCAGCTCGTGCACGCGGCGGACCCGTGCCATCGCGCCAGGCTCGCCGAGGGCCCGCGCGGCGACCCGGAGCTGGTCCACGTCCGCCCGGATCGTCCGGTGCTCGCCGCGGAACCGCGCGGTCAGCGCGGTGTCCGCCGGACCCAGCCTGATCTCGGGCGCGGGGGGCATCAGGGCCCGCAGCGCGTTGAGTATCACGGCGACGTCGATGGCCTCCTGCAGCAGCGCGCCCCACACCGCGGGCAGCAGCCCGGCGGCCGCTATCCCCATGGCGGCCAGCGACATGCCCATGCCCGCGAGCACGCTTTGCATGGCGATCCGCCTGGTGCGCCTGGCCAGCCCCGCCACCTCGCCGAGCCTGCCGATCTGGTCCACGGTGAGCACCGCGTCTGCCGCCTCCGACGACGCGGTGGCGCCGCGCGCCCCCATGGCGATCCCGACGTCGGCCAGGGCAAGCGCGGGAGCGTCGTTGATGCCGTCCCCGGTCATGACCACCGGCCCCAGCCGCTGCTCGCGGCGCACGACCTCCAGCTTGGCCGCCGGAGACAGGCCCGCGACCACCTCGTCCATGCCGGTGAGCGCGCCCACCGCTTCGGCCGCCTCGGCCCGGTCGCCGGTGGCGAGCACGATCCTGCTGATGCCGCCCCGGCGTACCGCCCGGATAGTCTGCCGGGCATCGGGGCGGAGCTGATCCTCCAGGAGCAAGACGCCCGCCGGGTGCCCGTCCACGGCGATGAACACGGTCAGCGCGCCGTCGAGCCGCGCCGCGCGGCGCGCCGCCTTGACCCACGGCTCGGACTCGGCGGCTCCGGCCCATCCGGCACGGCCCAGCCGCACGGCGCGCCCGCCGACGGTGCCGGCGATGCCCTGGCCGGGCACTTCCGTGACGTCGGCCGGCTGGATCAGCGTGCCGCCGCGCTCGGCCGCCGCCCGGACTATCGTCGCGGCCAGCACATGCCCGGAAACCTGGTCGAGCGAGGCCGCCAGGGACAGCAGGTCGCCGGCCGCCAGGCCGCCGTCTCCGGCCACGGTGATCTCGGCCAGTTCGGGCTGCCCGGCGGTCAGCGTCCCTGTCTTGTCGAGCACCAGCGTGGTGCACTGGGCGAGGCGTTCGAGCACCGCGCCGCTCTTCACCACGACACCGCGCCGGGCCGCCGCCGAAAGGCCGGATACCAAGGCGACCGGCGCGGCCAGGATGAGCGGGCACGGCGTGGCCACGACGAGGACGGCGACGGCCCGGGCGGGGCCTGCCAGCGCCCACGCGGCGCCGGCCACCACCGCCGTCAGCGGCAGGAACCACATCGCGTACCGGTCGGCGAGCCTGACGAACGGCGCCTGCGAGTTCTCCGCCTCGGTGACCAGGCGCACGATGCCCGCGTACGTGCTCTCCGCGGCGGTGTCGCTGGCCCGCAGGCGGAACGGGCCGCCGACGTTCACCACGCCGCTGGCGACCCGGTCTCCTTGCACCCGCTCGGCCGGCTTGGCTTCCCCGGTGAGCGCGGACTCGTCGAGCACGGCGACGGCGTCGGCGACCGTGCCGTCCACAGGGACCACGTCACCGGGCGCCACGAGCAGGAGATCGCCCGCGGCGATCTCCTCCAGCGGCACGGTCTCCATCTGGTCCCCGCGATAGCGGCGCGCGTTTCGCGGAGCCCTGTCGAGCAGCGCGCTCAGGTCGCGCCGCGCGCGGTGCGATGCCCACGCCTCCAGGGTCCGCCCGCTTGTCAGCATCAGGCTGATCACCGCGGCGGCCAGCAGTTCGCCGACGGCGGCGGCGCCGGCGAGCGCGAGCAGCGCGATCACGTCCACCCCGAGCCGGCCGTGGCGGATGGCGTCGGCGGCGGACCAGAGCGCGTAGCCCAGGCCCACCGCCGCCGCGGCGAGCCAGGCCCCGTCCGCGAAGCCCCGCGCGCCCGCCAGCCAGGCCACGCCTCCGGCGGCCAGGCATGCGGCCGTGACGATCAGCAGCAGCCACGAGGACCGCCTGGCCAGCCAGGCGGCGACACGAAAGCCCCTCATGGCTTCAGCATGCGCCGGGAGGCCGCCGTAGTGCCCGGGCCGAAGGACTGCCGTCCGCGGGCCTTTCGTCACACGGGCGCCAGCCGCAAGGCGCGCCGCCGGCGGCCGCGAACGCGCTGCCGGGCGAGTACGTCGTCCAGGTCGTCGGCCCCGACGGCCGGGTCAGCGGCGCCAGCCCCGACGCGGGCAGCGCGCCGCCGCTGACCGCGGCACAGCTCAGCCAGGCCAGGCGCGCCCAGCTGTGGGTGACCCGCACGGCCGAGGAGGAGCGGACACGGGTCACCGCCGCGCCGCTGGCCGGTCATCCTGGCTGGGTCGCGATCGCCGCCGTCTCCCTGGAGGCCTACGACGCGACGCAGCGCCAGGTGGCGCGGGGGCTGGCCATCGGCGGCGCGGCGTTCGTCGCCATCGCGGGCCTCGGAGCGTACTGGCTGGCGCGCGCGGCGCTGTCGCCCGTCGAGCGGCTGCGCCGGCAGGTCGCGGCCATCTCCGGCCGCGACGACGACTCCGCGGGCGCGACGAGCTCGCCGCCGCCCGGCTGACCGCGGCGGGCGTCAGCTGCCGCGTCGACGTGCCGCCGGGAACCCGGGCCTGGATCGACCCGGACCGGGTCAGGCAGGCCATCGACAACCTGCTGGGCAACGCGCTGCGCTTCGCGCCCCGCGGATCGGTCATCGTGGTCGCCGCGGCCGAAGCCGGGCCGGACATCCGCGTCGAGGTCCGCGACGACGGCCCGGGCATTCCGCCGGACTTCCTGCCGCACGCCTTCGAGCGATTCCGGCGCCCCGACAGCGGCCGCTCGCGTGACGGGGGCGGCGCCGGCCTCGGGCTGGCCATCGTCTCGGCGATCGCCGTCGCGCACGGCGGCGCCGCCAGCGCCCGCAACAAGCCAGCAGGCGGCGCCATCGCCGGCTTCCGGCTGCCCGGCACCGCCCGGTGAAGGTCAAGAGCGGACCACATCCGAACGGTGGCGTGGCTATCGCGCGGGCGGGCGGCTATCGCGGACGGCGTGGCTCACAGGATCCGGACCACGACCAGGCACGCGTCGTCGCCGGTGTCGGACAGGGCGCTGGACAGGATGCGGTCGGCATGCGCCGCCGGGTCCCGGTCCGCGGGGATGGCGGCCGCCGCGAAGTCGCCGAGCGCGTCGCTGATCGAGCGCGTGCGGCGCTCGATCAGCCCGTCGGTGAACAGCAGCAGGGTGTCGGCGGCCCGCAGCTGGAGCTCGGCCTCGTCGTAGCGGGCGTCCGGGTCCAGGCCGAGGAGGACGCCTCCTGGCAGCGGCAGCATGTCCGCCTTGCCGTCGCGGACCAGGATCGGCGGCAGGTGCCCGGCCCTGGCCCACCGCAGCAGGCGGGTGTCAGGGTCGTAATGCCCGCACACGACCGTCCCCGCGATTCCCTCGGTGAGATGGCAGGCGGCGTGGTTGAGGTGCCTGAGCAGCTCGCCGGGGGACGCCCCCGTCGCGGCGAGCCCGCGCAGCGCGTTGCGCGCCGCGACCATGCCGGTGACCGCGTCGATGCCGTGCCCCGTGATGTCGCCCACCACGAGCAGCAGCTGCTTGTCCGGCAGCAGCAGCGCGTCGTACCAGTCCCCGGCCACTAGGTGCCCGGGCTCCGCCGGGCGGTAGCGCACCGCGACGTTGACGCCCGCCACCTCGACCGGCGGCGGGTCCGCCGGCATGATGGCGCGCTGCAGGCGGATCGCGAGCTGGTGCTCTTGCTCCGCGCGCTGCTCGATGTCGGCGAGCTGGTCCCGGGTCGCGGCGAGCGCGACCTGGGTGTGGTAGTGGGCGGAGACGTCCTGGAAGGCGCCGCGCAGCGCCACGACCTCGCCGCCCGCGCCGCCCGCGCCGCCCGCGACGACGGGCTCGGCGAAGATCCGGATCTGCCTGATCACCAGGTCGCCCGGCCGCAGGATGCGGAAGACCGCCACGTCGGGTTCGCGGCGCCGCAGCAGCGACTGCCTGAACCGCTGGACGCACGCGCGGTCCGCCGCGATCACGAAGTTGTGCAGCTCGGCGGTGCGGATCGGCGCCGACCGCGCCGGGTCAAGGCCGAAGAGGGCGAACGCGGACTCGGTCCAGCGCACGGCGCCGGTGCCGAGGTTCTCTTCCCAGCCGCCCATCCGGCCCAGGCGCTCGGCGTGCCCGAGCAGTCCGGCCAGCCGGTCGCCCTCGCCCGCCGGGCGCCAGGTGAGCACGACCTGGCCGAAGAACGGCGCGGCGCGCAGGTCCTGGACCGCGACCGCGTCCGCCGCACCGGTCAGCGGGGCCGTGACGACGCCGGGCACGTATTCGGCGCGGCCGCTTGCGAGCACCCGTACGGCCCTGGCGAACAGGCCATCGCCTGACGTCGACGCCGGGTAGGCCTCGAGCAGCGTCACCCCGGCCAGCTCGCCGGCCGGGCGGCCCGCCGGGTCGGCGTATCGGTCGCTGACGCGCGTGATCGCGAAATCCGCGACCGTGCCGTCGCGGTCCCGCAGCGGCCGGACGAGCAGCAGGGAGCCGGCGATCTCATCCAGGGCAGCGAGCACCGCGGGCGAGGGCACGGCCGGCCCGACCGGGCCGTGCGCCAGCCGCACGGCGAGCAGCTGGGCGAACCCGGCGACCGTCGCGGACAGCCGTTCGAGGACGCCGTCGTCGAACTCGCCGTGCGGGGCCTGCCACCAGGCCTGGACCACGCCGAGCGGGTTCCCTGAGCGGTCCCGCAGCGCCAGCACCGCGCGCGCCGCGTCCCGGCCCGCCCACGGGGCAGCCGGGACCCCGTCCCCGCCCGGCGGGCCGCCGGGCCACCACAGGTCCTGGCCCGTGGCCGCCACGCGCTGCTGAGGGCAGTCGAACTGCGGCGGCAGCCGCCGCCACCGGCTGGCCTCGGTGCCGCCCAGGCCGTGGGCGCCGGCCATCTCCCGGGCGCCGTCGGCCTCGAGCAGCCACACCGCCAGGCCCGCCACGCCGAACCGCTGGCGCAACTGCCCGGCGAGCGCCCCGACCAGCTCCGCGCCGTCGGCGGCCCGCTCGGCCGCCGCCAGGCCCGCCAGGTCGAGCGGGTCGAGCCCGGAGGGCGGCTCCGCCGCCGTGCCCCGCGGGTGCCGCGGCGGCTCCTGCCCGAGCACGGCGGCCGCCATCTCTGGCAGCGGCAGCCCGGCCGCGGCTGCCATGTCCGCGAGCTGCAGCGCGGCCTCGGCCGGCCCGCAGCGCAGGCGCTCCATCAGCGCGCCCCTGGCCATCGCCAGGACGGCGGCCGCGCTCTCCCGCTCACTCGCCGCGGCCAGCTCGCGCCGCTGGCGCTCGACCACCGCGACCAGCCGCGGCAGGTCCGCACCGCTGTCAGCCACGATCACCGCCTCCCGCCCCCGGCTCATCGCGATCCGCGGACCGTATCATCGTCGCAGGAAATTAATATTCTGGCTTGAGACTTCGCTCCGGACAGACGGCACGCCACCGTTCGGTAGGGAGTGAATTTTAACGCTTCACGACGGCAGCGCCATGTCCCGGCGCGTATTCCCGCCGCCCCGGCTCCTGGCGGGACGGCTATCGTTGAACGGTCACGGCTGTGGCGGACCCGCCTGGCCGGCCGAGCTTGGGAGGAGCCGATGACAGATGCCGATCGCCAGCAGCCGCGGCTCGACAGTCCGGCCCTGGAGCAGCTGCTCGCCGGCCTGACAGCGGTCCGCGGCGGCGACTTCAGCAGGCGTCTGGCCCTCACCGGCGACCCGCTCGTCGACCAGATAGCCACGGTGTTCAACGCCATGGCCGACCAGCTCGACCAGTTCACCGCCGAGGTCACGCGGGTCGCCCGCGAGGTCGGCACCGAGGGCAAGCTCGGCGGCCAGGCGCACGTGCCCGGCGTGTCAGGCACCTGGAGGGAACTGACCGAGTCGGTCAACGCGATGGCCGGCAACCTCACCACGCAGGTGCGCAACATCGCCCAGGTGGCCACCGCGGTGGCCAGGGGCGACCTCACCCAGAAGATCGCGGTGGACGCGCGCGGCGAGATCCTCGAGCTCAAGACGACCCTCAACACGATGGTCGACCAGCTTTCCGCCTTCGCCGACGAGGTCACCCGGGTCGCGCGCGAGGTCGGCACCCACGGCAACCTCGGCGGCCAGGCGGTCGTGCACGGCGTGTCGGGGACCTGGAAGGACCTGACCGACAACGTCAACTCGATGGCGGACAACCTGACCAACCAGGTGCGGAACATCGCCCAGGTCACCACCGCGGTCGCGCAGGGCGACCTGACGCGCAAGATCGACGTGGACGCGCGCGGGGAGATCCTGGAGCTGAAGACCACCATCAACACCATGGTCGACCAGCTTTCCGCCTTCGCCGCCGAGGTCACCAGGGTGGCCAGGGAGGTGGGCCGGGAGGGCAAGCTCGGCGGGCAGGCCGGGGTGGAGGGCGTGTCCGGCACCTGGAAGCGGCTGACGGAGAACGTCAACGAGCTGGCCGGCAACCTGACCAGGCAGGTGCGCGCGATCTCCGAGGTGACAAGCGCGGTCGCGGCCGGCGACCTGACCAGGACGATCTCGGTCGACGCCGAGGGCGAGGTCGCCGAGCTCAAGGACAACATCAACGCGATGGTCCGGTCGCTGCGCGAGACGGTGCAGGCCTCCCGCGACCAGGACTGGCTGAAGACGAACCTGGCCAGGATCGGGTCGATGATGCAGGGCCACCGGGACCTCGAGGTCGTCGCCGACCTGATCATGGAGGAGCTCGCGCCGCTGCTCGGCGCGCAGCACGGGACGTTCTTCCTGGCCGAGGGCTCCGGCGGCGAGACCAGGCTGCGGCTTATCGCCGGATACGGCCTGCGCGCGGACAAGGACGCGCCGATCCAGTACCGGATCGGCCAGTCGCTCATCGGCCAGGTCGCCAAGAGCAGGCGGCCGATCGTGGTCGAGAAGATCCCGCAGGGCTACATCAAGATCAATTCGGGCCTCGGCGAGGCGCCGCCCGCCAACCTGGCGGTGCTGCCCATCCTGTTCGAGGACCAGGTGATGGGCGTCATCGAGCTCGCGTCGTTCACCACGTTCACGCCGATCCAGATCGACTTCCTCGGGCAGCTGTCGGAGTCGATCGGCGTGAGCGTCAACGCGATCATCGCGAACTCCCGCACCGACATGCTGCTCGAGCAGTCGCAGCGGCTGACCGCGGAGCTGCGGGCGCGTTCGGAGGAGCTGCAGACGTCCAACGCGGACCTGGAGGAAAAGGCCGCGCAGCTCGCGGCGCGCAAGCAGGACATCGAGGCGAAGAACACGCAGATCGAGCGGGCCAGGGCCGAGATCGAGGAGCGCGCCCGGCAGCTCGCGCTTGCCTCGCAGTACAAGTCGCAGTTCCTCGCGAACATGTCGCACGAGCTGCGCACGCCGCTGAACAGCCTGCTCATCCTGGCCCGGCTGCTGGCGCAGAACCCGGGCAGCAACCTGACCGCCAAGCAGGTGGAGTACGCGCGGGTCATCCACTCGGCGGGGTCGGACCTGCTGCAGCTCATCAACGACATCCTCGACCTGTCCAAGGTGGAGGCCGGCCGGATGGACGTGCGGGCGGAGCGGTTCCCGCTCGCCGGCCTGCTCGATGACCTGCGGACGACCTTCGGCCCGCTGACCGCGGAGAAGGGGCTCGACTTCACCGTGGAGATCGCCCTGTCGGCGCCGGCCGAGCTTGACACCGACCGGCAGCGGCTGCGGCAGGTGCTCGGCAACCTGCTGTCCAACGCGGTCAAGTTCACCGAGCGCGGCCAGGTGGCGATGCGGGTCAGGCCGTCGTCAACCGATCCCGGCGTCGTGGTGTTCGCGGTCACCGACACCGGCATCGGCATAGCGCCGGAGAACCTGGCCGCGATCTTCGGGGCGTTCCAGCAGGGGGACGGCACGCTCAGCCGCAGGTACGGGGGCACCGGCCTCGGGCTGTCCATCGCGAGCGAGGTCAGCGCGTTGCTCGGCGGCAAGATCACCGCGCAAAGCGACCTCGGCCGGGGCAGCACGTTCATGCTCCACCTGCCGGCCACGCTGCCCGACATGCCGTCCAGCGGCGTGCCGGACCCGATGCTGTTCAGCGTGCCCGGGGCCGGCGGCGCCCGGTCGGCCCTGGCGGGCATGACCGGCCTGACCGGCCTGACCGGCCTGACCGGCCTGGCCGGCGCGGCGGGCGTCGCGCACGCCCCGGACGAGCCCGGCGGCGGTCACCGCG
>DAHVAN010000070.1 GCA_027314595.1 Actinomycetota bacterium | reverse complement strand
GACGGGGGGGAGGCGGACGGGGGGGAGGCGGACGGGGGGGAGGCGGACGGGGGGGAGGCGGACGGGGGGGAGGCGGACGGGGGGGAGGCGGACGGGGGGGAGGCGGCCGCTCGCCAGCGGGAGAGGCGGGCCTGCGCTTGGGCGAGCACCGGGTCGGTCCACTCCCAGTCGGAACGGTAGTGGTGCGCGAGCAAGGCCAGGCGGATCGCCATCGGGTCGATGCCGGACTCGCGCAGGCGGCCGACGAAAACCAGGTTGCCCAGGGATTTGGACATCTTCGCGCCGTGGCAGGCGACCATCCCGGAGTGCGCGTACACCCGGGCGAAGGCCCGGGCCTGCGGGCCGTCGGCTCCCGGGACCGACGGCCCGCAGGCTACCCGGGCGTGCGAGGCGCACAGCTCGTGATGCGGGAACACCAGGTCGCTGCCGCCTGCCTGCACGTCGAAGGCGACGCCGAGGTAGTGCGCCGCGATCGCGGCGCACTCCACGTGCCAGCCGGGACGGCCGCGGCCGAAGCGTGAGTCCCAGGCGGGCTCTCCGGGACGTTCGGTCCGCCAGACCAGGGCGTCGAGCGGGTCCTTCTTGCCCGCCCGGCCGGGATCGCCGCCGCGCTCCCCCGACAGCTCGGTCATCTGCGCAAGCGACAGGTCGCAGACGGTGCCAGGGCCCGACAGGGAACCGAACAGCGCGTCGGCTCCCCGGGCGAAATAGACGTCGCCATCGAGGTCGTACAGCGCGCCGCGGGCGGCGAGCCGCTCGGCGAACCGGTCGATGAGCGGCAGCGCCTCGACCGCGCCGATCAGGTGCGCCGGGGGCAGCACCCGAAGCGCTTCCATGTCCCGGCGGTACCCGTCGGTCTCCCTCAGGGCCAGCTCCCGCCAGTCCTCGCCGTCGCGGTCGGCGCGCTCGAGAAGCGGGTCGTCGACGTCGGTGACATTCTGCGCGTAGGTGACGTCATGCCCGACGTCGAGCCAGGCGCGGATCAGCAGGTCCCACGCGGTGAACGTCGCGGCGTGACCCATGTGCGTGGCGTCGTAGGGCGTGATCCCGCAGGCGTACAGCGTCGCCCGGTGCCCTGTCGCCGCGACCGTCAGCTCGCCGGTCACCGTGTCACGCAGCCGCGGTTCGACCCCCGGGCCGGGCAGAACAGGAACCTCAGCACCACGCCATGCATCCATGATCGTCAGGTTATCGTGCCTTTCGGGAAGGCCCGGCGGGGCGGAGCCGGGGATCAGCGCCGGAGCGCGCCCTGAGGGGGCGGGCAGGCGCGACGGGCCGCAGGGGCCGGGCATGCGCGACGGGCCGCAGGGGCCGGGCAGGCGCGACGGGCCGCGGGGGCGGGCGGCTATGTGACGGGAGTGCGGGCGGTGACGCTGCAGGGGAAGGCGGGGGGGCGGCGGGCGGCGGTGGCCTGCTCGAAGGCGTAGGCCAAGCCGATCAGCCTCGGCTCGGTCCACTTGGGGCCGGCGAACGTCACCCCCACGGGAAGCCCGGACACGTAGCCGAACGGGACGCTGATCGCCGGCCAGCCGGCGACCGCCGCCGGCCGCGAGGCGCCGAACACGCTGTGGTCCCCGAGCACGTAGTCGGTGAGCCAGGCCGGGTTCGCCGTCAGCGAGAAGATGGCGTCAAGCCGGTGCTCGGCCATCGGGGTCTCGAGCGCGCTGACCGCGAGCCTGTTCGCGGCACCGCGCAATTCCAGGTACTCGGGGTCGCTCAGGTCGCCGCTCGTCGCCTCGGCCGCGTGGAATATCTCCTGTCCGAACCGGGACAGCACCAGGCCGGCGTTGCGCTCGTTGAACTTGATCAGTTCGGCCAGCGAGCCGGGCATGCCGGGGACGCCGCCGGGCACGCCGGGCACGCCCGCGGCCGCCTCTTCCTGCCCGGCCAGGGAGTGCAGGTAGGCGTTGATCCCGGACTTGAACTCGTACTCAAGCGCCTCGAACTCGGGCTTGGTGATCTTGTCCACGCCGGGCAGGTCCACCGGGTCGGCCAGCTTCGCGCCCAGGGCGAGCAGTCGCTCCACCGCGGCCTGCAGCAGCCCGGCCGTCGCGGCGTCCGCCCGCGCCGACGCGGCGCGCCAGATGCCGATCCGGGCGCCTTCGAGCGCTCCCGGATCGAGAAAGCCGGTGTAGCCGCGGGAACCAAGGGACCGTTCGGGATGATGATCGGCGCGGGCCACGGCGGGATCGAGCGGGTCGGCGGCGGCCAGCACCGACAGCATCGCGGCGGCGTCGGCCACCGACGTCGCGATGGGTCCGGCGGTGTCCTGCACCGGGGACAGCGGCACGATGCCGGTCCGGCTGACAAGGCCGGCGGTCGGCTTGATGCCCACCACGCCGCACACGCTCGACGGTGAGACGATCGAGCCGTCCGTCTCCGTGCCCACGGCGACCGGCGCCAGGCCGGCGGACACCCCGGCCGCCGACCCCGAGCTCGACCCCGACGGGCTGCGGTCGAGCGCGTACGGGTTGGCGGTCTGGCCGCCGAGCGTGGACCAGCCGCTGCTCGAGTGGGACGAGCGGAAGTTCGCCCACTCCGACAGGTTCGCCTTCGCCAGGATCACCGCGCCGGCCGCGCGCAGCCTGGAGACGATGAAGGC
Organism: Actinomycetota bacterium; assembly: GCA_027314595.1. Taxonomy (GTDB): domain Bacteria; phylum Actinomycetota; class Actinomycetes; order Streptosporangiales; family Streptosporangiaceae; genus Trebonia. The sequence goes on along the minus strand of DAHVAN010000070.1, from coordinate 5,351 downwards.
GTCGGCCGGCCGGGCCGGCAGCAGCGCCGGCGATCCGGCCGTGGTCGGCATGCCCGCCACCTGGACGTTGTCCTTGACAAGCACCGGGATGCCCTCGAGCAGGCCGCGCGGCTGGCCGGACGCCCAGGCCTGGTCGCAGGCCGCCGCCTGCGCCAGCGCGTCAGGGCTCACCGAGATCACGGCGTGCAGCGCGGGGTTCAGCTCTTCGATCCTGTCAAGGCAATGCCGGGTCAGCGCCGTCGCGGTGAGCCTGCCGCCGGCCATCGCCTCCCGGAGTCCGGCCACCGGCAGCGACAGGTCGGCGTCCGTGCCGGAACGGCGGCGTGCTGTTTCGGGCGAACGGTTGCATTCCGGCATGTCCGCAGGATAACGGCCTGTCGGCGGCATCGTCACGCGGTAGCGCCGGCTAACTCCGCACGGCGGCGCGCAACAGTTCGCTGGCCTCCCTGGCCGCCGCGCGCACCTGGCCGAGCAGCCGGTCCTGCAACTGCGCCGGCGCCCGGACCAGCGGGGACGGCACGGTCAGCGCCGCCACGGTGGAGCGCCCGTCGGTCACCGCCGCGGACGCCGCCCATACCCCGCGGTCGATCTCCTCCTCGCTGACCGCCCAGCCGCGTTCGGCGGCCTGCGCGACGGATGTCTCCAGGCGCCTGGCCAGCTCGGGGTCCGTCCCCGCGAGCGAGGCGAGGTAGTCCCGCCTGACCTGCGGCGACAGCCCCGCGAGCAGCACCCTGCCGCTCGCGCCGTGCTCCAGCGGCAGCGGCTGTCCCGGCTCGAACGTGGCGCGCAAGTGGTGCGAGGACTCGACCCGGTGCACGCACACCGGAACCCGGCCGATCAGCCGCACCAGGATGACCGTTTCATCGCAGTCGGCCATCAGCCGGCGCATCACCGGATCGGCGATCTCGATGATCGACTCGGCCGCCTCCGCGGCCCTGGCGAGCGATATCAGCCGGGCCGACAGGTGGTAAGCGCCATGGTCATCGCCGACAAGCAGCCCCGTTTCGCGCAGCAGCGCGATATAACGGTACATGCTGGGCAACGGGATGCCGGTGGACTCGGCCAGGTCCCTCGCGGTAAGCGTGTGGCTCTGCGGCGAGAATGCCTGCAGCACCGCCAGCACCCGGCGAGCGCCTTCAGCGCCTGGGCTGGAAGCGGCGGAAGCGCCGTTCGAGGCGGCGCCGGCCGGCCCAGGGGTCCGGGATGCGCCGGGCGTCCCGGACCCCCCGGACGATCCAGGTGGCTCGGGTGTTCGTACAGCTGAATCAGTGGCCAATGATGTCTTTCTCACTAAGTCATAATGTGATTGTCAGGTCACGATAACGACACATCAGTGGAGCGTCAAGCCGTCTGGGGGAGGGCCGGTGAGAACCTGGTAGCGGGGCCAAGTCCGGACATCCCGGTGCTGATCGCTGGCGGCGGTCCGGCCGGCCTGACGCTTGCGATCAGCCTCGGCCGGCTTGGCGTCCGCTGCGAGGTCATCGACGCCAGGCCCGCGCCCGCGCGGGTGCCTGGCGCGCAGCGGATCGGGGCCCGCGCGATGGAGATCTTCAGGCGGCTGGGCATCTCGGGACGGCTGCGCGACGCCGGGCTGCCCGCTGAGGCCTCGCTTGACGTGCTGATCTGCGCCGGCTCGCTGGCCACGCCGCTGGTGCGGCACCGGTACCCGCAGGTGGCGGAGGTGCTCGCGGCCGGGTTCGAGGTCAACGACGGGACGATGCCGCTCGAGCCGCACGTGATCTTGTCGCAGTACACGCTCGAGCCGCTGCTGCGCGAGATCGCCGAGGCGACGCCGGGAGTGACGGTCCGGTTCGGCGCCGAGCTCATCGACTTCGCTCTCGCCGGCGGGACCGCGACCGCGATGGTGCAGACCGGCAGCAGGCTCAGGACCTACCGCGCGAGATACCTGGTCGGCTGCGACGGCGCGAACAGCACCGTGCGCGGGACGCTCGGCATCGGGATGCGCGGCCAGACCCGGCACACGCTGCGGCAGGCGCTCATCTACTGCCCAGACCTGTTCGAACGGCTCCCCGCCGGGCCCGCCGGGCCCGGCAGCCCCGGCAGCCCCGGCGGCCGGGCCGCCCGGGCCATCCAGTACGACATCGTCGGCGAGCTGCCCTGCACGGTCGTCGTCCAGGACGACACGCAGCACTTCGTGCTCCAGGCGCCGGAGGGCGGCCCGCCGATGTCAGCGCTGTTCGAGGCGGTGGCCGGCCAGCTTCAGCCGCCCAGTTACAAGATCTTGCACGAGGGCGAATGGCAGCAGAACCTGCTGCTCGCCGAGCGCTACGCCGACGGGCCGGCGCACGGCGCGGACCGGGTCTTCCTTGCCGGGGACGCGGCGCACCCGGCGAGCACCGCCGGCGGCCTCGGCCTGAGCGTCGCCGTCGGCGACGCGGCGGACCTGGCCTGGAAGCTGGCGGGCACGCTGAAAGGCTGGGCCGGGCCGGCCCTGCTGCGGTCGTACGAGGCGGAACGGCGGCCGGTCGCGGCGCAGGCCATCACCGCCTCGTTCGCCGCCGCGCAGGCCGAACGCCGGTGGCGCGCCCAGTGGCGCCCGGAAATCATGGACGACACGCTCGAGGGGGCGCAGTGCCGGCAACTGCTCGCCCAGGCCGCGACGGATGAGCGCTGGCACGCCGACCTGCCAGGGACCGAGCGCGGCTACCGGTACACCGGCTCACCGGTCATCGCGCCGGCCGAGGGGACGCCCAGGGCCAGCGCACCGGACCCGGCGGGCTACCGGTACGCCCCGAGCACCTGGCCGGGCGCGCGGCTGCCGCACATCTGGCTCGACGACGGCACCCCGCTGCACGACATGCTCGGCAGCGGGTACACGCTGCTGCTCCTGCCGGTGTCCTCCGACGCGAGCGCGCTGCGGTACGCCAGGGAGCTGGCGAACGCGTTCGGCCGTCTCGGGGCGCCGCTTGAGGTGGCCGAGGTGACGTCAGCGACCGCGCAGGCGGTCTACGCCGGGCACCGGCAGATCCTGGTCCGTCCGGACCTGCACGTCGCCTGGCGGTCCGGGGACTCCAAGCCGGACGCCGCCGCCCTCGCCGCGCTCGTCACGGGAAACGCGTGAAATCAGGGCAGCCACGACACGTGGCCCACCAGCAGGGCGTAGCCGACGAACGCCACCGCGTCGATCAGCGTGTGCGCGACGACCATCGGGGCGGCGCGCCGCCAGCGCAGGAACAGCGCCGCGAAGATCACGCCCATGATCGCGTTGCCGGTGAAGCCGCCAAGCCCCTGGTACAGGTGGTAGGAGCCGCGCACGGCGGCGCTGATCGCGACGGCGGCGGCCACGGGCACGTCGAGCTGGCGCAGCCTGGTCAGCAGGTAACCGAGTACCACGACCTCTTCGAGAAGCCCGTTCTGCAAGGCGGAAAGCAGCAGCACCGGGATCCGCCACCAGACGTCGGGCAGGTTCTCCGCCACGACGTTCAGGCTGATGCCCAGCTTGTACGCGATGAGGTAAAGGCCGAGCCCGCTGCCGCCGATGAGGGCGGCGAGCCCCGCGCCGCGCCGCAGGTCGCGGCCGGGCTGCCTGAAGTCGACGCCGATGGCGGACGGGCCCTCGCCGTTCCTCGCCAGCAGGTAGAACACGAGCAGCACCGGCGCCGCCGCGCTGCCCAGGGACACCAGCTGCAGGAACAGGTCAAGTACCGGGCGGCCGGGCGCCTGCGAGCCGTTGAGCACGACGTGCTGGGTGCTCAGCGCCTGCCTGGCGGTGAGCGAGCCGATGAAGGAGACGAACGCGTAGACACCGCTCGCGCCGAGCGACACGGCGAAGACGGAGACGATCTCCCACCAGAGCAACCGCCGATCCGTTCGGGATAGCGGTTGTGAAGCTGGGGCCGGGGAGACGGCCTCTTCAGGCAAGAAGCGCGTCGAAATCCCCGTCCTGCGCGCCGCCGATGAGCGCCTCGATCTCCGCCCGCGTGTAGATCAGGGCGGGGCCGCCGGGGTCGGCGGAATTCCGCACCGCGATCTGCCCGCCGGGCAGCCGCGCCATCTCGACGCCGTCGCCGCCCGCGCCCGCGCGGCGCCACTGGACATCAGTCAGGTCGCCCGCGGGCATGCCGTTGTAGATGGCGCCGTCGCCCGCTGCCACGGTTTCAGATCTCCTTCAGCATCGAGGCCAGCAGCTCCCTCGTCCGGTCCGGTGAGGTCCCGGCGACCGAGAGCCGTTCCATCACCGCAGCGTACCGTTCGACTTCGTCTGGCTTGTCAAGGTAGAGCGCGCCGGTGAGGTACTCCATGTAGACCATGTCGGGCAGGTCCGCTTCCGGGAACCGCATGATCGTGAACGAGCCGCCGTCGGCCGCGTGACCACCATACCTGAACGGCATCACCTGAAGCGTGACGTGAGGCTCGCCGACCACGTCCATCAGCCGCTCGATCTGCGCCGCGAGCACGTCGCGGCCGCCCATCGGGCGGCGCAGCGCCGCCTCGTCCACGATGGCCCACAGCCGGGGCGGGTTGTCCTTGCTGAACAGCTTCTGCCGTCCCATCCGGACGGCGACGCGGCGGTCCACCTCGGCGGCATCCAGGCCCGGCGCGCCCTGCTGGACGACGGCGCGCGCGTAGTCCTCGGTCTGCAGCAGGCCGGGCACGAACTGCACCTCGTAGATGCGGATGAGCTGCGCGGCCTCCTCCAGCCCCACGTACACGGCGAACCAGTCGGGCACCACGTCCTGGTACTTCTGCCACCAGGCGGGCGCGTTGGCCTCGTGGGTGAGCTGCACGAGCTTTTCGCGCTCGGCGCCGTCGGTGACTCCGTACAGTTCGAGCAGGTCGGTGACGTCACGTTCCTTGAAGGAGACCCGGCCAAGCTCCATCCGGCTGATCTTGGAGCCAGAGGCGCGGATATGGTAGCCGGCGTCCTCGCGGGAAATGCCGACCGACTCCCGCAGGCGGCGAAGTTGCGCGCCGAGCAGGATGCGCAGCACCGTAGGACCGCCTGCCGGGGCCGCACCCCCGGGCGGGCCCAGGCTCATCGCGAGCCCCCTTCGGGCCCTCGGACGGGCCGGTGCTCCCCCCTCACCTGCACTCCCTCACCACCCAGTAGCCTGGTGCACGTGCCGTCTGCACGCGCATTCGCCGTTGCAAGCGGACGACCATGGCATGATATCGCGCACAGTGCCCTCAGACGAGTTTCCGCCGATACAAAGAATGCGGAACAGAGCGTGTGCGCCGCATCCGCTGTCCGCCACTATGCTTCGACCGTCAGCGCGCTACGTTAGGGCAGCACATGTTCAAGTCTTTCACAGCCAGCGACAAGAAGCTTCCGGTTGGCGGGAAACGGCGGGCGGCGCCGGCGGATCCGGCCGCGCCGGGGCGGCCGGATC
>DAHVAN010000065.1 GCA_027314595.1 Actinomycetota bacterium | reverse complement strand
AGCGGTGCGCGGAGTTCATGTGGCGGGGCGGTCGTCGCGAGCCGGGTCCGGGGGCCGCTATCCGAGATGGTGGTCGCGGGCGTAGCGGATCGCGGCAGTGCGGTTGGCCGATCCGGTTTTGGCGAAGATCCGGTTGATGTGGCTCTTGATGGTTTGAGTGCTGATGTAGAGTTCGGCGGCGATGTCAGGATTGTTCATGCCCCGGGCGATCATGGAGAGGATCTCGGCCTCGCGCAGGGTCAGCCCGTCGGGCAGTTTCTCTGAGGGCTTCTGCCCGGGCGGGTTCTCCGGTCGGGACGCGGCGGCGGCGAGCAGCGCGGCGCGGGCGGCGGGGTCGATGACCGACAGGCCGGTGGCCGCGCTGCGCAGCGCAGCGACGATGTCGGCGCAGTCGGCGTCCTTAGTGAGGTAGCTGCGCGCGCCGGCCTGCAGCGCGGCCAGGACCGACGAGTCATCGGCATAGGTCGTCAGGACCACGACGGCGACGCCGGGGTACTGCCTGGTCAGCCGGCGGGTAGCCTCGATTCCGTCGAGCACGGGCATGTTCAGGTCGAGGAGGATCGCGTCGGGGCTCTTCTCGGCGACGAGCCGGATGGCCTCCTCGCCGTTGGCCGCAGAGGCGACGACCTCGATCTCGGGGACCGTGCCGAGCAGGACCACGAGTCCTTCACGCACGCTTGCCTGGTCGTCGGCGACGACGATGCGCAGCGGCGCGGGCACGCCGGGATGCCCGGTCACCGCGGAATCCTCGCCACGACGGTCCAGTCGCTGCCGTTTCGCCCGGCGGTTAGCGTGCCGCCCGCGAGGAGGATCCGTTCTCGCATCCCAGCCAGGCCGTACCCACCATCGACCGTGACCAGCTCGGGTCCGTGATCGCCGCCGGCGTCCCTGGCTAGCTGGTTGGTCACCGCGAGGGTGGTGTGGGCGTCGGCATAGTCGAGGCGGATGTCCACGGGCTGGTGCGGAGCGTGCTTGGCCGTGTTAACCAGCGCCTCTTGCGCGGTCCTGGTCAGCGCAAGCCCGGCATCGGGCGGCAGCGGACGTGGCTCGCCGCTGACTTCGAAGGTCACCCGGGCGCCATGACGGCGCTGGTGCTCCGTGCTGAGCTCGGCCAGCCCGTCCGTGAGCGGCCGGGTCTCGCCGCGCAGGGCGTGCACGGCCCGCCGGGTCTCGTTCAGCCCGTCGGTGGCCAGCCGGCGAGCCTGGGCCAGGAGTTCCACCGCCTGTCCCTCGTCGTGTTGCGTGGTGAGAATGGCCTGGGCGGCCTGGATCTGCAGTCCCAGGGCGCCCAGGGAGTGAGCGAGTACGTCGTGGATCTCCCGGGCGATCCGGGCGCGCTCATCCAGCGCAGCCACCTTGGCTTCTTCCTCGCGGAGCTGGTCCGCCTTGGCCAGCAAGGCTGCCGACTGCTCGGCCTTCACCTGGCGCGCGAGCAGGTCGCGCCCGACCAACCAGGTGACGATCAGGATGGCGGGGTGTTCGAGGGTGGTTGTGGCGCCCGTGCCCAGCAGCCCCATCACCTCGCATGCGAGTATCCCCAGGCCCGCTACGGTCAGCCCGGCGGCCAAGCTGGTGTCGCTTGCCGCCATCAGGGTGGCGAGAACCGCCTGAATCTCAAACTCTCCGCCCATCGACGTGGCGGCGGCCATGCTGCACGTGATCGTGACGGCAGCGAGGGCATACGGCAGCAGGAAGGCATATCGAAGGTGGCCCCGCGCCGGGAGGTCGGCGGGTACCCACAGCACAAGCTGGACGGTCGCCGCAGCAGCCGCGGCGACCACCACCCCGAATTGCCAGGCGCCAGGCCAGGGCCGCGTGAAGCTGACATAGGCCACGATCACCAGCAGGGCGGCGCGTACCGCTACATTCGCCGCCCATAGCACGATCTTCATTATCGCTCCAAAGCGGCTCGGATGATAGCCGAAGGCACGACTGACGGTAGGAGCGCGGCGGCACCAGGTCACCGGCCCGAGGGTGGAGTTCCGGTATGAGATCTCGTCCTGCGGCTCACACCGGAGTCCCACCCGGACGCGGGCAAATCCACCCGGCGGGCAGGCGCTCCGGTCGCCGGCGAGCGCGATGGTTTAGGTCAGGAAACCGACCACAAGGAGCCGTCATATGCCCATTGCCCGCCGAACGAGGCGCCCGGTCCCGGGAAGTCGATTCGCCGGGACGCTGCGCCGACTGCGCTGGCCATTGATGATCGTCTGGCTGATCGCCGTCATTTTCCTGTTCCCGCTCGCCAACAGCCTGTCCCGCGTGACCAACGACAGCAACGCGGCCAACCTGCCTGCCTCGGCGCCCTCGACGCGTGCCATTGCGCTGGAACTCCAGCAGGCCACCCGGCACGGCTCGGGCCAGCCGCAAACCGATAGCGCGTTTGTGGTGTTCGCCCGCGGCAAGGGCCTGACCGACACCGATATGGCCGCGATCATCTCGGCCCGGGCCGCTGTCGGGCGCCTGGCCGGGCAGGCGAACGGGCTCGCCGCGCCCAGCCCGGTCCAGCGGTCGGCTGACGGGCAGGCCGCGCTATTCACGGCGAACATCACTGCACCGGCGAACAGCCAGGCCAGTGTCGACACGGCCGCGGTGCGGGCGATCCGCGGGGCAGTGGGCGGCCCGGCCAGCCGGGCGGGCGACGGCCTGCGGGCCGAGGTGACCGGGCCGGCCGCCGTGACCGCCGACCAGGGCACTCCGACCACGACCATCTTGGAGCTCACCGCGCTGGTGATCGTGGCGCTGGTCTTCTTCGTGGTCTATCGCAGCCCGCTGCTGTGGTTCTTTCCCCTGCTCAGCGCGGTGGCGGCCATCCAAGTCGCCCAGGCCGGGGCCCATGGCCTGGGCAGAGCCGGGCTCACCGTCAGCACGCTGTCGTCCGATATCCTGATCGTGCTGGTCTTCGGCGCCGCAAGTGACTACGCGCTGCTGCTCATCCACCGTTACCGCGAAGAGCTGTGCCGCCACGCCACGACCGAGGACGCCATGGCCGCCGCGCTGCGCCGTACCCTGCCGACCCTGCTCGCGTCCTCCGCCACGGTCACCATCGCCATGATCTGCCTCCTGGCCGCGCAGTCCGCCTCGCTGCACGGCCTGGGCCCGGTCGGTGCCGTGGGCATCGTCTCGGCCCTGCTCGCCCAGACCACCTTCCTGCCCGCCCTCCTGCTGGTCGTCGGGCCGACGGCCTTCTGGCCCCGCGTCCCGGTGGCCGGGCAGACCGGGAGCGGGCAAGCCCGCCTGTGGTCAGGCATCGGCTCCCGGGTCGCCCGCCACCCGGCCCGGGTCGCGCTCGCCGCCGTGGTGCTGCTCGGCGTGGCCTGTACCGGGCTCGCCGCCCTGCGCATCGACAACAGCAACCTCGCCCAGGTAAAGGGCAATCCCGGCAGCATGGCCGGCGCGCAGTTGGTCGCTGACCACTTCCCGGCCGGCCTGCTCGACCCCGTCAACCTCCTCGCCCCGCCGAGCCAGGCGGGGGCTGCCGTCGCGGTGGCCCGGGCCACGCCAAACGTCGCTGAAGTGCTCCCGGCCGCACCGGTGGGGAGCTACGCCAACTACCTCGTCATCATGTCAGTCTCGCCCTACGGGGCGAGCGGGCACGCCGTGATCGTGGACCTGCGGCAGCAGCTCGACCGCGACGCGCCGGGCACGCTGGTGGGCGGCGATCCCGCTGTCCAGTACGACATCACCCAGGCGTCCGCCCACGACGCCCTCGTGCTCATCCCGCTGGTGCTGGTCGCGATCGGTGTCGTCATCGCCCTGCTCCTGCAGGCGGTCGTCGCTCCCCTGGTACTGGTCGCCACCACCGCGCTCAGCTTCGCGGCCTCGTTCGGCCTGTCGGACCTGCTGTGGCGCTACGGTCTTGGCTACTCCGGCATCGAGTCGCAGGTGCCGGTGTACATCTTCATCTTCCTGGTCGCGCTCGGCATCGACTACAACATCTTCCTGGCCGCCCGCATCCGGGAGGAAGCCCGGCACCTGGGCACCCGGCAGGGCACCCTGCGCGGGCTCAGCGTCACGGGGGGCGTCATCACGGCCGCCGGCGTCGTCCTCGCCGCCACCTTCGCCGCCCTCGTCCTGGAGCCCACGGTCTACCTCACCGAGGTCGGGACGGCCGTGGCCATCGGCGTCCTGCTCGACACCCTGCTCGTCCGCACCGTGCTGGTCCCAGCAGCCCTGCTCACCATCGGCGAGCGCGTCTGGTGGCCCACGCGGCCAGGCCGCCACGCCGCAGCCGTCCCGGCCGGCCGCGACCCGGTCAAGGTATAGCGCACGATAACCCCTCAGCCCTGCGGAAGAAGGCGTTATCGACGGGGTCGCGACAGCAGGCCCGGGCCCGCCTGGAAGAGCGCCTTGTCCGTGCACGCTCGGGATCGTGGAGGACTAGGTTGCCGATCGGGGAAAGCAGGCTCGGAGCAGGCGTCGGCAGGGTCCGCCACAAACCGGGTCACCTCATCCACATGCGCGCAGTAGAACTCCGTGAACGCGAGGCCGGCCACGCGACTGCGACCTCAGAGAAACGAGGCATCGACACGCCCCTTCTCCATCGATGTATCAAATCTGATACTATGATTAAGAAGTTGACGGGAAGGTCGTGCCAATGCATGAGGATGCGGACCTGACACCGGGGTTGAGCCGTCCTGACCTGGTGCGCGTGCTTGAGTCGGCGGCGCGTCTTCAGGCGGTTGTCCCTGACGCTGTCTTGGTCGGCGGCTCGGCTGCGGCTCTGTGGGCCAGCCACCGCACGTCATTCGATCACGACCACGTGCTAGCGGACCTGAATGCGCGCTTCGACGCCGTCCTCGAGGCGGTAGAGGCTACCCAGGGATGGGTAACCAACAGGGTCACCCCTGGCAAGGTCATCCTTGGCGAGCTCGGCGAAATCGAATCAGGTGTCCGCCAGCTCATCCGAAGCAGGCCGCTCGAGGTTGCCGAGGTGGAGTTGCCGTCCGGGCAGCATCTGCGCGTGCCGACGCCACAGGAGACACTGCGGATCAAAGGCTACCTGATCGTCCGGCGCAACCAGGTCAGGGACTACCTCGACGTGGCGGCCCTGGCCGACCGCTACGGAGTCCCGCATTCCGGCCAGGTGCTCGGTGCCATCGACCAGTACTACACCGACCAGCGCGGCCCCGGGGCGGAGGGTGTCGCGACACAGCTCGCCCGCCAGCTTGCCGCCCCCCGTCCTGCGGACCAGCGGACGATCAGGCAGCTGGGCAGCTATAAGAACCTCGACGCCCGCTGGGCGGACTGGGAAAACGTCACCGGCGTGTGCCGGTCACTGGCCGTGGAGATGACACGATGAGCGCGCTGAAGTTCCGCAACATCACCGCCTCCGTCGACGACCCCGTCGAGACCTGGCCCTTCGAGGGCATCCTCACGGCCGTTGAGCGCGGCACACTGCCCGACTGGCGCCGGCTCGCCGCCGCCATCCGCGCCGACCCCTGGGGGCCCGTCGCTCAGCAGGTCCTCGAAGTCATGCAACTGTCCCAGCCCTATGGCACCGCCGAACTCCTGACAACCGTCGTCGAAAGGGCCCGCCAAGACGCCGCCGACGAGGAGCGTGACGAGGTCGCGGACGAGATACGCGGCCTCGTCGCCCGGTCCGGCCTGTCACAGCAGGACTTCGCGCTCCGGCTCGGCACATCCCGCCCGCGCCTGTCCACCTATATGTCAGGCAAGGTCACGCCCTCGGCCTCCCTCATGCTGCGGATGCGACGCGTCGCCGTGCGAGCGCAAGCCAGTGGTCACGCCCCATCGCGATGAACGTCTCAATCCGGTAATGGGGTTGCCCGCGCCGCTGCGGGTCCTGTACCACCTGACCAGGGGAAACCGGCAACCGTGCCACCCGGTAGGCGACAGGTGGGTGGCTAATGCCCGCCTGGTCGGGAAGAGAGCTGACGGGAGAGGCAGCCAGGCCATGGCATATCCGGTTGTTCTGGGTCAGGATCAGTGTTGGGTAACGCAGGGCGCGACTTTGGCGCCGGGCCGCGGCAGTGCCGGATAGTGGCCGGGACCACCATTGTCGTTCACTACATCGCGGCGGCCGATCTCACCAGATGGTACG
>DAHVAN010000062.1 GCA_027314595.1 Actinomycetota bacterium | reverse complement strand
GAGCTGGCCGAAAAGCTCGAATACCTCATCGGCGATCACCTGAACCGCTGACCGCTCACCGACGCCGGCCAGCGGCGGCGACTCCCCGTGGCCTGGCAGGTCCACGGCGAACACGGTGCGGTGCGGCGCCACCAGGTCCATGATCGGGTCCCACGCCTGGCGCCGGTGCCCCGCCCCGTGCAGCAGCACCAGCGGCGGCCCGCTCCCGTGGCGCTCATAGGCCAGGGCCACACGACCTCCTCTTATCGACAGGACAGTCTAAGAGCCGCCTCGTCATGCAAGAAAGCGATCTGGGCCTCAGGACGGTAACGGGAAGTGACCGCCTCTAGCCCGCGACGCCCGTGCCGCGGTTCTGGGGCCGTGCCGCGGTTCTGGGCCAGATGCGCGGCTACCCCGGTTCAATCGGGCCAGATGCGCAGGTGCCCCAGATACGTATCACTGTATGAGCCTGACCCGGCGAGGCTTCGCCACGGGCTGCCGCGGCCCGCCGCCCGCCGCCCAGGTGCGGTCGAGGAACTCGCTGATCTCGGCGGTCAGCCGGGCGGGATGCACCCACAGCTCCGCGAAGGTGCGAGTCCGGATCAGCCTGGCATCCGGGAGCTGGCGCGTGAGCTGTTCCGCGTCCTTGAACGAGTGGATCAGGTCGATCCCGTGTCCCAGGACAAGCGCCGGCGCCGCTATGGTCCGGCGCTGCTCGATGGTCGGAGCGGCGGGACCGAGCAGGATGCCGTTCAGCACGGCGGCGATTTCCTCCGGGTCGGAGGCGGCGGCGCCCAGGAACGAGTCGAGCGCGCCGAGCCCCGTCCGGGGGACGCGGGCCGCGACCTTCGAGATCAGGCGCATGACGGGGCGGGCGTACTGCGCCTGAAGCAGCAACGGGACGAACGTCAGCGCGGCCGCCGGGGCCGCCCGCTCCAGCACCGGCATCTCCAGGACCAGACCCCGGACCCTTTCTGGCGCCTGTACCGCGGTGAGCAAGCTCACATTGGTGCCGAGGGAGACCCCGCCGAGCACCACCTGGTCGGCGCCCAGCTCGTCGAGCAGGCACAGCACCTGCTCGGCGTACAGGTCCAACCGGTGCGGGCCGGCCTGCCTGGGCTTGTCGCTTCGGCCATGGCCCAGCAGGTCGAGCAGCACGACGCGGTTGCCGCGCGCGGCCAGCCTGCGGGCCAGGCCGTGGCTGAGGTTGGTGTCGAAAAGCAGCGCGTGCAGCCATACGAGCACCCGGTCGCCCGAGCCGTAGACCTCATAGGACAGCTGGTGCTGACCATAGTTCAGCGTGCGCGGCACGCCTTCGACGTCCGGGTCACCGCCGGCGCCGGGCGAGCCGGCCTGCGGGCCATCTACCACGTGGGTCCCATTACTGTCCATTGACCACACTCGACCACCTGCGGTTATTTAACGAGCACGATAAGCATATCCGTAATACCGGCGCCTGCGTAGGTGCCCTTTGCCGCGACTGCCGCACCGGCCGGGGTGGCGGGCACAGCCGCCGCGCCGGACCCGGGGTCTTCATCAGAACGGACCGAGCCGGCTCTGTCCGGGAAGCCCTGGACCTGCGGGTGAGCTTTGCCCGGGCTCGGGCGGAGGCCAGGAAACCGTTGCGTATCTGGGGCACCTGCGCATCTGGCCCGATTGAACCGGGGCGGCTGCGCGTCTGGCCCAGAACGCGGCACGAGCCAGTGGTTCGCGCGGGATGCACGGGACGCAGGTTAGAGGCGGTCATCGTTACCAGGCTGAGTAGGCCCGGAGGCCGCCTGTCAGACCCCATGCTCACCCGTTGCCCTGGGCATCAAGGTACACCGTTGACGCTCGGGACAAATGGTGCCAGGCTTCCGTAACCGCCCGGCACATCGGACAAGTCGGGCAGCGACCGCCGGCCCGGCGCGTGCGCGGCCGAAAGTTCCTACCTCGCGCGCAACGGGACGCTGGCGGGCGAGATCACCACGCTGTCGGGCGGGACCTGGACCGCGAAGGCGGCGCCGCTGCCCGCCGGCCCGGTTGCGGCCAGGCAGTACGTCTTCTTCGACTCGGCCACCTGCCCGTCGCCCAGCGCCTGCGTCGCCGTCGGCGGCTACCGGGCCGCGAACGGCAGCATCGAGATCCTGGTCGAGACGGGCGCGCCCGCGCACGGGTAACCGCCTCGCAGGCCACAGGCCCTCGCGGTGGGCGATGGCGGCGGCCTCGGTGCGGCTGGCGGCACCCAGCTTGGCGAGGATGTTCGACACGTGAACGCTGGCGGTCTTCGGCGTGATGAACAGCTCGGCGCCGATCTCGCGGTTGGACAGGCCGCGGGACAGCAGGCGCAGCACCTCGCGCTCGCGGTCGGTGAGCGCCCCGAGCGTACCGCCCGGGACGCCGGCGCCGTGGGCGCCGGCGGACCCGCTCCGGGCGACGCCGACGGCGCCGGCGTCCAGCCGCGCGCGGCGGGCCAGGCCGTCGAGCGCGGCGCG
>DAHVAN010000054.1 GCA_027314595.1 Actinomycetota bacterium | reverse complement strand
CGCGGTGGCGCTTTCCTATCATCGTCGCTGGCCTGACCCGTACCCATCGGTATTCGGCGCGGGAGACACGCGACGGGTAGTCGCCATGAACTGCGCCGCAGGACTGGTGTCCCGGCTAGGCAGCCGCGGGCATTGGCGGGTGCCTGCGCTGAGCCCGGGCCTGGGTTCGCTAGCGAGCTAAGTGGTGTACCCGGCTGAGCAGCGCCGGTATGCTCGCTTCCGCTGCAGGCCCGCAAGCGCGAGCACCAAGGCGCGGTGTGCCCGCCCGCCGGGCTTGCCTGTCAGGGAGCCGACGGCCTGCGGCAATGCTCGCATCAGCCTTCAATGCGGACGCAGCGGTCTTCTTCGGCCGTGGCACCCGGGCGCAGTTCTCGCGGGCAGGCAACGGTGCCGGCAGCCCGTCGGCGCTTACATGCGGGTGTACTGCCCGGCGGGAGCTCGTTCCTGGCGGGCAGCCAGGGGGCTGGCGGGGACGCCGCCTGGTGCGGGGCTGCGGGGCGAGGGTGGTGACGTGGCAGGCGAGCGTGCGGCGCGGGTGTGGGCATGGATCGCCGCGTCCCGCGAGGGTGATGCGCCGACGTCGCTGCCCGCGCTGTGCCGGGCGGCGGTGGACCGGCTCGGGGTGGACGGCGCGAGCGTGGCCGCGGTGAGCGGCCCGGAGGTGCGCGAGCCGCTGTCTGCCACCGATGAGCGCAGTGCCCTGCTGGAGGAGCTGCTGCTCACGACCGGGGAGGGGCCGGGCGCGGAGGACTTCATGTTCGGGTCGCCGATGCTGGTGCCGGACCTGGAGGCGGTGGCGGGGCGGTGGCCGGGCTTCGTCCCGGCGGCTGTGGCGGCCGGCGCTGGGGCGCTGTTCGCGTTCCCGCTGCAGGCCGGGGCGATCCGGGCAGGCGTGCTGTCGCTGTACCGGGCGCGGCCGGGCCCGCTCACGCCGCAGCATCTGGCGGACGCGCTGGCCCTCGCCGATATCGCGCTGCAGCTGCTGCTGGACGGGACATCGGGCATCAGCGGGGTGACCGGCTACCGGCCGCTGGATGGCCTGTCAGACAGCCATGCTGAGGTGTACCAGGCGACCGGGATGATCTCGGTGCAGATGGGCGTGAGCCTGGAAGAGGCACTGGTGCGGCTGCGGGCGCACGCGTTCGCCGCGAGCACGCCGCTGGACGATGTCGCGGGCGACGTGGTCAGCCGCCTGCTGCGGTTCGATCCCGAGCCCGGCCCCGGGACGCGAGCCTGATCCCGGGAGCCATTGCGTGCGCGCCGGCGGCTGCGGGGGATAACTTGGCAGTTATGGCAGCGACGGTGGATGAGCGCCTGGCGCAGGCGTTCGTGGAGCTGGCGGACACGCTGGTTGCCGGATATGACCTGATGGAGTTCCTGCAGACGCTCACCGACAGGTGCGTCGGGCTCCTGGAGGTGGACGCGGCGGGGTTGCTGCTGGCCGACAGCCGGGGCGCGCTGCGGCTGGTGGCCGCCTCGACCGAGCAGGCCCGGGTCGTGGAACTGTTCCAGCTCCAGAACCACGAGGGGCCATGCCTGGACTGCTACCGCACTGGGCAACCGGTCATCATCAGCGACATCCGAGCGGACCGCGAGGCAGCACGGTGGCCGCGGTTCGCCGCCGCCGCGCAGGAGATGGGCTATGCCGGGGTACACGCCATCCCGATGCGGCTGCGCGAGCAGGTCATCGGGACACTGAACCTGTTCAAGACCGTGCCGGACGGGCTGAGCCCGGCGGTCGTGGTGGCGGCCACTGCACTGGTGGACGTGGCCACCATCGGCATACTGCAGGAACGGGCCGTGCGCCAGCATGAGGTCGTGGCCGGGCAACTGCAACTGGCGCTGAACAGCCGGGTCCTCATCGAGCAGGCCAAGGGAGTCCTCGCCGAGCGGCTCCGGATAACCCCCGACGAGGCATTCATCCTCTTGCGCCGCTATGCCCGCGACCACAATCACCCGCTCACGAAGCTGGCCGGCGACGTCATCCGTGGCACGGCACCCATCATCCCCGCTAAGTAGCGGGTCAGCGGTCGCGAGGCCCTCCCCGCCGGTTTGCCTGGACGCGCAGGCAGGCAGCTGCAGGCCGGTCCCTGCTGATTGCACGTGCGCGAAGGCGGCGGCTCACGCTGTCCGGCCGGACGTGACCGCTGTCCCGCCGCGTGCCCCGCGGGCTCGCCGGCCACCGCCGCGGCTACCGGCCGCGGGACTGCGCGCTGGACCGAAGACCTCCGTGCTGCGCGGCGCTCCTCCGCCAACAGGCCCGCGCGGATGCCGGGAACCGGCACCCGTGCTGCCCGCGGCTTGGGCGTGGCGGCCTCCGGCCCGCAGGCGCCGGCTGCCGGCGACGCGGCCGGCGGCTACCTTGGCGGCGCCTTTGAGCCACGTCGGCTCTGTACGCGATCTTCCAGGCCACGCTCATGGGCTGCTGCCGTTCGTGAATTGACCTACGGGGTCGGAGCACCGGCGGGGGCATCGGGGACGGATTGGCCGTCCAGCGATTCCGGTGGTCCGGCGGCATCATGCCGGGGAGCGGGTCGGCGCCGCAGCAGGCGCAGCCTGCCCCGGCGGCTGTCGCCTGGGCCGGGACCGGGGTCGCTGCGGGGCGTGCCGTCGCCCAGAGTGCTTGCCGCGTTGGCGCGGGCGGTCTCGCGCTGGTCGATGAGGTCGTCGCGATCCCGGCTGACAGCGGCCGTCTCCCGGCGGGACTGCCTGAGCCCGCGGCGGGCGGCGCTGCCCCGGCGGGAGGTGCGCCGCGCGCCGGTTGGCCGTGGCGGTGCGTGCGGCATTTCAGTGTTCGCGGCGATCGCGTGCCGCGTTCGGGACGGCGCCGCGCGCCGCGGCTACGACGTCGGTGGGGGGCGTGGCAGGGCGACTCAGCAGCTGAGCCAGGTCCTGGCTGCTGGTCTCGAGGTCGCCGCGAGAGATGGAGGCATCGAGGGCGGCCACGAAGTGAGCGGTCGCCTCATCAAGGCCCGCTCGCTGCAGCCAGGAGGCGCACTTCCCGGCCGGCGCGGGCCACGGATCGGGTTGGTCATGCTTCTTCCGGTCTGCTCGTTGAAGTAGTCGCGGCCGGAGCTATGCCGCGAGGTAGCCACCGCGCTCGATGTCGGCGAGGAGGCCGGGGTGCTCGGGCTTCCAGTCGAGCAGCGTCTTGGTGCGCTCGTTCGAGCTCGGGTTGTCGAGGCCGACGAACGGCGCGAGGTAGCCGAAGTGAGCGTCGGCGCCCTCGGCGGCAGCAGCCGTGACGGGCAGGCCGAGCCCGACACCGATGGCCTCGGCGATCTGCCGGAAGGGCACGCACTCGTCACCGACACCGTGGAACTTCGCGCCGGCCGGCGCACTCTCCAAGGCGAGGCGGAACAGGCAGGCGGCGTCGAGACGGTGCACACCGGTCCACCGGTTGGCGCCGTCGCCGATGTAGGCGGAGGTGCCCTTCTCACGAGCGAGGGCGATCAGGGCGGGGATGAATCCGTTGCGGTCGGCCTGCCCGTCGTGGACCGACAGCGACAGGCGGGCGATGGAGACGCGCACGCCACTGCCAGCGAGCGCGAGTGCCGCCTCCTCCCCGGCCACGCGCGGACCCCAGCTCGCCGGGTCATCCTCGGTCGCGGCCTCTTCCGGATAACGCTCAAGGTAGCTCGCAAGCGCGCCCGAGATGTCCCGGTTACTGATCGCCATGCTCCATCCCGAACCCCGCCGGGCAAGCGCCATCACAGACGGCTTCACCACGGGCCAGTCGCTCGGGGGTGTCCTTGGCGCCGGGGGAACGTGGACGAGACCAACTCAAGGCTAACGGTCGCGAGCGCAGCCGAGGTCACGCCGGTAATCGGTGACCAGCCTGGGAACCTGTGTCCACGAACGCTCCCGCCGGACCAATCTCACGGCCCCGTTCCCGCTGTACCGGGTCGTAGGCCGTCCCGGGCGCACACAGCCCTCGTGAGGGCGCGGCCCGTTCCCGGTGCCGGGAAATCCATCGGCCCCGGGCATCCGGCCCGGCTATGGCCGCCCTCGCCCCAGCTTGCCGGGCATGCCAATATCCGGCGGAATGCTCCGCCGCCTCCACGGAGTCCCGCAGTCGCACCCTGAAGCGCGTACAGACGGAAGTGCCCAGCGGACTCGCCGCTTCGAGTAGAGACAGCCGCCGATACCACCGTCCGGAACGCCTCGCCGCCGGCTCGAGCATCCCCGGGAATAACCGGCGCACCGGACCTGCAGCATCAGGGGCGTGTCACCACACGAGTGCCGATTTACCAGCGGGTCTCACACTGCGTGACGGCATTGGAATAGGGGACTCCGGGCGCGTTCCGGCACCTGCCGTGTAGGTCTAGACCATTGGTTGGCGGCAACGGCCCTGCGAGACGGCGCGACTCCGGGACGAATGCCCCCGCATCGCGCGCCGGACGGGCCGTTTTTGACAAGCCCCGGATGCTGGGTCCGTGCGCGCGAGCAAACATGGAGCAAACATGGGGACGAAACGGACACATAAAAAAGACCTGGGGCGGGAAAAACCCCAGGTCAGTACGGGTGGGTTACCGACAGAACTCGCTTGTTATTTGCCAGGAGCATGGGACCACCTCCTGAGGGTTTTTGCCACGGTCATGGGACCACCCCGGTTGCCAGTTGATGGACCACCTCTGCCAGGATCGCCCGGTTTGCACCGTTCTGCGAGAGATGGCAGGGATGGCGTT
>DAHVAN010000051.1 GCA_027314595.1 Actinomycetota bacterium | reverse complement strand
GCCGGCCGCGGCCGGCGCGGTGTGCGCGTCCTGCTCCACGGCCAACCCCGCCGGGGCGAAGTTCTGCATGGGGTGCGGCTCCACGCTGGCCCCGGCCGTCAGGCACTGCACACAGTGCGGCACCGAACTGCCGGGGGCGGCCAAGTTCTGCGCCAACTGCGGCACGCCGACGGGCGGGTAGCCGGGACGGGTCAGGGGCCCGCCGTCCCTGGGCCGCGCCGCCGCCGCCGGAATAGCCATCCGCGATGACGAAATAGCGGGGCACATACGGGCGGAGGCGTTACCGTCGTGGTGTGACCGGGATAACGATGTTCGACACCGCGCAGAACAACCAGTTTCCGCCCGGTGCTCAGGCATATGCGGCATACGTCGACGGGTCCGTTGGCGACCAGCCCAACTTCGCCTACATCGTCACGACGTTCCCGAAGGCGTATCACCTGAGCATCGCGCTGTTCCCCGGCAACAACGCGGACGCGCTCGACGTCGAGCCGGGCGCCGCCTCCCCGGGCGACGTGCCCGCCTGGTACGCGCGGCAGAAGAGCCGGGGGGTTCAGCGGCCGTGCGTCTACGCGAGCGTCTCCACGATGGCGGGCAGCATCCTGCCTGTGCTCGGCCAGGGGAACATCGCCCGCGACGAGGTACGGCTGTGGAGCGCGCACTACGGCCTCGGCGAGCACATCTGCGGGCCGGCGAGCTGCGGTGCGATCTCCATCGAGATGGACGGCACCCAGTGGACGAGCAACGCGCTCGGTCTGAACCTGGACCAGTCTCTTCTGCTCGACAACTTCTTCGATACCAAACCCGGATCGATCGTGGAGGCGGAATTGCAGTCAGGACAGCTGAACAACGGCAGCCACGCGTTGACCGCGATCAGCGTGGCGCCGGGAACCGCGCATCGGGTCGCGTTCGGCTGCGACAACGGCGTCAAGGGGCGCCCCCCTGCCAACCTGCGGGTGGCGATCTACTCCACGGGGCCAGGCTGGAACGTGTACAAGGACGTCATCGTGGACGGGAACAAGGGGCTGCGGGTCATCGCGTTCCCGAACCCGGCCAAGACCGGCGTGATCTCGGTCATCCGCGCCGACGACGGCCAGGTGGACGTCGGGTACGTGGTCTACTAGGCGGCCTGCCTGGCTGGCCGCTAGCTCAGCCGCCCGCGTCCGCGGGCAGGAAGGAAACAGTGTCCCCGGCGGCCAGCGGTGTCGTGCCGTCCCGGGAGATCTGGCCGCCGTTCAGGGTCGCCGTGACATGCCGGCCGAAGGCCAGGCCCACCGCGTCCGCCGCCGCCCGCACCGTCGCGGCGCGGACCGCGCGCGGGCCCCGGGGCTGGCCTGCCCTGACCAGCGCCCCGGACAGCTCCACGGTGACCTCGGGCGCCGGCCGGGCCCTGGCGGCCTGGTAATCCGCGGGCTCGTTGACGTTGAGCAGCGAGTCCAGTCCGGGGTCGAGCGCGGCGAGCACCGGGTCGGCGCTCAAGGCGGCATCGTCAAGGCGCCGGACCGCGCACTGGCCGAAGAGGAAGGCCGGGCGCAGCTTGTTCTCCCTCACCAGGCGCGCAGCGGTCCCGGCGAGGCTCGTGCGGTAGGCCGCCGCGAGCGGCTGCGGGTAGCCGCGGGCGACCGGCAGGCACACGTCCACGCCGTCCTCGCCCGCCACGCCAAGCACCCGCCGGACGAAGGCGGGGTGCAGGAACGGCATGTCGGTAGAACTCACGAAGACGGCCCCGGCCTGTCCGGAGAGCGCCGCGAGCCCGGCCGCGATCCCCTGCAACGGGCCCTTGCCCTCGACGGGGTCCTCGACGACCATCGTGCCCGGCGGCAGGTCGGCAAGATCGTGGCGCGCGGCCCCGGCCGCCCCGGCGGCCCCCGCCGCCAGCACGACCACGACGGGACCGTCGGCGGCCCGCGCCAGGATTCCGACCGTGCGCCGCAGCAGCGTGGAACCGTGCCACTCAAGGGCCGCCTTGGGCGTTCCCATCCTCGATGAGCGCCCGCCGGCCAGCACTACGCCCGCGAAAGCCGCCATCTTCTCATGCTATGGCGCCGCGCGGTCAGATCGCGTATTTCTGCACCATCGCGCCGAGGTTCGGCAGCGCGGCCTCGATGTGCTTGCCCGCGCCGCCGCGCACCGCCTGGTACGCCCTGATGATGACCGGCCGCTGGGAGATGGTCGCCATGTTGTCGGTCACCGAGAGCATGGCCTCCCCCACCTCGTCGTTGCGCTTGGCCAGGTAGTCGCCGAAATCGGCGCCGCCGCTGTCCTGGAAGTCGGTCCAGAACGGCTGCAGCTTGGCGGCCATGTCGGGGAGCATCGACTCGATCGTCTCCTTGTAATAGCCCGGCGCGAACGTGGTCACCGCCTTGTAGGCGAGCTTGACCGCGGCGCCGGAGACCCCGGACTTGGCGGCTAGCTCCTGTTCGACCAGCGCCATGCAGTCGGTTACGACTCGGGGGTGAACCTCGGGGGCGAGCAGCATCTGCTCGAGGGTGGCGGCCATCGGGATCGGGTCTCCTTGTCAGCAGGTTGGCGCTGGGTGCGCGCCCACGGTACTGACTGGACGGTGATCAATGGGGCGGATTGACCGGACGGTTATGTGACGTTCAGCGCGTCCGCGCGCCTCCGCCGTTTCCCGGCCGGATTGTGCAAGGCTGACTGGCGCAATCGCCCGCTAACGGGCACGGGCTCGCGGAGCAGCTAGTGGGCAGGGAGTGGCTGGATGCTGGGCAGGGATCACGCCCTCAGCGGCGCGTTCGCGTTCGCGGCGCTCGGGCCGACGCTGCACGTCACTGGCTCCCACCTGGCCGCCGGGGTGCTGCTCACCGCGGGGGCGGGCGTGCTGCCCGACATCGACCACCCGGACAGCACGATCGCCCGGTCGTTCGGCTTCCTCACGCAGGCGTTCGCCTGGATAGTGGCCCGGATCTCCGGCGGCCACCGGCACGGCACGCACAGCCTGGTGGGCATCGCCGTGTTCAGCGCCGGCGCCCTGGCCGCGGGCTCGTACCAGCTGTCCGCCCCGCACCTGACAGGCCACGCCGCGTTCTCCTGGCACATGCTCCCCGCGGGGCTGTACCTGGCGCTGCTGTACTCCGCGGCGCTTCGCGCCCTGCACGTCGGCGGGCACCACGGCGACCTCCTCGGCATCGGCGGGGCGGTCATCACCTGCTACACGGGCTGGGACCTGTTCAGGCTCGGCGTGGGGCACTGGCACGTGCCGCTCCTCGCGTTCGCGACCGCGCTCGGCTGCGCCGCTCACATCGCCGGCGACGAGCTGACTCATGGCGGGTGCCCGATCTGCTGGCCGTTCAGCGAGCACGAGTTCCACCTGCTGCCGCGTCCGCTGCAGTTCACCACGGCCAAGATCGGCGAGAACTGGATCGTGTTCCCGCTGCTCACCGGCGCCCTCGTGCTGGCGGTCTGGCACGCGACCGGGCATCCGCTCTAGCCTCCGCGCCCCTCGTGCTGCCTGCGGGCATCGCCTGACCAGCTGCGCATCGCTTACTTGAGCACCGCTGCACGGAACGCGGCGAGCGCGGCCGGGTCGTCTTCCAGCCGCCAGTCCTGGTGGTAGATCCCGCTGTGCTGTGTCTCGTCGAACCAGACCACCCCGACCATGCGGTGAGACCTGGCGCCGGCGAACAGGCTGGCGATCTGGCTTTCCCGGTCCGGGGTGGTCCCCACGGCGGTCTCGCTGATCAGCGCCGGATCGCCGGTGAACTTCCGGATGATCGCGAGCGTGCTGCCGATGATCTCCTGGAACGTGTCGGTCGGACTGGAGAAGTAGCCGTCGATGCCGACCCAGTCGACATAGGTCCGGCCCGGCCACCA
This sequence comes from Actinomycetota bacterium, assembly GCA_027314595.1. GTDB lineage: Bacteria > Actinomycetota > Actinomycetes > Streptosporangiales > Streptosporangiaceae > Trebonia. The sequence goes on along the minus strand of DAHVAN010000051.1, from coordinate 18,542 downwards.
CTGCCGCAGCGCGGAACTGGCCCCGATCGTCGAGTTCACCGTCCACAGCCAGGTGACATTCGTCGCGCCCACGTTGCGGAACACCTGCACGACGTGCCGCCACGCGGCCACGAACGAAGCCGGGGACGCGTTGCCGTCCCCCCACGAGTACCAGTCGCCGTTCATCTCATGGCCGAAGGACAGGATCACCGGATACCTGAAGTTCCGTACCGCCAGCGCGTAGGAATACAGGAACTTGTCCGAGGCGCCGGCCGCTATCGACGAGAGCGAAACGCCGTTCGGCTCCATCTGGACGAGCACATAGGCGCCGTCGCGGCGCTCCGTTTCAGCGAACGAGGTGCTGAACGCCTCGTACCAGGACGAGAAGTACATGACGATGTTGGGCGTGACCCCGGTCGCCGTGGCGAACTGGGTGACCGCCGCGACGCTCTGCGGGGCGCCCTTCTCGAAGACGCCGGTAAACAAGCCTTTCCCGATCGCGATGCGTTGCGGGATCGGGACGCCGGACGGCGCAGGAGGCGGAGGTGACGAGGCCGGGGCGTGCCACCCGACGGACGACGAGCAGCCTGACACCAGGACGGCGAGCGCGGCGGCCGCGGCCAGTTTCCTCACGATACCTGCCTGCCTGGGATGACGATGCGGCCGATTACTACCAGGTTGACGATCCCGAACAGGGCGACTATCGCGAACCGGCCGGACCCCGTCTGGGCGATCCGGTAGGTAGCCAGCACGATCCAGGCAACAGCGAGCATACCGTTCCAGAGCAGGACTGCCTTGCGAAATCGCCTGGTCGCGTCGCCAGGCCCGCGGGACGCCTGCCAGGACATCACCTTGCCCCGGCTGTAGTCCCACAGCGCGAGCGCCTGCGCCCAGCCCACCGCTATCGCGAGCGGCCATGTGCCCAAGGGCCACCTGGTGTTATGCCACAACGGGTACAGCACCGTACCGGTGATCACGCTTGGCACCAGCAGCAGCGCGTTGCGCGGTTCGATCTCGTTGGGCAGGAAGGTCAGCAGAACCACTGGGATAAGCGGCAGGATCAGGGTGCGCATGGCGGTGGTGAGGTTCCACAGCCAGCCCGCGATGTAGGGCAGCCGCGATTTCCACGACATCGCCACCCGCCACATGTGCCTGGTCCAGATCAGCGAGGTGGCGCCACAGCACCACCGGTACTGCTGGCGCATGAACAGGTCGATCGTCGCCGGGCAGACGCCGGCCGCGAGCGGGACGGGAACGTAGCTGAGCTGATAGCCCTCGTATCGCATGTCCAGGCCGGTGTGCGAGTCCTCGGCGTACGGGATCAGCGTGAACCCGCCCGCCCGCTCCAGTGCCGCCCTGCGGTAGACAGCGTTCGAGCCGACGCACAGCGCGGACCCGAAGCGGTCCCTGGACTGCTGCACTGACCGGTAGAAGACCTCCAGCGTCGCCCCCGCGGCACGCTCCACCCAGGTCTGGCCCTCCACCACGCGGAAGAACTGCGGGGTCTGCACGATGCCGATGTCCTGGTCGTCCATGTATGGCAGCGTCTCGGCGAGGAAGTCGGGGCGCGGCCGGAAGTCCGCGTCGAAGATGATCACGTGCTCCCCGTCGGTCCGGCCAAGCGCGTAGTTGAGGTTCCCCGCCTTCTTGTAATTGTGGACAGGACGCCGGATGTAGTGGAACCCGAAGTCACGTGCCATCCAGGCGGCCTCGTCGCTGTCACCGTCGTCGAGGACGTAGGGGCGCAGCCTTCCCGGGTAGGCGAGGCGCAGCTGCGCTACTCCTTCCCAGGTGTTCCTGAGCACCTCGATCGGCTCGCCGCAGATGGGCAGGAAAACGTCGACCGTCGGGTACCGCCACGGCTGCCAGGACATCACCCGCAGTTCGTGGGCCTCTAGGTCGAAGTCGATCCCGGTGAAGTTCACCGGGATCGAAAGGCTCTGATAGGCGAGGTAGACCAGGGTGTAGACGGCGAACGGCAGCGTGATCGGGTAGCGGACCTCCATCCACGCCTGAGCGATGATGACGCACAGGGCGCTGAACGTCACCGCGGAGGTCAGGTAGGGAAGCGAGCGCCACGCGTACGACGTCTTCTCGGCGTCCGTGGGCGGCTCGGGAACGACGACCCCCGTATGGCGGTGCCTGCCGTACGGTACCGCGGGTGCGCTCACCTGCCGAGCACCCAGACCTCAGCCGGTTCGTGCGGATTGCCGGACGGGCTCTTGCCGACAAGGGTGTAGCCCGGCGTGATCTCGAGTATGTGAGTCACCGGCAGGTATGCCGCGGGGTCCTGGGAAGGGTCGATCTCCACGACAGTCAGGTAGTGCGCCTCGATCGCCGCCACGATCGCGGGCGCGCCACCCACTTCGCGATGGATGCGCCAATCCCAGTAACGGAAGGAGAACGCGTTCTTCAGCTGACCCGAGTACGACGTTTCGTGGAGGTAGTAGTCAATGGCGTTGCTCTGGGTCGCCATGCACGGGCATTGGGTGCGCGCGATGACCGGCGCGATCTGGGTGATCATCTGCGTCGTGTTCGGCCATCCGGCGAAGTGCGCTCCGGCCAGCGCGAACCCTGCCACGCCGGCCAGCGCGACGGTGACGGCACCCACCCGGTCGGCCGCCGCGGCCTTGACGGCCGGCACGGCACGCGCGAACGCCGAGAGCGCGTACCCGGCAACGATGCAGGCGAACCAGCCGCCATAGTCGACGTGCTTGAACAGGCTGGTCAGAGTGTGGATCCGCGCTTGCTCCACGGGCGCGAGAAAGACCGCGAGCGTCAGCAGTGCCGCCAGCAGCCGGTGCTGCAGGCCGCGGGACCACACGGTGCCCAAGGCGCCGCACATCGCGAGGAACGCGACCGGCCCGATCCACTTGCCAGAATCGAAAAGCACTTCGGGTATCGGCGTCGCCCCCGACACCCGGGTAAGCGTCGTCGTGGTGATGCCTGTCCAGAGCGGGCGGCCGCCCGCCCACACCCCGGCCGCGGCGAGCACCACGGTCGCCGCCAGCATGGCGCCGGCTGCCGCGACCGCTCGGCGCAGTCCCCACGGCCGCCACAGTGCCAGCGCGGCCACGCCGAAAACGACCGGGTCGAACAGCGTGCTGGCGTACTTCGCCGCGTCCGCGAGCGCCACGGCCGCGCCCGCCAAGAGCATGAGCAGGGTGACCCGCGTCACGGACCGGCACGCCGTCGCGCGCACGGCGGTCCACGTGGCCAGCGCGAGCAGGAACAGGGCCATCGCGTCGTAGGTCGCGAGCGCGCCGAGGAACTGCGTCGGTCCCGTGCAGGCGAACAGCGCGACGGCGAACGCGGCGGACTTCGGGCTGAACAGCCGCCGTGTCGTGGCGTACAGCAGACAGGTCGCCCCGAGCATGAAGAGCAGGGAGAGCACACGGGCGGCGGCCAGTCCGCCGAGGCTGTCGGCCAGCGCTCCCAGCGGGGGGTAGATGGCGGGCACGCCCGAGAAGTAGGTCGGCATCGCGTCGTGCGCGAGGGACAGGCCGTGCAGCCAGTGGTCCCATTCCATGTGCCCGGCCCACAGGTACAGCGCCTCGTCGGCGAACGCGGTGTTGGACCAGACCAGCCGCAGCGACAGCGCCGCCTGCACCAGCAGCGCCGCCGCGAGCGGGAAAGGGAGCCGGCCAAGCAGCGGCAGGCGCTGCCAGCGATCGAGCAGCCGTCGCAGGTCGTCGCGGCCGTGCCGGGCCGGCTTGCGCTCCGGCGCCAGGACAGGCGCGTAGGCCTCGGCGTCGGACCACGGCGCCTGGGGCGCTTGCGTGCCGGCCTCCGGCCGGAGGTCAAACAGGGCCGCCCGCCCCGAGGGCTCGCGCTGGAGCGCGGCGATGTGCTCAAGCTGCTGCAGCGCGATCAGCTGAGCACTGGTGTCGGGGCCGGTGTAGGGCTCAGGGGCATTCCGTGCCGTAGTTGACACGCAGTAGCCACCTCCAGTGCTTGCTCCTCGGTCCACCGGCGACATCAGCGGACACGGGCGGCCCGTGGGCTGGAGTGGTAGCGGGAACTTACTTGAGGTCACATCATGCCGATAAATACGGCCCGGCGTGGCCGTATTCCTGAAGATGTTTCACAAGCGCGATAGACAGACGCCGCAGCGCGATGCCGGCTTCCCGCCGACGGCTGAGTCTATAACTGTATAGGCCGGCACGGCTGTAGATAGCCGGAATTGCCGGGAATATCATCGCTGGCGCCCGCCGTCAGCGACTCGCCCGCGAAGCCGGACGCCAGCGCGGTGAGCGCCGCGTCGAGATAGACGGTCAGGTCGCTGTCGGCCAGGACCGACCAGCGGTCGTACGCCGTCCGGCAGGTAGCGAGCACGGCGCGGCCGACGGCGAGCGGGTAGAGCGAGCCGGCCGGCAGCCCGAGCCTGGAAGCGGCGAACTCGCTGATCGCCCGCTCCCAGGATTCGTAGTGTTCCGCGGCGCTGGCGGAAAGCGCGGGGACGGTGGCGATCAGGTTCATCCGCATCCGCATCTGCGGGACATCCTCCGCGCGGTAGTGGTTCGCCGACACGACCGCGGCGCGGATCGCGTCCATCATCGGCACGTCGCCCGGAACAGCCGCGAGCGCCGCCCTGATCGTCTCGACCTCGGTTTCGAACTCGGTCCAGAGCACGCTGGCCTTCGAGCTGAAGTAGCGGAAGAACGTGCGCTCGCTGACGCCGGCCTCGGCGGCGATCTGCTCGATCGTCGTGTTCTCGAACCCCACGGAGGTAAAGAGCCGCAGCGCGATCAACTGCAGCGTGCCGCGGCTCGTGGACGGAGGGCGGCCCCGTTTCGTCACCTGCTGACATTAACACCGCCGCCGGACCGGCCCTGCCGCATGGCCCCTTGCGTGACCTGCGTCATACGCGATTGCTTATGTCAGTGCGTGACATTAATATGCCGTCCATTACACCTCCCGCCGTCAGGAGTCCTTGTGAGCGTTGTCATCGTCGCCACCGCGTTCCCGGTTCCCGAGCATCGCGCCGAGGTCGTGGCCGCCTTCGAGGCGGCCATGGCCCGCGTTCACAGCGAGGAGCCGGGCTGCGAGCTCTACGCGCTGCACGAGGGACAGGACCGGCTGGTGATGATCGAGAAGTACGCGTCGCAGGACGCGGTGGGCGAGCACATCAAGGGCGCGGGACTGGCGCAGCTGCGGGCCGGCCTGGAAGGCAAGCTGAGCGCGGACATCGACGTGCAGGTCCTGGTTCCGCATCCGGCGGGGATGGTGAGCAAGGGCGCGCTCTGATGGGCAGCACGTGGTTCGAGACCGTCGCGGTCGCGCAGCGGCGTGCCAGGAAGCGGCTGCCCAAGTCGGTATACCGGGCGCTGCTGGCCGGGGCGGAGCAGGGGCTGACCGCCAAGGACAACGTTGCCGCGTTCTCCGAGCTCGGGTTCGCGCCGCGCGTGGCCGGGCTGCCCGCGACACGGGAGATGGCGACGAGCGTGATGGGCCAGCCCATCTCGCTGCCCGTGATCATCTCGCCGACCGGCGTCCAGGCCGTCCACCCCGAAGGCGAGGTCGCGGTGGCCAGGGCAGCGGCCGCGCGGGGCACCGCGATGGGGCTCAGCTCGTTCGCCAGCAAGCCGGTCGAGGACGTCGTCGCCGCCAACCCGCAGACGTTCTTCCAGGTGTACTGGGTAGGCGACCGCGAGGCGATGGCCGCGCGGATGGAGCGGGCGCGCAAGGCCGGCGCGGTCGGGCTGATCGCCACCCTTGACTGGTCGTTCTCGTTCGGGCGGGACTGGGGCAGCCCGCACATCCCGGAGAAGATGTCGCTGCGCGAGATGATCAGGATGGCGCCGGAAGGCCTGGCCCGTCCCGCCTGGTTCCTCGAATGGGCCAGGACGGGCAAGTTCCCTGACCTGACCGTGCCCAACCTGCCGGCCGTAGGCGAGCGGGCGCCCACGTTCTTCAGCGCCTACGGGCAGTGGATGGCGTCGGTACCGCCGTCCTGGGACGACGTGGCCTGGCTGCGCGAACGGTGGGGCGGGCCGTTCATGCTCAAGGGCGTGACCAGGATCGACGACGCCAAGCGCGCGGTCGACGCGGGCGTGACCGCGATCTCGGTCTCCAATCACGGCGGCAACAACCTGGACGGCACCCCGGCCACGATCCGGCTGCTGCCCGACATCGCGCGCGCCGTGGGAGACCAGGTGCAAGTGCTGCTCGACGGCGGCGTCCGGCGCGGCGGCGACGTGGTCAAGGCGCTGGCGCTCGGCGCCCGCGCGGTGCTGATCGGGCGGGCCTACCTGTGGGGCCTCGGCGCGGCGGGGCAGGCCGGCGTGGAGAACGTACTCGACCTGATGCGCAGCGGCATCGACGCCTGCCTGCTTGGCCTCGGGCACTCCTCCATCAGCGAGCTGAGCCCCGACGACCTGGTGATCCCGCCCGGTTTCACCCGCCGCCTGGGCGGATAGCCGATGCGGCCCCCCGGCCTGGCCCCGGCACTGGCCCCGGCACTGGCCCCGACGGTCTTTTCTACCGTCGGCGTGCCAGCGGGGCGCCGGGTCCAGCTATGGGAGACGCATAACGCCACCGCCCTCATCGGCCTCGACGTCCACGCGACCGGGCCGCTCGAGGCGACCGAGGTCAACATCGCGCTCCCCGAGGTTCAGCTCGCCCGGGTCGCCGGGTCAGCCCACGCCGTGCGGCGCACCTCGAACGTCATCGCGCGCAGCCCGGCCGACGCCATCGCGGTATACCTCACCCTGCGCGGCGACGCCTCGTTCAGCTGGGCGGACGGCACCCGTGCGGTGCGGCCGGGCAACGTCCTCGTCTGCGAGACCGACCAGCCGTTCACCCGGGGCTTCGCCCGCGGCCTGGAAGAGCTTGTCGTCAAGGCTCCCCGCGACACCCTGGCCGCGCGCGGCGCCGTGCCGCGCCTGCGAAGGCCGGTGGTCGCGAGCTTCGGCCCCGGCGGCGCAACTGACCGGTACGCGCGAGCCCTCGCGCGGATGACCGCGCGGGCGACGAGACTGGCCGGCCCGTCGCCGGCCGACGAGGGCACCATCCTTGACCTGGTCGCGGTCCTGGCCGCGGGGCGAGCCGCCGCCGCGGCGACCGCCCACCGCGCGGCCGCCCGCTGCTACATAGAAGAGCACCTGACCGACCCGGCGCTGGGCGCCGCCCAGGTCGCGGCGGCGATCGGGCTCAGCGAGCGGCAGCTGTCCCGGGTCTTCGCGGCCGGCGACTCGAGCGTCCCCGGGCACATCCTGGCCCGCAGGCTGCGGCTGGCGTACTCGATTCTGCGCCGGGCCGCGGGCGCGGCCTGCCCCGTGGCCGACGTCGCCGCCAGGTGCGGCTTCACCTCCGCGACGTACTTCTCCCACGCCTTCCGCGCCCACTTCGGCCAGCGGGCCGGCGACGTCCGTCGCGAAGCGTCCGCCGCGGCCCAGGGCTTCTGATTTCCGCCGGCACGAGGGCGCGGCTCACCGCCGCCCTCGTGCCGGCGGTCTGGCACGCCACCGGTCATCCGCTCTTATAGCCGCCCCCCTTGGCGAGGTAGGCCCGCAGACCGGACCTGAACGCCGCGAGTGCCGCCGGGTCGTCCTGCAGCCGCCAGTCCTGGTGGTAGATCCCGTTGTCCTGCTTCTCGTCAAACCAGACCAGGCCGATCATGTCCGCGGCACGCGCGTCCGCGAGCAGGCTCCTGATCTGGGTTTCGCGATCCGAGGTCGTGCCCACCGCGGTCTCGGCGATCAGTACCGGGGCGTTGCTGAAGGTGCGGATCTGCCTGAGGGCCTGCCCGATCACCCTGGCGAAGGTATCGGTCGGATAGTAGTAATAGCCGTCGATGCCCACCCAGTTCACCCATTGCCTGCCTGGCCACCACGGGCGCAACGGGGGACTATGAGGGGTGCTGGTGTCGTTGACCGTCCACAGCCAGGTGACATTGGACGCCCCCTCGTCGCGGAATAGCTGCACGACATGACGCCAGGCCGCGACATAAGTGCTCGGTGACTGGTGACCATAGCCCCACGGATACCAGGTGCCGTTCATCTCGTGCGCCCAGGCGATCACGACTGGATAGCCGTAGGCCGCCACTTGCGAGGCATAGCCGCGGAGCCAGGCATCCCCCGCGCCTCGCGCGATCTGAGCGAGGGTCTGGCGGCCGGTCGGGTCGAGGTCGATGAGCAGCTCCGCGCCATGGCTGCGCGCCGTGGCCGCGAAACTGGACTGGAAGGATTCGCCCCAGCCGCTGTAGTACAGGACCAGGCTGGCAGGGCTGCCGACGGCCTTGTTCCACTGCGCCACGTTCGCCCACGACGGGGTGGCGCCCGCGTCGTACACCCCGAGGAGCGGATGCCCGAGCTGGTTGATGCCGGGGGGGCCGCCCGGCCCGAGAGGCTTGTTCATCCGGAGCGGGGGCAGCGCGTCCGACCGGCCGCTGGCCGGCATCCGCGCGATGGCCACCGCGGCCACCGTCGCCACGGCCAGCACGACAGAAAAAGCGATGGCGAAGGTGTTGCGGGAACGCGCCTGGCGCTTCGGATTGTAGGGCTCGGTGATCTGGAGGTGCCGGAGCTGCTGGCCGCGCGCGCTCATGGCATATATCGCACGACCGGTGACCGAGGCGTTCACAAGACCCGTCACCCCTATCACGAGGAACTGCAGCGACCGTGTCTGTTCCATGCGGTACGCGGTCAACCCGAGCCACAGGACCGCGATGCCGCCATTCCAGATGATCATGCTCCACCACAGGCGCTGGACGCGGTTGACCTTGGCGCCGCTCGGCTGCCACTTCAGCGTCCGCCCGCGGACGTAGTCCCAGATTGAGAGCACGTGCGCCCAGCCCCGGATAATGGTCAGCGGCAGCACGTCGCGCAGCCGGTAATCGCTCAGATGCCAGTTCGGGTACATGACCAGGCCTGTCCACAGCGATGGCCCGAACAACAGCAGGTTGGAGAGCCTGATGGATTGCGGCGCGAACAGCAGGAGCACGACGGGAAACATCGGGACGCTGAACACCGCCACCGCGCTTGATATGTAGTAGAAGAATCCCGATACATGCGATAGCCGCGCGAGCAGCGACATCCTGACAGTCCACAGCCGGCCGAGTATGACCGTGAAGATGTTTCCAGTGCACCATCTGACCTGCTGGTGAACGAAGGCGTGGACATTGTCGGGAGACGTTCCCGAGGCCAGATTCACCGGAACATATACGAGCCGCTTCCCGTCCTTGTGGACGTCCAGGCCCGTGTGCACATCCTCGGCATAGGCGATAAGGTGCGGCCCGCCATGCGGTTCGAGTGCGGCCCGCCTGTAGATGGCGCAGGTCCCGACGCATATGGCCGCGCCGTAACGGTCCCGCGATACCTGGATCGACCGGTAGAAGACCTCCTGGATGGCGGAGCCTGCCCGTTCGATCCAGGTCTGCTCCGGGGTCGTGCGGAAATACTGAGGTGACTGCACGATAGCGATGTCCTGGTCATCGAAATATGGCAGCAGTTCCGCGAAAAGGTCGGCGCGCGGGGTGAAATCCGCGTCGAGAATGAGGAAGAACTCGCCTCTTGTGTGCTCGAACGCGTGCCTGAGATTACCCGCCTTGCGGTACCAGCCCCTGTTCGGGCGGACAACGTACATGAACCCCATGTACGCGGCCACGCGGCGCGCCGCCGGGTCGTCCCCGTCATCCAGAACATAGGCGATCGCACGGCCCGGGTATGCCCTGATGAGCTTCGCCACGCCATTCCAGGTGTTCTCCAGGATCTCCAGGTCTTCACCGCAGATGGGCAGGTATATGTCGACATCAGGGTAACGGTACGGATTCCAGCCGACTACTTTCCTCCGGTGCGCCGAGAGGCTGAAACCGCGCCCGGTGAAATTAATCGGCAGGCTTATGAGCTGGTACACCGCATACAGCGCGGTGAAGGGCGCGAGGATCAGGGCCGCGGGTATCCTGATCTCCGCGATCACCTGGCTCCCCACGAGGAACAAGAAGCCCACGGTAAGCCAGGCGGTCAGGTAGGGCAGCGACCTGTTGACGTAGGCGTACTTCTCGACATCGTCGGGCGGCACGGGAAGTACCGGCCTGGGACGCTGGCCACCGTCGCGCCAGCCCTCGGGCTCGCGAACGGTGGCCGTCATGCCGAGGCCCCGGGAACGCGGCGCCACACTTCGTACCGCGTGTACCTGCCAAATGCCCCGGCGTTAGGAATAATGAAGGTGCGCGCCAGTTCGTAGCGGCCGCTCGCCGCTATCGTCTGCCTGAGCTTCAGGTCAAGGCCCGCGGTTTCCAGGTAGACGAACACGATGATCGAGTAATGGCCGGTCTCGATCGGAGCCAGGAACGTGCTCAGGCTGTCGCCGGCATTGATTCCCGTGAAATCCTCCCAGCGCACATTGCGGAGGTAGTACTCGAGGACGGGGTCCTCCTCGGCGAGGATCGGGCCGTTCCCCGCTATCGGCTTGAGGTACCCGACAACAGCCGAGGACGTCGGCCAGCCCTGGAATTTGTTTCCGGAGAGCAGGATCCCGGAGACGATAGCGAGGCCGGCGATCGCCCCGCTCGCGATGACCGCTCTCGCCGCCTTGGCCGCCGGAACACTTCGGACGAACGCGGCCAGCGCCAGTCCGGCGATGACAGCGCCGAACCAGCCTCCGTACGCGACGTGCTTGAAGAGGCTGGTAAAGACACCGATGCGGGCCTGCTCGAGCGGGGCAAGCAGGACCGCGCAGAAGAACAGCCAGGCGATGGCCGTCTCCTGCCACTTAGGCCGCCGGCTCACGATGACGATGGCTCCCATGAAGGCCATGACCAAGATGACCGCGGCCCAGCCAACGCCCTTGTACAGAACGTCTATGGCGGGCCCGCTTCCGTGCTGTCGGGTCAGGGTTGTCGAGGTAATGCCCAGCCAGTAAGCGGAGCCGCCCAGGCGCAGACCGACAGCTATCGGCACCGCGGTGCCGAGGAAAAAGGTCACTCCGGCCGCGATACCGGCGCCACGTCCGGATCGCCGCCACACGACAAGGACGGCCAGGATAATGACGACCGGAGTCCAGAGCGCCGCCGCGTATTTCGTCGCGTCGGCCAGCGCCGCCATCATGCCGGCGAACGACAGCAACAGCGCGCGGGACAGGCGCGCGCGCCGCGCGGCTACCACGACCAGCCAGGCGGAGAAGGCTGTGAGAGTCAGCGCCATGGCGTCATAGGTGGCGAGCGCGCCGACGAATTCCGTCGATCCGAGCACGGCGAATAGCAGCGCGGCGAAGTTGGCCGCGGCATAGTCGAACAAACGCCTGGTCGTCCCGTGCAGCAGCACCGTGGCGACGAGCATGAATCCCAGCGAGAGCAGGCGCGCTCCGGCGAGCCCGCCGAAATGGTTGGCCAGCGCCCCGAGCGGCGGGTACAAGACCGGAACGCCGGAGAAATAATCCGGGAAGGGGGGAAGGGTGTTGCCGTGCAGCCAGTGGCCCCATTCAAGGTGCCCTGCCCATAGATACAGCCCTTCGTCCTGAAACGCCGTATTAGACCACACCAGCCTCAGTGTCAGCGCCGCCTGGAGAGCGAGTACCGCATACAACAGCCCTCGCCTGGCGATGATCTCGACATCGACGGCGGATTCCTGTTCTGACGCCACGTATTGCAGGTACTTCAGAGCACGCAGCTGCCCTGTCGTACGCGGGCCCGTGTATGGCGTTCGCCTTTCTTGTGGCGCCGGCGTGAACCGGGGTTGTCTTTCCACAGCGGCCTGCCGTGCGTCAGTGCGCGGTGCGGGCCGGTTTCTCCACGGCAGATCGCCGTCGGAATCGGAGGAAATCCCGGAGTTTCCTGGCAAGTCAACCCTCGGACCCTGCTTGGTTGACGGGCAACCTCGATCCTCCTATCACGACAGGCCCCGGACCCTGTATAAGTGCGCTCAGTGACTATACAGTGACGATTCCGGCGTTCATCTTAGCAAGTTCTACACACTTTAGCTGAGGCGGTTGCGCGTCGCGGCCAGCCACGAGATTTTCCCCGGCATCGCGCTGTGATGGGCAGCACGTGGTTCGAGACCGCCGCGGCCGCGGCCCAGGGCTTCTGATTTCCGCCATCTACGGGCGCGGCTCTTGGCGGGCGAGGTCCCCGCTGAGCACAATCGCCTGCGAACGCGGCGAAGGCGCCGCGCCCCAGTCACCGGGAGGAGTGCGCGATGCCGGACTTCGACGACGGACAGGCCGAGACCGAGATCCCCGCCGGGCCAGCGGGAAGCGCAGTGCAGACCGACGTGCTGATCGTCGGGTCCGGGCCGGCCGGCGGAGCGGCGGCGCTGTGCCTGTCCACGCTCGGCATCCCCAACATCATGATCACCAAGTACCGGTGGACGGCCAACACCCCGCGGGCGCATATCACCAACCAGCGCGCGATGGAGATCTTCCGCGATCTCGGCATCGAGCGGCAGGTGCTCGCGGACGCGACGCCGCACGCGCTGGTCGGCGACACGGTGTTCTGCACGTCGATCGCCGGGGAGGAGATCGGGCGGATCCGCACCTGGGGCACGCACCCGGCGCGGGAGGCCGACTACCAGCTCGCGTCGCCGTGCCTGATCTGCGACATCCCGCAGACCTACCTGGAGCCGATCCTGGTCAGGAACGCCAGCGCCCGCGGCACCCAGAGCCGGTTCTCCACCGAGTACCTGTCGCACACGCAGGACTCCGAAGGCGTGAACACGACCGTCCGCGACCGGCTGACCGGCGCGGTGTACACGATCCGCGCGAAGTACCTCATCGGCGCCGACGGTGCTCGCTCCATGGTGGCCGAAGACATCGGGCTGCCGATGGAGGGCGCGATGGACATCGCCGGGTCGATGAACATCACGTTCAAGGCCGACATCTCGCAGTACGTGGCAACCCGCCCGTCGGTGCTCTACTGGGTGATCCAGCCCGGCTCGAACGTCGGCGGGATCGGCGCCGGCCTGGTCCGCATGGTCAGGACGTGGAACGAGTGGCTGATCGTCTGGGGCTACGACATCAGCCAGCCGCCGCCGGTGGTCGACGAGGCGGCCGCCACCCAGATCGTCCGCAACCTGCTCGGCATGCCCGGTCTCGACGTGGAGATCACCGGCACCTCGCTGTGGGGCAACAACGAGATGTACGCGACCCACCTGCAAAGCGGGCGGGTGTTCTGCGCCGGCGACGCCGTGCACCGGCACCCGCCGAGCAACGGCCTCGGGTCGAACACCTCCGTCCAGGACTCCTACAACCTGGCCTGGAAGCTCGCCGCGGTGCTGCGCGGGCAGGCGGGCCCGGCCCTGCTCGAGACGTACTCGGCCGAGCGGGCCCCGGTCGCCAGGCAGATCGTCACCCGGGCCAACCAGTCGAGCCGCGAGTTCGTGCAGTTCTTCGAGGTGCTCGGGCTGACCGAGGCCGAGACAGAAGAGGAGATGAGGCAGCAGATCGAGGAGCGCAAGGCCAACACCCCGCGCGGCAAGGCCAAGCGCCAGGCCCTCGTCAAGGCCATGGAGCTGAAGAACTACGAGTTCAACGCGCACGGTATCGACATGGGCCAGTTCTACGCTTCGACCGCGATCGTCTCCGACGGGTCGCAGCGGCCCGAGCCGGTCCGCGACCCCGAGCTGTACTACCAGGCATCGACCGTGCCCGGCTCGCACCTGCCGCACGTGTGGGTCGGGGACGCCCTGCACAAGGTGTCCACCCTGGATCTGGCGCCGTACACGCGGTTCACGCTGATCACCGGGATCGCCGGCGAGGCCTGGGCGGACGCCGCCGCCAAGGTCGGCAAGGACCTCGGCGTCCCGCTCGAGACCGTGATCATCGGCCCGGGCCGCGAGGTCACCGACATCTACTACGACTGGGCGCGGATCCGCGAGGTCGAAGAGGAGGGCGTGCTCCTGGTCCGGCCCGACAAGCACATCGGATGGCGCACGATGACGCTGCCCGAGGACCCGGAGCGGGCGCTGCGCGACGCGCTGGAATCCGCGCTGAGCCAGAGCGGAAGATAGAAGGCATGCGTTTTGTCCACGACAGCCTTCCGCAGCGGATCTGCTTCGGTTCCGGCGAGGCCGCGGCCAGTGTCCGCCGCGAGATCGAGAACCTGGGCGCGTCCCGCGTCATGGTGATCGCGGCCGAGGCCGAGGCCGACCTGGCCGCCCAGGTCACGGCCGGCCTTCCCGTCGCGCTCCGGCATGACGACGTGGTGATGCACGTCCCGGTCGAGGTCGCCGCTCGCGCCCGCGAGGCGGCCGCGGCGTCCGGCGCGGACGCCCTGCTCAGCGTCGGCGGCGGCTCGACGACCGGGCTTGCCAAGGCGGTCGCGCTGACCACCGGGCTGCCGATCGTGGCCGTGCCCACCACGTACGCGGGCTCCGAGGCCACCCCCGTGTGGGGGCTCACCGAGGGCGCCCGCAAGACAACCGGCATCGACCCCCGCGTGCTGCCGAAGGTCATCGTCTACGACGCCGTCCTCACCGTCACCCTGCCGGTCCCGATGAGCGTGGCGTCGGGACTGAACGCGCTCGCGCACTGCGTCGACTCGATGTGGGCGCCCGGCGCGGACCCGGTCAACGCCGCGTTCGCCGCCGAGGGCATCCGCTCGCTCGCCGCGGGCCTGCCCAGGGTCGTCACCGACCCGTTCGGCCTGGACGGCCGCGAGCACGCCCTGTACGCGGCATACCTGTCCGCGGCGGCGTTCGCCTCCGCCGGCTCGGGGCTGCACCACAAGATCTGCCACGTGCTGGGTGGCGCGTACAACCTGCCGCACGCCCAGACCCACGCGGTCGTGCTCCCCTACGTGCTCGCCTTCAACGCGCCCGCCGCCCCGGAAGCCGAACGGCGGATCGCCGCGGCGTTCGGCGCCGGCCGCGCGACCGACGGCCTGCACGCGCTGCGGGCCGAACTCGGCGCCCCCCGCGCGCTGGCCGACTACGGCTTCACCGAGGACGCGATCGGCGCGGCGGCCGACGCGATCCTGCCCGCCGTCCCGCCCGGCAACCCGCGCGAGGTGACGGCCGGCGACCTGCGCCGCCTGCTGCGCGCCGCCTGGTCAGGCGCCGATCCGAGGGAAGGAATTTAAGTACGTCATCCCGAACGCAGGCGTGGCGTCTGCCCCCGGCTCTGCTGTCACGGCTCCCTGGCTGTCACGGCTTCCGGGCGATGCCGACGTAGCCCGCCAGGCCGCTGGCCGTGTCGCCTTCCACGGCTTCGGTGCCCCACCAGCTGTCGAGCCGCACCAGGCCGCGGCCGACCGGCTCCAGTCCGTCGAAGAACGGGGCGACTTCAGCGCGGCTGCGCAGCTTGATCTTCACCGGCGACCGCTCGTTGTACAGCGCCATCATCTCCTCGGCCGCCACCGGCACCATGTCGCTCGCGCCATGGCCGATCACCAGGTAGCTGCCCGACGGGAGGCGGTCCATCAGCCGGGACAAGATCGCGTACGGGTCTTCGGCGTCCGGGATGAAGTGCAGCACGCCGAGCAGCAGGACGGCGATCGGCTGGCGCAAGTCCAGGGTCCTGGCCGCCGCGTCGATGATCGCGCCGGTGTCCCGCAGGTCGGCCTGGATGTAGTCGGTCTTGCCCTCCGGGGTGCTCTTCAGCAGGGCATGCGCGTGGTTGAGGACGACCGGGTCGTGATCGACATAGACGATCCGCGCGTCAGGCGCGGCGCGCTGCGCGACCTCGTGCGTGTTGTCCGCGGTCGGCAGGCCGCTGCCGATGTCGAGGAACTGCCTGACGCCGTGGACCGTGACGAGCTGGTACACGGCGTCGACGAGGAACCGCCGCGCCCAGCGGGCGATCTTGGGCATGGTCGGCAGCGCGGCCATGACCCGGTCGCCGACCTCGCGGTCGGCGGCGAAATTGTCCTTGCCGCCGAGCCAGTAGTTCCACACCCGCGCCGGATTAGGCACGCTCGCGTCGAAGCTCACGAAATGGAAGCGTACATGCTCCCTGCGCGGGCGGAAGGGCCGCGTCCTCCCCATACTTCGAGGTCGTTAACTACAGTAGGAGTGTGGGCCGGCCCGCCCGCTACGAACCTCACCAGTGGTCCCAGCCGGGACGGAACGTGGGCATCCGCCAGCACAGTCGCCACCGCCCGTTCTGTATCTGGATTCGGACCCTTACCCGAGCCTGTGGGCCAGGTCCACCACGCCAGGCAGCGTCAGCAGGAGGCCGGCGGGCGGCGTCTCGATGCCCTCGCGGAGCGTCCAGTGATCCATGTAGACCCCGGCAGGCAGCCAGTACTCGTCGGCGGGCATGTTGTCCAGGATGACCACGCACCCTTCGCCGTGCCGGACGCTGCGCCTGTCCGGGGATGGCACCCAGAACGCCCGTCCGATGTCGCGGGTGACGAGGGGGACGATGTCCACGATCTGGCCGTTCGCGACGTACTCCCACATCCGCCCGTCGTCCAGCGGGCTGGCCGTGAACGGCGGCCACTGCAGCAGTTCACTGGTGCCGGCCAGCGGCATGACCCGGATCTCCGGGGCGAAGATCGCGTCGCCTGAGGATCGGGGCTGCCGGCAGTGCACCGCCAGCATGACGGTCACCTGCCTGTCGGTCACCCAGCCGAGCAGCGCGCCGTCGTGCGGCACAGGCATGCCGTCGGCGATCACCTGACCGACCGCGCCCTGCACCGGTTCTCCCTGGCGGATCTCCTGGTCAACGCCGTCGTACCGGTCCCAGGAGCGGAGGACGAAGAGGTCGTCGTCTGCCTGGGTGAGCACGAAGAAACTGGCAGGCCCGCGGGCGCGGCTCATCAGGACCATCGACCGGTATCCGCCGTGCGCGGAGTGCGGCGAGACCGCCAGCGGGAAGCGGCTGAACAACTGCGCGCACGCCGCGAACGAGGCGGCGGCTGACGGGGCGTGAACCAACATGGTCTTGCTCCTTGCTAGGGACTGGACCATTCTCGAAAGGAGCCCCGGTAGCGAGGCGAGGGCGGCGGCGGGCAGCACCGCTGCCTCGGTGGCTCGCTACCGGGGAACCTGTCCCGCGTGACCGGAGGCTGGCGTGCAGGGTGTACGGACTGGCGCGGGTCCGGTCACGCGGGAGTCTTCTGGGGTTTCGGGGAATCAGCGGCTATGGCAGGGACCACGGCGGCCGGTACCGCGACGCCCGAGGCAGGCCGGGAGATTCCCGGCGCGTGCGGCCGCCCGGGAGTGGCGGGCACCGGCCGCCGCGGCCGGTTCCAGGACAGGCTCGGCGCCGCACCGGGGCAGCCTGGTCGGACGAGCGGGTGCCATCGCTTTCATCGAATTCCTCTTGTAGCCTGTTCGAGCCGTGCGGTTGCTCCGGTCATGCCGCGTGGCTCCGTGGAAGGTCCAGGCAGGTAACGCAGTGCCAAGGGCCGGTTGCACGACAAATGCTGCTGCAAGTTGCAGCAAGAGACATCGGTCAGTTGACGTATATCCAACCGATGCCGGTGAGCCCGGGCCGCGGGCGTCGCTGCCGAAGGCGACGGCCGTCGTCCCGCCTCCTGCTCCCCGGCTCGCCTCACCCGCGGTCTACCCTGGTACCGTGACGCCGGAAAAGCTCGCCGATCTAGCGCGCCTGCGCCGCGCCCGCGATCTGATGGACCGCGAGTACGCGAGCCCGCTCGACGTCGCCGCGCTCGCCCGCGCCGCCCTGATGTCGCCGGGGCACTTCTCCCGGCAGTTCCGCGCGACGTACGGGGAGACGCCCTACGCGTACCTGATGACACGGCGCATCGAGCGGGCGAAGCTGCTGCTGCGCCGCGGCGACCTGTCAGTCACCGATGTCTGCATGGCGGTCGGATGCACGTCACTCGGCTCGTTCAGCGCACGCTTCACCCAGCTGGTAGGCGAGACGCCGACGGCCTACCGGGCCCGCGACCACCGAGCGCTCGCGAGCGTGCCCGGCTGCATCGCCAAGGAGCTCACCCGCCCGAGCCGCGTGCCGTCCAGGCTCGATGAAGCGCGCGAAGCGCTGGCTCGCTAACGTTGCGTGCATGGACCTCACTCTTTCCACCTGCTTCGTCCAGGTCCATGACCCGGACCTGGCACTGACCTTCTACCGGGACGCACTCGGCCTCGAACTGCGCGGCGACGTCGCCCGCGACAGGTTCCGCTGGATCACCGTCGGCGCCCCCTCCCAGCCCGGCGTGGCGATCGTCATCACGAACTACCTGCACGGCAGCCTCGCCGACGGCGACGCGATCGCCGCCCTGCTCGCCAAGGGCGCCCTGAACGGCGTCCACTTCCGCACCGACGACCTCGACGCCACCTTCGAGAAACTGCGTGCCGCGGGCGCCGAGATCGTGCAGGAGCCGACCCAGCAGCCGTGGGGCACGCGGGACTTCGCCGTACGCGACCCGTCAGGCAACCTGGTCCGCATCGACCAGCCACCCGCCGCGCGGCCGCACCCGCTCGACGCCCAAGGCCGGTGAATCACAAGGCCGGTGAACGAGACGGCAAGCTGGCCCTGCTGGCCTGGCGGCGCGCTTACGGGCAAGTTCGGGCGACCGGGCGCGACGGTGTCCGGGAGATAAGGCAGGGTCCTGTCGCCGGCTTTCTTGCGGCGCCGGGTGCGCATGCCGCTGCTCTCCCGGAGAAGTACCGGCTCAGAGCCGTCCTTGAGGATGTCCAGGGTCTTGAAGGGGACGGATT
>DAHVAN010000049.1 GCA_027314595.1 Actinomycetota bacterium | reverse complement strand
AATCCGTCCCCTTCAAGACCCTGGACATCCTCAAGGACGGCTCTGAGCCGGTACTTCTCCGGGAGAGCAGCGGCATGCGCACCCGGCGCCGCAAGAAAGCCGGCGACAGGACCCTGCCTTATCTCCCGGACACCGTCGCGCGGCTGGCGTGCTTCACCATCGTGACCCGGACCCGCAGCGGCCGGACGAAGACCACCCGGGTCCGGGTGCTGACCACCCTGCCGGACCCGGACCTGCATCCCGCCTCGGAACTCGCTGCCCTGCACGCTGAAAGGCGGATAACCGAAATCGCGTTCCTTCACCTGAAGAAGACCATCCGCGGCTCCCGCCGCGCCCTGCGCGCCCGGTCGCCCGGACTTGCCCGGCAGGAAGCCCGGGCGCTGCTGCCCGCCCATAACCTGATCGCGGGCCTCGCCGCCCGCGCCGCTGCCCTCGCCGGGATCGCTCCCGGGCGGGTCGTCTTCGCCGCCGTGCTGTCCCCCGTCCGCGCCGCGGTCACCGCCGACACCTGCTGCCCGCACTGCGGCAAGCATCCGACCAGCGCAAACGCCCCAGTCGCCGCGCTGAACGCCGCTGCCGCGGCGATCCCGCCCGGCCGTACCGGCCGCCAGCGGACCGCAGGCCGCACCGCCGCGCAACGACGAACATGGATCAGCATGGGCTGTCGCATCGACGTAGAGGATCCCGTCACGCATACTCCAGCCCAGCCTGTCCACCGTGACGGTATCCCGTCAAAATCACGGGAAAGCGACCGGATAGTTAAGCCCTCATTCTCGCCGCGTCGGTCGCGTACAAGGGCCGTCTGCACCAGCACGCCAGGCACATCCTGCGCCCCCGAGTACGCCGGCCTCGGCTTCCCCTACCCGAGGGAACCTTCCCAACACCTCAAGTGCGGAGGCAGGCATCCTGGCGCTAGCAGGCGAGCCGCCTGCGTGAATCCGGCCCCATTGAGGCCGGCCAACCGAGTCAGGGCGGAGTACACTGGAGGTACTTGAGGTACCGTCGGCTAGGTTCCTCGAAGGAACGGAGCACGCATGACGACGATGGAACCGAGGCAGGTCGCGGTCAAGGTCTCTCCCGAGGGCGACAAGCTAATCACCAGCGGCGCGCACTACCTGCGCATGAGCAAGAAGGACCTCGTCGAGGCAGCGGTCGAGTTCTACCTGAACGCCCGCCGCGAGGAGATGCAAGCCGGCATGCGCGAGCTGCTCAGCCAGCTCGACGGGAGCCGGTCTGCCCGGGTTGCGATGCTGGCCGACATGACCCGCGAAGAGCTGGAGGCGGTCGGCGGCGTGGAGGAAGGCGACTAACGATGCCCCAGCGCGGCCAGGCCCACGCTGCGATGCCTGCGCGAGGACCTCGGGCAGGCCATCCCGCGTGCCGACACACCGCTGGACCAGGTACCTCATCCCCTGCTGGCGAAGGCCAGCGAGCGGTTCGCCGACGACAGCACCCCGCAGGAACGGATCGCGTCCATTGACGACCACGTCCTGTTCAAGGTGAAGGTCCAGCGGTGGCGCGGCGCCGTCTGGGTAGCCGACGACACCATCCCGTGGCTCGTCGCGGCCGGGCAGCGGGAGGACGGCTCCCCCGACGACTTCTACGCCGCACTTGCAACCCGCGGCAAGGCTGCGCGCAGCCAGTACAACGCGGCGCATACGCCGCCCCTGACCACCGACACGCATACAGACGACCTGCTACCGGCCGCGGAAGACGAACTGCGCTGGAAGGCAGAGCACGCAGTACGGATGGAACGCCGCTTGCGCGTAACCGTGCACTCCCTGCTGCGCGAGTCGCTCCTGGACGGACGCAAGCACGCCTCCATGCTGGACGGTGCCGCTCTCGGCATCCAGGTCCAGGCCGAGGAGGGCTACTCCACCTACGTAGCGGTGCGCATCATCGGCTCGGTGCCCCGCAGACTCGTGGCCACCATCCTCAGCCTCATCCCCGGCTGCCAGCTCGACGCCTGAATGTCCGACTACGCCATGCCCGAACGCGCCGTCGCGCCAGAGGAACAGGTCTGGTCCAACATGATGGAGCCAACCGCAGCCGCGAAACTCCTGGAAGAGGACCTCTAAGAAGGCACCCCGGCGGCCCACTCCCAATCGTCGCGCTCCGCAACGCTCTCCAGAAGGCGTTCCTGCACGTTGGTCTAGACCAATCGCCATCTGTGCTGGCTTGTGTGTGCCGAAAACCTATGCCACCAGGCGATATTCATGAATCACGCCTCCGGCGCGGTTGCGCCGCCGGACGCGGAAGTGGTCCAAGTTGGTGACGCCCTCTGGCAGCGGGCGGAGCGGCGCAGCTTGGTTCAGGGCGCGGTGCGGCCGGTGGGTGTTGCAGAAGTCCTCGTACTCGCGCAGGACGGTCATCAGGTGGCGCTGGTTCCAGATCAAGGTTTGGTCCAGCAGCTCGCGTCGGCAGCTGCCGATCCAGCGTTCCATGATCGAGTTCATTCTGGGCGCCTGAATAGCGGAGCGGATCACCCTGGCGCCAGCGGCCTGGAAGACGGCGTCGAACGCGGCGGTGAAGCTGGCGTCCCGGTCGTGCAGGACGAACTTTACGCTCATCCCCGCGTCTTCCAGGTCCATCAGGAGGTTCCGGGCCTGCTGCATTATCCAGGACTGGACCGGGTTCTCCGTGGCGCCCAGCACCCGGATCCGGCGGGTGCCGTGCTCGATCACGGCCAGCACGTAGACCTTCGTGCCGTTGAGCAGGTCGGCAGTGAAGAAGTCCAGCGCCAGGATCCCCTGCGCCTGGGACCGCAGGAACTCGGCCCAGCCCGGGCCGTTCCGGCTGGGCGCCGGATCGATTCCGGCGCTCTTGAGTATCCGCCACACTGTCGATGGCGCCAAGCTGATGCCAAGCCCCGACCAGCTCGCCGTGGATGCGGCGGTATCCCCAGGACTCGTTCTCCCGGGCCAGCCGCAGCACCGCTGACCGGACATTACGGCGCGTCGCCGGGCGGCCGGGCCGGCCCTGGCGCGACAAACGAGCCCAGCGGCGGCGGATGATGTCGCGATGCCAGCGCAGGTGGTGCCCGGAGTGAGGATCAGCCGCATCCCGGCCAGCCGCTCGACGGGCAGCGTCCCTGCCAGCAGCGCCAGCCAGGCCCGGTCCGGCCACGTCAGGCGCGCATGCGCCATCAGCATCAAGATCTCCGCGTCCTTCCACCACGACTCCCGCCGCGACAAGCCCAGCACCGGCATGGCACGGGACACGACCAGGAAGATCAGCTTCAAGCCCACAAGCCGACGATCATCCCACCACCGGACGGACCAAGGCCGGCCCGGCCGACGCCGGACGCTGAACCAAGACCGGCCGTGTTCCGCTGGGCAGGTGCCCAGGTGACAAGGTTT
Source organism: Actinomycetota bacterium (assembly GCA_027314595.1). GTDB lineage: Bacteria > Actinomycetota > Actinomycetes > Streptosporangiales > Streptosporangiaceae > Trebonia. The sequence continues at coordinate 466 of DAHVAN010000049.1, read as the reverse complement.
TCGGCACCCTACAAGACCATCCGGAACTACCTCGCCTACCTGCTGCCCCTGCTCACCGGATGGGCGGGCCAGTATGCCTCGCTGCGCGAGGTGACCCGCCAGGACATCCTCGACGCCATCGACGCCCGGCACGGCCCGGTGATCCAGCACCGCATCGTCGCGCTCCGCTCCCTGTTCCGGGCGCTGTGCCAGGAACGGGTCATCTTCCGCGACCCCACCCGGGGCATCTCCCTGCCCGCCCCCGCCCGGCTCCCGCAGCCGCTGCCCGCCGGCCGCATCGCCGGGCTCCTGAACCGCGCGGGCGGCCCGGCAGCGCGGCTCGTCGTTGCTCTGGTCGCCATCCACGCCGTACCCGAGGCCGACCTGGTCCGGCTCCAGGCAGCCGACCTCGACCTGGCCGCAGGCACCCTGATCATCCGGCACGGTTACCGGCACCGGGTCGTCTACCTCGATGAGGTCACCGCCG
>DAHVAN010000045.1 GCA_027314595.1 Actinomycetota bacterium | reverse complement strand
GCCACCGGCGGATGGTGCGCTCATGCACGCCGAGGACCGCGGCGATCTCCCGCGCGGTCGCCTGGTCCCGGATGTAGAGGGACCGGGCCGCGCGGGCCCGGTCCTCATCACGCCTGCCGGTCATTCCGCGCCTAGATCTCCTCGGCGGCCAGGCTGGCGATGCACTCGGCGATCAGCCGCGCCGGGGCGCCGAGCGCACTGCCGACCCTGGCGATCGCGGCCTCGGTGCCGTCCGCGCCGGCCAGCAGCTCACCCGCGCGGGCGAGGCCGTCGTGCCGGGTGCACACGCCCTCGGTGTAGGTGCCGTAGATGATCCTGCGGCCGTCTGCGTGCTTGCGGACACGGATGGTGCACCTGTCGATCTCGCCCCGCCCGGACGCCTGGTCGTACAGTACCTTATCGGCGCTGCCGGTCCAGGAGTCCCATCCGGCGCAGGCGATCTCGGGCCAGTCCGCGGTGTCGATCGTGACGGGACGCCGCCTGGTGAGGGTGATGGTGCGTGTGCTCATGGCTGTCATGGTTCCTTCCCTGGGTGTGACCTGGCTCGTTCAGGGCGTGAGCGGTCATCTCGCGCCGACCGCCCGGGGGCGGTTTCGCCTCGCCGGGTCAGGCGAAACTCAGGCCGCCGCTGCGGGCGCAGATCCCGCAGACCTGGCCGGGGATGCCGGACATGTCGCTGGCCGTGGTGACAGCGCGGCGCTCTCCGCACTGGTCGCACATGGCAGCGGTACGTGAGGCCGGCAGCCCGTGCCGTGTCCTGTCGAGGTAGCCGTAGACCATGTCCTGGCCGCCGGCCTGGAATACGCGGCCCACGGACACGACGCGCTCGGGCCTGGTGGTGCCGTCGCGCCTGGTGACGTCGATCAGCTGGTGCGGGCGCACGATGGCGGCGGGGCCGCAGGCGACCCATTCGCCCTGCCTGGTCTTGCGGTAGGTGATGGTGGCGCTCATCTGGTTTCTCCTGGTGTCCGGAGGGGGGTTCTCACGCTGTGTGCCGTGCCTCCATTATGCCCGCAATAGAGCAGCCTGTCAAGGGCCCGGGTCCGGATCCCAGGCTGCCTCGCCGGCGCTCTGGAGCTGGTCGCCCAGGTACTTCACCGCCGCGCCGAGCACGGAGATGATCGCCGCGGCGCTCGGCGCGTCGGAAGACATCGTCATCGGCACTTTGGCCGCGTCCGGGTCTCGCCAGGACCGGGGGACGAGCAGGGCGACGAATCCGGCGTAGGCGCCGGGGTCGCTGCCGGTCAGCGTGCACAGGTCCTCGAGGGTGAGGGCGTCGCGGCCGTAGCGTCTCTGGGCGGGTTTCACCGCGGTTCCCGGGTGTACATCGGGCATTCGTGGCCCCCTGAGATGCCCTGGTTGCCCTGGTGGCAGGTGAGGCAGCCGGTGGCGCCGGGCGCGGGCTGGTGGTCGGCGCAGGCCGCACGGGACCGGATGTGCCCGCAGGGGCAGGCGTAGCGGTACACGGCGGTGGCCGGCGCCCCGCATCTCAGCATGCCGGGCGGCAGAACCGCATCGCATCCGATCGTCATGGTCTCCTCCTCGGTGTGGGCAGCGCTGAGCGGGCTGCGAGGTATCCGGCGGTGGGGGCCGCGCCGGGCCGGTGTGGCAGGACGGCGCGGAGGCGCCGGCTCGCGGCGGAGGCGGCGGCGGCGACCCGTGCCGACGGGGACAGGCCGGGTACCGGCCAGGTGGCCGGGTCGCCGGACCAGTCCCACCGGCCGAGGCGGTGCCAGGCGGCCCAGGCGGCGTCCGGGTCGCGCATCCACCTCGACAGCCGCCACGCCAGCCAGGCGGCCGGGCTGGCGACGCCGCTGGCGGGGGCCTGGTGGCGGCGCCCGGCGACCGGGTCGTGGCCGATGGCGTGGGCCAGGTCGGCGGGCGACCAGCCGGCGGCGAGCATGGGCCGGCCGAGCGCGAGGAGGTACCGGTCGGACAGGCGGCGTGCCGGGCCGCGGCCGAGGACGGCGAGCTGGGCGCGCAGGTGCCGGATCACCGCGGCCGCCGCACCGCCGTCGCTGCCGGGGGTTGCGCCCGGGCTGTCCACAGCCCGCTCGCGCGCGTGGGTGTGAACCACGGTCCTACGGACCGCGGTAAGGGGCCGAGTTCGCCGCTGACCAGCGGCAACGGGTTCGGTCAGCACGTAGACGGCGGCGTCGTTGGGCGCCTCCTCCGCGCCCGACAGGACGGTATGCTGCCATGCCCACACGTAGCCGCCGCGGACGGTGCCGAGGTAGCCGTGCTCCTCCAGCCACCGGCGGGCCATCCGCCACGTCGACAGGGCTATCCGGGCGGCCCTGCGCAGGCACGGCCACTGCACGCCGCGGCAGTCGCCGCCGGCCCGGCAGGCGGCGCAGCAAATCACCGGCCGGACGGTCCGCTGGGTCCAGGAGGCACGGCGGGCCAGCACCCGGGCGGCGCGGCGGATCGACGACTGCCGGTCGGCGCGCAGGCCGGCCAGCTGCTCGTCACGCTCGAGCAGGTCGAGCCAGTGCCGCTGGCCGGGGGCGCGGCGTGACCCGGCGGCCACCGCGGCGGCGATCTCCAGGCGGGTCAGCGGGGCGTGCGGGCCGGGGCGGCCTGGCGGGGCTGCACGACGCGCCAGGCCGCCCGGTCCCCTCCTGCCCCTGCCAGGATGGCCCATGATAGGCCGTCCCTAGCTCAGGTCCGCGGAGAACTGCTGCTGGCGCAGGCATGTCCCGCCGCAGCTTTCACAGCCGTCGTCCCGGCAGGCGTAGTGCAGGCACCGCGGGCACGGATACCGGGCCTGAGACATCCGCAGCAGGGCGGCCCTTATCCTCTCCAGGCAGAGGGCGACGTGGCGGCTGCGGCGCAGCTCGGCCCGCCAGGCGGCGAACCAGATCAGGGCGACCGCGATGGCGAGCACGTCCTGCAGCCGCGCCCGGGTGCCTGAGGCCCAGTCCGCGCCGGCGCCGGCGGCCAGGAAGGCCGCATACAGCCACGGCCACCACCGCCAGGCCCGGCGCAGCCGGTCAGCCACAGTGCCTCCCGCGGCGGTGCTCGGGCATGCCGATCGCCGCCCAGCTCAGCCACAGGCCGCCGGCGGTGACCGCGGCCAGCACGCCGGCGACCAGGGCGGCGCTCACCGGCGCGGCCCGGCGCAGGCGTGACGGTGGGCGAAGACGGCCCCCGCCAGGTCGGCGAAGGCGAAGGCCGGGGCGGCGAGCCGCAGCCCGTCGCACAGCTCGCAGCGCAGCGTCACGTTGCCGCCCGACCGGCGGACGGTATAGCCGGCGACGATCCCGGCCAGCCGCAGGGCCATCGCCTCCTCGAGCGCGTCGCTGGACATCGTGATCGTCTGCGCCGGCCGTCCCGGGGCGCTCACGGCCGCACCTGCGCGGCCGCCAGCTCGCGGGTCTCCTCCGCCGCGCGCCGCGAGGCCTCGAAGCGGGCCAGCGCGCCGGCGACGCTCCGCTGGTAGGCCAGGTACGCCCCCGCCAGGACCTGGCCCAGCGTCTCCCGCGCGCTGGCCAGCCCGATGTCCAGGGAGGCCTGCGCATCGGCTACCGCCTCGTCGAAGCCGGCCCACCGGATCGCCCCGGCCTCCCGGTCAGATACCAGCAGCTCCGGCTCGCCCTCCCCCGCGCCCGGGCCGGCCGCCATGCTGCCGGCGTACTCGCGCTCGCGCTCGAGCAGCTCGTGCACCCGTGTCACATTCATCCCAGCCCTGCCTTCCGCAGCCGTGCCTGCGCCGCGCGCCGCACCAGCGACGCGTCGAACACGAACGCGCCGGTCTTGCCCGGCAGCTTCCGCAGGTACGGCAGCTTTCCCGACGCCGCCCAGCGCGTCACCGTGGCCGGTGAGATCCCGAGGACTGCCGCGGCCTCGGCGACGCCGATCATGAGATCATCCGAATTGGGCATGCCGGAACTATTGCACGATCGTCACTTGCGCGCAAGGGGGGCAGCGCTGCCAGATCTTGCGTTAGTTGCGTCATGCGTGCGATAGTTGCGGCATGAGCACAGAGACTGAGCGCGGCCCGCAGTGGGACATGGCCGACCGGATGCGCAAGGCCCTGCGGCACGCCGGGCTCGGCGTGCAGGACATGGCCGACTACCTGGGCGTCTCCACCAGCTCGGTCAGCGGCTGGATCAACGGCCGCGTCCGGCCGCGGAAGCCTGCGATCCGGCTGTTTGCGATGCGGTGCGGCGTCCCGCTGGGCTGGCTCGCCGGGGACGAGCATGAGTCCGGAGATCGGCCTTTTCGGACCACCGCCTTAGGAGCCGCGGCATGAACGAGTGCGAGATATGCCTGCAGGGCCAGGTAGAGGACTGCGGGGCCTGCGACGGCACCGGCGACGACGGCTATGACCCGTGGGGCTGCCCGGCCTGCGGCGGCACCGGCGGGGTGGTGCCGGACCACTGCTGCGCGTGCGGCGGGTCGCCCTACTGCCAGTGCTGCCCGGCGTGCGGCGCCGAGTGCATCGGCGACTGCCGCTGCCCGGTCACGCTCCGGCTGCACGACGGGTCGGAGCGGACGCTGTGACCTGTCCCGCGTGGTGCGTCCGCCAAAGCGACGACGGGGAGGTCTGCTATTCGGCGATGACGAGGACGGACGACTCCTTGCTGGCGCTGTGGCTGTTCCGGCTGGGCGACGGGAGGGTGCTGCTGGCGGCGAACGGTCTGTGCATCGACGCGCTCAATATCTACGCCAGCCCTGCGCCGGAGGATCTGGCGACGCTGCTGCGCACGCTGGGACATGAGGCGGCCGCCGGGGCGGTGCTGGCGCTGGCCAGGACGGCCCGCGAGGCGGCGGCCCTGGGTGCGCGCGGGAAGAGCGGATAGTCCGGGGCTTTTCACGTGTGACGAAAAGGGGCCGTGAGCTGTGCGAACGCTGGATTCCCGTGGAACACTGACCGAGAACGGCCAGA
>DAHVAN010000039.1 GCA_027314595.1 Actinomycetota bacterium | reverse complement strand
GAAAAAGAGTTCCCCTGGTCCTTCGGGCCGCTCACCGGCACGCCCGAGCAGGGAATCAACCAGACCCTCGAACTCTACGCAGGACCCCCAATCGGCAAGTAATCACGCCGCCCCGCCGACCGAGAAACCTCGAAAGTCGAGACAATCTGGAGGGCCCCGGTCCGCCGAGCGCGACGCTTATCCTCGAACTCAGCACGGGCTAGGGACAGCGCCGACGATGTCCAGGACCTCGCCTACCAGGCGGTCCAGAGCCGCCGCGTCCGCCAGAACCGACGTTACGAAGTCGCCCGGGTCCCCGCCGATGAGCTCGTCGCTCAGTGAGTCTTCGGACACGAAGCTGGCGGTGAGCGCGTCCGCGACCACTTGTCGCGGCTCACCGCCGTCGGCGAGCCCGTGCCTTATCAGCTCCAGGCATGCGGACGCGGCTTCGGCCAGCCGGGCGTCGTCCCGCTCGTAACCCGGCACTAGGTCGAGGTACGCCGCCTCGCCCGCGGTCGCGCCGCCCTCGCCGAGCCAGTTCTCCGTTGCGACCGGTGCCCACTTTCGGCCGAGCGGCCGCTCGACGTACTTCTCATACCAGACGGCGTCGCACTCCGTCATGGCCGTCAGGACGGCCGTGAGGTCGTCGGCGACGGTTTCGCCACCGGGTGTCCCGGCCGCCCGCCCTGCGATCGCCGCGCGGTCCTCCGCCCAGGTGCCCAGCGGCCACAGTCCTGCTCCCGCCGTGTGCCGGACGCCGACCCACTGCAGCACGCGGTCGGCGAGCGCGACCAGCCACGGGTCGCCGCCGAGTCGCATCGCCAGCCGTGTGGGAACGCGGACGCGCTGCTGCGCGCCCATCTCCCGGGCACGGCGGACGCGGTGCCCGTCCTTGATCGCGTTGGCCATCCGGATGGTGATCCAGCCCTCGAGGTTGGAGATCGGACGGTTGTAGGCGAGCAGCGCCGTAACCACAGACTCCAGGTCGTCGGTGAACCCGTCGGCGCACTCCGGCACCAGTTGCCGGACTCCGGTCGCGCACCTGCGGTGACCCTTACGCGCCTCGAGCGGCCGGGTGTGCCGCTCCCACACCAGCGGCAACGCCACCTCGAACGCCTCCGAGCGGAGCCGGGCCACCTCGCCGGGAACACTGGCCGCCTCGCGCAGCCCCCCGCAGGCGGCGAGAGCCCGCAGGGACAGTGGCTGCAGGACAGGCTCCACACGGAACGGCATACGAATCTGCGCGGGTAGCGCGTTGCCGCCAGCAGCGACCGCGGCGACCGCCACGGCGTGCGGGACAGCGCGGCCACCCGTGAAGCAATCGGTTGCGTGGCGGGGAACCGCCATCGTGGTTGTGCGCACAGATGTAGTTTGACTATTTTAGTAGCTTAAAGCAATAAGTTTCTAAGCTTGATTGCTATCGAAGTGACCGTCGCCTATGCTTGGCTCGTGCTCCCGCTGACCGCATCCATGCCTGACGTCGAGGTCCCGCGATCCGACGTCGTGGCCGCCCGTATTGCCCGCAAGGTAGGTCCGCTGTTCGGCGTGGTCTGGGAGCAGAACCCTTTCGGATGCACGTGGGTGTGCGACTACGGCCGGATTACCCTCGCCGAGATCGCCCGGGGTGCTCCCTATCCGGCACGTGACGTCCAGGCAGAGCTGGATGCCGGGACCGCGCACGGCGGGGCGGAGTCCGGGAGCACTGAACCCCACGCGTGGCTGCCGGCGGGCCGCGCGGTCTGGACGCCCCGCCGAGGGCCTACTCCGGCCTGGATCGCCCACGCGACATTGAACCGCTACGGCCCTGACACCAAGGCCGCCGTGGTTCTCGCCGGGACCAACCGCCTGCTGCAGGACGTGACCGCCGCGGTCGCCGAGGTGAGTCGCTATCTCGCCGGCCAGGACACCGGCAGCGAGATTCGGCTCGCGGTCTGGGCCGGGCTCGTGCTCGAGGCCTTCCGCGGCCAGCCTGCGCTGGTCGCCGCGGCGATCCAGGCACGGGCGATCCAGCGGGCGCTCACCACCCCGTGGGGGCAGCACCTCTGGCTGCGCGGCCTGGCCGATTCCGCTCGCTGCGAGTTCGGTGCCGCCGATGTGGACGGGGCGCCAGCCGACGCGCCTGGACAGGAGCCGGCCAGCCCGCAGCTGCCCACGAGCTTCGACCTGGTCGACGCCACCTTGCCGCTGCTCGACTTGCCGCTTCCCGCTACGGACGGGCCTCTGCTCAGCCGGGGCGAAATGCTCGATGACATCGCGACATGGTGGTGCCGCAGGCTGCTTCAGATTGGGTACCCGGGGCGGGGCATCACGTGGGTGGATGAAGCGTCGCCCGGTCACCGCAGCGTGCAGACCTATGTGCGAGTCGGCTCAGCCATCGCGCCTTTCGTCGCGGAGGTCTTCTCGGCGCTGCCGATCGCGGACAGCCCTGGCAAGCGCATCAACGTGGCGCAGGTTCCACGGCTGCTGACCGGGATTGACATGGGCCGGCTTTCCAGGCTCTCCCGGCGCGCTCACCTGATTGCCGGTCACGTGCTGGCGAATTACCTCCGGTTCTACGATGACCTGCTGGTGGCCCAGCCCGAAGTCCGGGTAGCGACCCGTGCGCTATGCCGCGACGCCGCGACCGCCGCCACGCAATGCCTGGGACCAGACGACCCGGCGACGCTGCTGCTCGCCGGCTACGCCGCTTACTGCGAGGCGTGGGACCTCAGCCGTTCGGCAAACCTTGAGCCAGCAGAGCGGGCTAGCGCCGCTGCGGAACTGGCGAGGCAACTGGACAAACTGACGCACGCCTGGCGGGCAGGCGTGCTTGACCCGGGAACCACGTCATACCTGCTGGAGATCGGGGTCATGGCGCTATCCCGGCTCGATGCTGCAGAGGGCGACCTCGCCGACTTGTGGCGCAACGCGATGCTCGCGCGCGGCGTCGATCCTGAACGGGACCTAGACGACCCGGCGACGCTGCCCGCTCCGCAGAGGTATCACCTGCAGAACTATGCCGCCTTCCTGGCCTCGCGGGCCGCGTCGGCTGACGGCCTGCGCAAGGCGCTTGCCGCACAGCGTGCATGCGTCCAGGTCAGGGAGCAGGTGACCCAGGGAGAACTGGCCCAATACAGCGCCAAGTTCACGAGCGCTCGCACCAGCCGTCAGGCGGCGGCGGCCATCGTGGGCAGACTGCTCGCCCAGCTCGATCCGGCCGGAGGCACCCCGGCACAGGCCGCGGAGTATTGCGGCTTGCTCGCCGAGGGCGTCGACCACGCGCGGGCGGCCATCGACAACCCCGCCACGGCGACGATGCTCGCCGCCGAGCGTGCAGACCCCGAGCTTGTTCGCCTCGCCCTAGCGGTGCTGCCGCTCCTCATCACGGCATGGGAACTGCAGCAGCGCGACGATGACGCCACGGTGTTCGTTGACGGCGCGCTGCTCGCCGACGCGGATAGGCTGCTGCGCGCAGCCGCCGACAGCGCCGTGGAGCTGGGTCCCGCGCTGTCCGAGGCGGACCTCACCGTCATCGTGGACCTGCGCCGCCGCCGCGGCGGCGCCGGTCCCGCCGGTCCCGCCGGTCCCGCGGCACCCGCGCGGGCCGCGAAGGTGGCCGCTGGTCAGCCTTGACCAGGCTGCGCGAACCACATCTCCCATCGCTGGCGCAGCCACCGATCGAGCGCCGCCTGATCATCGAAGTGCATTCCCAGCCTCGTGCTCATGAGTTCGGGTGTGATCGCGTGCTCGCGGATTGCCAGGCCGAGTTCGGCCGGCAGCCACTGGAGGTAGTACGCGCCGCCGGGCCCGCGCAGCATCTCCGCCGTCTCGGCGGCCTCACTGTCGAGGCCGCACCATTCATCGAGGAAGTCGCGCAGCCGCTCGCTAAGCATCTGTTACTCCTTACGGGCCGGGAAGCGGATGGGGGTCCGGATAGCAGGTGTGCAGATACCACCGGCCGTTGGCGTGGTCCCAGCGGTAGACAGCGACAGCGTGGCTGTCGTCGCCCCATTGCGTGAGCTGCCGCCCCTGCGACACACGGGAACGACCGTAGACGTCGTGCCGCCACCCGGGTCCGAGCACCTGGGACAGGCGCGCGCGCTCCTCGAAGCTCGACTTTACCGGTTGTCCCGCACGGAGCTTGGCCTCGATGCCGCCGCGCACCTGCTGCGCGTCCGGGCTACGCCACAGCCTGTCCGCGGCGATCACGCACGCCGCGTCCGATTGCCACCGCGTCGCGTTCTCGGGAATGAAGCCCTCGTCGTGCCCGCGGGCGTTTACCCCCTTCTCCGCCCGCCGCCGCAGTTGCTCGTCGGAGGCGTCGACATGCTCGGTGAAGGCGTGACCCAGCCTGCTGTCCGCCAGCTCCTTCTGCCGCGACAGCTCGGCGCGGCGGCTGATCTCCGCCGCGTCCGCGACGCGGTCCAGCGAGCGGAACTGGTCACGATCAGCCGCTCGGTACTGGTCGTTGCCGTGCCTGCGTTCCCGTTCGCGCATGGTCGCCTCAGAGCCTCAGAGCCTCAGAGCCTCAGAGCAGGTATGCGTGGACCCTGAGCTCGCGCTCCAGCGCCGACCTGCAGTCCGCTTCGTCCTGTGGCCCGGCGCCTTCCAGCGCGACTATCAGCGCCTCAAGGCGCCGCCTGTCCTCGTCTGGCACGAACGGGATCACCTTGTCTGCGGCCTTCTTGACGGCGCTCACGGAGGCCGCGCTCAGGGTCGATGGCGGCGGGCCGCCAACGAGCCCGTTCGGCGTCGGTGCGGTTCCGTTCATGAGCTGGTCCACCTCACGGCGCAGCTGCGGCAGCTGGGACCGGTCCTGGGCGGCGCCAAAGCTCAGCTCCTCCGCCATCAGGATCCGCCCGGACCGCTCGTCCCGAACGGTGACGTGCAAGATGCCGTCGACGTCGTACAGGTAGGTGATGTGGAAGGCGGAGTCCTGCTTGAGGCGCTTCTCCGGCAAGGTCACGCTCCAGTCCTTGAGGATCACGTTGTCCTCGTGGCCGATCGGCTTTTCCGGGTCACCCTCGATGACCTGGACCGAGACCGCCTCCTGGAAATCGTTGGCCGGGGTGTAGCCGTCGGTCGCCCTGGCGGGGTACTTGGTGTTGCGGCCGATGAGCACAGAGAACTTTCCCTCCGGCGGAGCGTCGTTGTGCACCACGGTGCCGAGGGCGTGCTCGGTTCCGACGAAGAACTGCAGGTCGGCGATAATGCCCTGGAGGATGGCATCGGCTATCGCGGCGCCCTCGGCGATCGCCGTCATCGGGTCGATCCTGGGGTCGGGCTCGGCGCCCACAATTTCCGCGATCATGCCCTGGACCGCGGGGATCTTCGAGCTGCCGCCGACCATGACCAGGTGATCGATGCGCCCCGGACTCTCCCGCAGGCAAGTCTCGACTGGCTCGCGGGTGCGCTCGACAAGCTGCCGCACCGCCTCCACGAACTGGCCGCGGGTCACCTCAATCGATCCACCCCCTGGCAGCGGCACGGTCGCCACCTCACTGGACGACAGTGCGATCTTGGCGCGCTCGAGGTTGACGCGGAACAGTCCCTGTTCGAGCGGGCGCCATGAGCCCGATCCGGGAATCCGCGGCAGCAGCGTCTCCATGAACCTCGTGTCCAGGTCGATGCCGCCGAGACGCTGGATGCCCTTGGACGACTGTTCGATGAAGATCCCGTCGATGGCCTCAAGAACGGTCACGTCGAGCGTGCCGCCGCCCCAGTCGAAGACCAGGATCCGCTGGTTCTGCCCGATCGCCCGGGCGTGCGCCATCGCCGCGGCGGTGGGCTCGTTGATCAGCGCGCTCACCTCGATGCCGGCCAAGCCCGCGGTGAGCTTGGTACGGTAGCGCGCCTTGCCCCTGCTGTTGGCCGGGATCGTGACGACCGCGCGGTCGAGCCGCTCGAGCAGCCCGCTGGCCGCGGCCCGCTGCTGTATGTGCCGGAAAAACGCGGCGCCCGCGATCTCCACCCGGAGCTTCTTGCTGCCGATGACCACCTCGTCCTCGATGGCGAACAGCCGCTTGACCGCTTCGAGCTTGGCTCCCTCGCCCGTCTTCGCCAGCCACCCGAACAGCGGCTGGTCAGCCCGGTCGAATCCGATCACCGACGGCAGCACCTTGTCAAAGCCGGTCCCCTGCCACTCGCCGGGAAGCTGGTCGTCCAGGGCGATCGCCTCGGTGCCTGTCGCGGTAGCCCGGGCCAGCACGCTGTTGGTCGTGCCGAAGTCGATTCCGTACGCGACGCTCACTGTGTCACCTCCCAGGGGGCTCGCCGCTCGTCCGGCCCGCCCGGCCGTTCGGCCGCACCGTCGGCACGGCGGATGCTGCCGCGCCTGATAACCCGCCCGGTGAGCGCGTCCACGTAGGCGGGCTCAAGGACCTCGTGCCGACCGCCGAGGTCCTCCACCATTTCAAAGAGAAGGTCTCGCTGGGGATGCTCCGGATCGACGATCCGCTCTAGCGAGGCCTGCTCTACCCAGCCGCGCGCGAGCTTGCCCACCGTGTCCGCTTCGGCCCCCGCGGTCAGCGCCGCGTCAAGCTGGACAAGCTGCGCGAGGTGCGCCATCCGGTCGGTCACCGCGGTGACCACCTGCTTGCGCAGTCCCTCGTAGGCATCTGCCGCGACGCTCGTCGTCGGCTCCCGCACCATGAGGATGACTTCCATCTTCTCGGTGCGACGGTCGAGCTGGTCTATCTGGCCGGTGATCCGCTCGACTGCGGCACGCAGTTCCCGCCACCGTTTGGTCATCAAGGTTCCCTCCTCAGTTCTGTTGTGTCAGGGCGGTGGCAGCGCGATCCTCGCCGCGCGCACCGTCACTAGGTGGCGGAGATACTCGCGCGCCGCCGCACGGCGCAGCGCCTCGAGCGCCGCGTCCCGGTCCCCGTCGGCCGGGGCGAGCCGTTCCGGCGGCGGGCGCAGCACGCCCTCTCCCTCCCCCTGGAACGCCTCCGGGTCAGCCGGTATCCGGTACATCTCCATGGCGGCAGCCGGCTCCCTGATGGACACGTCGATCCGCTGCAGCGCCCATGTCAGGTCTGTCATCAGGTCGAGGTCCGCGGCAGAGCGCCTGAGCGCGCGGGCCTTCCTCGCGAACGCGCCGTTCGCCTCCGCCCGGGAGGCGCCGAACGGAATGCCCAGGATCACGTAGGGATTGCGGTCCACGACCGGTCACCTCACAGGGTTGGCCGCAGCCGGGCGATCTCCGCCGACCACTCATTGACAATGTTGGATAGCAGGGGCTGGATTTCCCTGCCCATGTCGTTCAGCGGCAGTTCGCCCATCAGCTGCAAATAGGTGCGCAGCCTTCTGACCAGGGGATCGAGTTCGTCTTCCAGGATGTCGCGCCGCATCCTCGTGATGACATACCGGTTCTGGTAGTCGACTCGCGCGCGTTCCACCAGCGCGTTGAACCGTCCTGTGGCACGATCCCATTCGCGCATCACGGACAGGGTGACCGCGCGAGCCGTGACCGCCGCGCACTTGGTGAGCTCGCTTGTCACGTACTCCTGCTCGTCTTCGGACAGCTCGGACTGCCGCTGCTTGTACCGTCGGACGGTGTCGAACAGCATCCGCTGCTCGTAGTCGCGCGCCACGCACCCGTCGTGCTCGGACAGGTACACGGCGGTGTGGGCGGCCGCCTGCGCCGCGAACACGAGCTGATAGCGCAACTCGAGCACCCAGGCCGACAGCAGCGCCTCCATGGTCGGCACCAGGCCCAGCGCCTCGCCGAAGTCGGTATGCACGGTATCGTCGAGCAGCTTGACGAACTCGTAGAGCTCCTGCTGCACCCAGGCGTCGGGGGAGGGGCGTTTGGCGAGGACGCCGAGCAGCCTCGCCACATCGGAAAGGTCCTCTTTGCGGCCGTCGGTCTTGGCCCGGGCCCAGGTGCGCCGGTACCGCTCCGCGTCGGCTTGTCCAGGTCCCTCAGAACGGACCGTGGCGTCTCCCGCCAGCCAAGCCGTGTCGTGCATGTCGGCGAGCCGCAGCAGCGTGCGGTGGAACTCGTCGCGCTGGGGAAGTGCCAGGGCTTCGCGGACGGTCGACCGAAGGCCTTCCGGATACTCCGGCGACTGGTCGTCCTGCAGCCACAGGTCGACTGCTCGCTGGAAGGCGCCGGAGCGCACCGCCTGGTCAGGCTCGGAACGGGTGATCCGCGTCAGGTAGGGCAGCGCGGCCACTGACCCCTGGCTGGCCGCGACGACGCTCGCGTTGACGAGCAGGCCAGTGGTATACCTGCCGCCGAGCGCCTCGTCGAGCGTCTGCAGCGCGGTCATTGGCTGGCCCTGCTCGAACTGGCCGTACGCGACCATGTTCAGCGACTCGTCGCTGGTCACCTCGAGCGCGGTACGGGCTGCCAGAGCCTGTCCCGCGGCGATCGCCTCGGCCCAGCGGGACTCGAATAGCAGGCGCTGGATCCCGCACAGGTCCAGCCAGTCGGCAAAGCGCGGGTAACCTCCGGCCAATTCGCCGGGCAGCCGCAGCGAGCCCTGGATGGCACTGCGCCACAGCAGCGGCCAGCAGGTGGGGTCGGCGGCCAGGTCCGCGGACAGCACGGCCTCTTGTCCGGACTGGACGGCGGCTCGCACCGCGGTCACCTGGCTCAGCACGGCGCGCGCGGACGGGCGCAGTTCTTCCAGGCCGGCCTGATCGACGCCGGACCGCCAGGTGGCGAGCGCGCGGTAGTGGCGCACGGTGGCGTCGTCGGCGGGGAGCGCGGCCAGCTCGGCCGAATTCCCGGCCAGGTAGTAGCGGCGCGCGAGTTCGGCGGTGAACCCGGCCTCCCTGAGGTCGGCCGCGCTCGCCTCGCCCGGGTTGAGCCGGCAGCGCAGGTACGCCGCGCTTGCCGCCTGCCATCCTGGCTGGCTGGCCAGCTCAGGCGGTATCGCGCCGAGCTCGATCATCTCGTCGAGCAGGACCGTCGGCACCAGTCGCAGCACATCCGCCTTGGCGGCGCAGTCCGCGCCGGCGCTCACCCGCAGATATGCGCCGAGCGCCTGAGCGGTGAGCATGCTGTCCGGGAAGGGCGCCGCCGGATGCCGCAGGTCGGCGATGGCACTCGCCCAACCGGACAGCGGCCCGTCGGCGCCGTCTACCGCCAGGGCGAACGGCACCAGCGGCGCGATCGTGTCTGCGGTACCCGGCGCGGCGAGGGCGGCGTGCAGCGCCCGGGCGTCCAGGTCCGCCGCCGCGAACGGCGCGAGCTGAGCGGCGGCCCGGCCGCCCAGTGACCCGTCACGTAGCAGGTCGGCCACCCGGCCGAGGAGGAGCGCGACCCGGAGCGCGTAGCCCTGTGCCGGCAGCCGCTCCAGCCAGGCCAGCAGGGCAGGGGTATCGCCTGCGGCCGCCGCCGCGCGCGCCTGGTACCAGCACGTCTCCTGCGCTGACAGGCCAAGGGCGGCCACCACCTCCTGGCTGCCGAGCGCCAGCGCGTCGAGGGCGGCGGCACGGCGGGCGCCTATGGTCAGCGTGGCGTGCGCAAGCGCCGCGGCCGTGACCGCCTCCGGGTTCCACCTGGCACGCAGCACCCCGCCCTGCTGGGCGCGCAGCGCCTTCCACAGCCGTCCGGCGGCTCCGCCGACCGCGGGACCAGGGACGTCAACGGCGCTCGCGGCGTCGAATTCGGCCAGCGGCATCTCGACGGTTTCGTCGCCCTTCACCAGGATCCGGACGTCGGCGGGGGACTCCTGCAGCGAGATCCCGTTCCGGTGCCCCAGCCGTCCCTTGACGGCGACTACCCGCCCGATCCTGACCGACCCCGGGTTCGGTGCCTCGAGTGCCACCCCGCATCGCCCGCACCATTTGTCTTCCTGCCCGGCCTGCGCGCCGCACGCACGGCACCAGGCCGTCGCGGTCATGGCGGACATCCCCGCCTCCCGTCCGCGAGCATCAGTCGGCAACTTCCCGTCCACGCGGGTATCTGACGGACAGCGGCGGCCTGGCGTCACGCCCCTGACAGGCCGCCGAGCATGCGGGCGAAGACTGCGACAACGCAGCGGGCGAGGTCACCCGGCGTTCCGGCGGCCAGCGGCTCGAAGGTCATCCGCAGCCCGGCGACCGCGAGCTGGTCGGTGCCTGGCGGTGCCGCGAACACCGGGGCCGGGCCTGGTGCGCCGCCATTGGCTGCCCCGCGACCTGCGGCGCCGAGCGCATCATCGAGCGCGGACCTGGCGTCGAGCAGATCGGCGGCCGGGTCCGTGGGCAGGCCGTCGGCCAGCACAAGCACCGCCGGGGGCAGGCAGGGGACGCCGTCCGCGGCGAGCCGCGACGCGTCGTGCCCGACAGAGTCCGCGAGCAGCCGCAGCCCCGCCGCAAGCGAGGACAGCCCGGCGGGCGTTACCGCCGGGATAAGCTCGATGCTCGCGGGCTCCGACAGCCACACGATGGTGTCCGCCCGCGTGCTGTAAGCCAGGACCGACATCAGCACGCCAAGATGGCTGGCGGCCACATCGACGAGCTGCGGCAGCGCCCGCTGGCTGCCGGCCGCGAACCCGCCCCGCAGGGTCGAGCCCGACGTGTCGATCATGACGTACACCGGCCGCGCCGCGCCGGCGGTCGCGCGCGCGCTCATTCGCCGGTCCAGACGGACACCGGGGTCCCGCACTCGATGACGTCGCCGGCGGTGGTGACGGACATCGCCCAGACGCCACCGCTGCCCGCGAGCGCGAGCCAGCCGGGATCGTCTGGCCGGTCGTACGCCGCGTCCGCGGCCAGGATGCGGGCCGGCGGCTGGCGCCGGATCTCCTCAGGCCGGTCGACGCTGTGCCATTGCGCCCATCCGTCCGCCGCGGCGCCCACGTCCATGCTGAGCAGTTGGCCTCCCGCGGTGGCGGCGATGGCGAACGACGCCGTGCGCAGGCAGGCGAGCGCCGCCGTGACCGGGACGGCAGGGGGGTTCAGATCGAACCAGCCGCCGCACTCGTTCACGGTCAGGTCCCAGCGCGCGGCCAGCAGCCGCCCGCGGTCGGTGCGGCAGAGCAGCCAGCCGGTGCGGCTGGTCTGACGGCACCAGTCGAGGCCCGTGAGCTTTTCGCCGTCATCGCAGGCCCGCGGGATCGGGGCGGCACCCTGAACAGGTCCCCAGGCACGCTCCTCGGCCAGCGCCAGGTCCGTGCGATCGGACGTCCATAGCACGCAGAGCCCGCCGTCCGGATGCCCGAAGGCCGCGACCGGGTAGCGCGCCTGCCCGCCGGCGGGCGGGACGGCAAGCAGGCGGGGATCGCCGAGGCCCGGCCGGGCCCCGCCGAGGCGCAGCGCGCGGACGCGGACGCCGTCGTGGTCGGTCCAGACCACGAGGCCGGGCGGGGGCTCGAGCGCGAGCGCGACGTCGCGGGACAGCGGCGCGCGGACCGTGGCCACCCGCCGCCAGCGACCGCGGGCGGGCGCTTGGACGCCGTCGATCACGAACACGCCCCCCGTGGTGACTGCGGCGAGCACCGGCCCGCCGTCAGGCCGGACGGTGAGGTGCAGCGCGGTCGGCGGCCCTGGCTCCTCAGACGGCCCGGTTGACTCGCTGTCAGGCTCGTCGTCCGCGGTAGCGGGCACATCGCTCTCGTCGTCGCAAAGGTCATGGTTCAGTGCACGCGCCCACGCCGATACCGCCCAGCTCGCGGCGGCGGTGCGGCATGCGTACAGGTCCGAGAGCCGGGCATGCGCCTCGGCTGCCTCGCCCCGCTCAAGGAGGGCCGGCAGTCCGGCCGCCGCGCCGAGTGAGAGCAGCCAGCCGCCTCGCTCGTCGGCAGGCGCGAGGTCGGCGAGCGCCCGGCGCAGCCGTTCCGGCTCGGCGGCCAGCGTTGGATCGAGCCGCAGCGCCTGGGCAAGCGCGCCCGCTGTCGTCGTGTCGTACGGCCCGTCCACCCGCGGCCCCCTTCGTTGTCGCATCCAGCAAGGCTGTCCGTCAGTGTTCCATAGCGAAACCCCCGCCCCGGGCATCCGGGCGGTTCACCGCGGGCGAGCGATGTGTTTCCTAAGGAGGCCACAGATGAGCGGTGATAAGGACGACCAGGCCGGCACCGACGACCAGTACATGACGCTGGCGTTCTACATCGTCGTCGACGTGTCTTACTCGATGCGGGAGTCAGGGGCGATCGTCGCCGCGAGCGATCTCCTGCCGCAGGTCCACGCCGCCGTCACCGGCGAGCCGATCGTCGCCGACGTGGTCCGCCTCGCGATGATCGACTTCTCCGATGACGCCCGGGTCCAAGTGCGGCTCAGCGACCTGCGCGACGTCACGACCTTCCCCGAGCTGAAGGAACGGGGCGGGACTTCCTACGCGGCCGCGTTCCAGCTGCTGCGCCAGGAGATCGAACGTGACATCAAGCAGCTCAAGGCCGATAACTTCAAGGTCTACCGGCCGGTGATCTTCTTCATCACCGACGGGCAGCCCACCGACACTGGCACCGCCCTGAACGCGGCTTTCGCCGAGCTCACCGACCCATCCTTCAGGTACCGGCCGAACATCATCCCGTTCGGGGTCGGTGAGGTCACCAAGGGGGCGCTCGAGAAGTGGCGATTCCCCGCCACCGGCGAGAAGCAGATGCACAGCTTCGTCGCCAAGGATGGCGACGACCCCGCGCGGGCGATCAACAAGGCCGCGAAGATCCTCATCTCGAGCATCCTCGCCTCGGCGGGTTCGGTGAACGATCCGGCCGCGCAAGCCGGCTTCGTTCCGCCGGTAGACGAGGATGACGACTGGCTGTGACGGAGCGAGCTGACGCGTGGTGGCTGCACCAGAACGGGCGCTGGATCGTCGGCGACCCTGGCCACCAGCCGCAGACGGTTTTCCGCCCGGCCGAGGTCGCACCCGGCCGGGCGGACACCACGTTCGACGGCGCGCGGCTGGCTGACATCGAGTACCGGGCGGTCTCGCTGCGCGGCCTCAGCCATGCGGCCGTCGGTGACCCGCGACAGGACGCCTACCTGCTACGGGTCACCGCTAACAAGCACTGGCTTGTCGGCTGCGTGGCCGACGGCGTGTCGGCACCCAAGTACTCGCACATGGCGGCGGACATCGCCTGCCGCGAGATCACCAGGCACATCGCCGAGGCGCTCGATGACCAGCCCGCGGCCGGCGACACGAACGACTGGCGGAAGCTGGCCGCGCAGCTGCCCTGGCAGCGAGCGGTAGACCAGGCGAGCGCGGCGATTGTCGCCAAGGCGAGCGCCGGCTTTCCCCGGCCGGAGAACGGGGAGCAGCCAGATGCCGACACCGTGCGCAGGACGATGGCCACCACCGCTGTCGGCTTCGCCGTCGGTGCTACGGCGAACGAGGACGGGCTGATTCCCTGGACGGTGGCGGTCGCGTCGGGTGACTCGTCCGCGCTGGTCCTGTCGCATGGGCGGTGGTTCCCGATCACCGCCGTGAAGAACGCGGGGAGTGACCTGATCTCCAACGCCGTGCTCGCGCTGCCCCGGGCGGTGGAGGTCGCGCCGGCATCCGGGTTCCTCCAACCCGGCGCGGCGCTCGTGGTCGTCACCGACGGCATCGGCGACCCCATGGGCATGGGCACCGGCGAGGTCGGCCGGTTCCTCGCCGCACAGTGGTCCCGGCCCCCGGATCTTTTCGCGTTCGCGGCCCAGGCCGCGTTTTACCGGCGCGGGTTCGCCGACGACAGGACCGCCGCGGTTGTGTGGCACCAGCCCGACGGCGGGCTGCCCCTTCGGCCCGCCGTCGGGGCCACGACGACCGGGACCGCGGAGCCAGATGACGCGGACGTCGGCCGCGGCCAGCCGCCCGCCGGGGACCCGATCGCACTCGCGATGGCGGAGTTCAGCGGCGCGGGAGGTCATGATTAGCCCGCTCCAGGTGCCGCGATCGGCTCTCGGCCGCCTTGAGCCGCTGGCCGAGGGTGGCCAGGCACTGATCTACCGCCTGCCCGGCTATTGAGCTTCATTCATCCTGAGTTGTCGCAGGGTGCGTGCCGGTTTGACAGGATCGAGCCGGATTCTTTCCGCTGGTTCCGGACACTTTTCGCGCGGCCCTCGAATACGGCCCTGCCGGCCGTGCGAGTGTCCCGGATCGGT
>DAHVAN010000038.1 GCA_027314595.1 Actinomycetota bacterium | reverse complement strand
GATCCTCATCGACCTGGTGCGCGCGACCGGCGCCCGAGAAGTGATCAAGGTCAAGTCGATCACAACCGACGAAATCCGACTGAACGACGCCCTTCAGACCGCCGGGATAGGTGTACTGGAGACCGATCTCGCCGAGCTCATCAACCAACTGGCGGGCGACTCGCCATCGCACATCCTCGTCCCCGCCATCCACCGCAACCGCGCCGAGATCGGCGACCTGTTCCGCCGCACCATGCCGGACGCCCCGGCCGGCCTGACCGACGACCCGCCCGAGCTCGCCGCCGCGGCCCGGGCGCACCTGCGCGGCGAGTTCCTGTCCGCGCCGGTCGGGATCTGCGGCGCGAACTTCGCGATCGCCGGCACCGGGTCGCTCGTGGTCGTCGAATCCGAAGGCAACGGCCGGATGTGCCTGACCCTTCCCAGGACCCTGATCTGCGTGGCAGGCATCGAGAAGGTGCTGCCGTCCTGGCGGGACCTTGAGGTGTTCCTCGCGCTGCTGCCGCGCAGTTCCACCGCGGAGCGGATGAACCCGTACACGACGATCTGGTCCGGCGTGACCCCGGGCGACGGGCCGGAGAACTTCCACCTGGTGCTGCTCGACAACGGCCGCACCGCCACCCTCGCCGACGCGACCGGACGGCAGGCGCTGCGGTGCATCCGGTGCTCGGCCTGCCTGAACGTGTGCCCGGTGTACGAGCGGGCCGGCGGGCACGCCTACGGCTCGCCCTACCCGGGCCCGATCGGCGCGATCTTGTCGCCTCAGCTGCGCGGGGTGGGTTCGGCCGTCGACGCGTCGCTGCCGTTCGCCTCCTCGCTGTGCGGCGCCTGCTACGAGGTGTGCCCGGTGGCGATCAACATCCCCGAGGCGCTCGTCCATCTGCGCGCCAGGGCGGTGGACAATCAAGGGCATCATCCAGAACGAGCGGTGTTCGAGCTCTCCGGTTACGTGCTCCGTTCGGCGCGCCGCCTGGCCGCCGCGCAGCGCGCGGCATCGCTGAGCCGGTTCGCGGTCGGCAGGAAGGGCCGGATCCGGCGGCTGCCGCCGCCGCTGTCGGCCTGGACCGACACCCGCGACGCGCCCGTCCCGCCGCCCGAGTCGTTCCGCGCGTGGTGGGCGCGCACCAGAGGCAGTGCCGCGGCCGGGACGGGAGCCGGCGAGTGAGCGACGCCCGCAAGGAGATCCTCGCCCGGATCCGCGCCGCGACCGGGCCCGCAGCCACGCCGGCGCAGGTCGATGCCGCCTACGCCGCGCTGCCGCGCGGCTACCGGCGCTCCCACCACGACCCGGCCCGCACCGACATCGTCGCCCTGTTCGCCGAACGCGCCGCCGACTACCGCGCGGTCGTCGAACGCGTTGATCCGGCGGGCCTGCCCGCCGCCCTCGCCCGCGCGCTGGCCAGCGTCCGGCGGTTCGTGGTTCCCGCCGGCCTGCCGCCCGGGTGGCTGGCCGGGCTGCCGGCCGCGTCCGCGGCCTCGGGCTCGGGCTCGGTCTCGGTCTCGGGCCAGGGCGGGATCGTCCGCGACGAGCCGCCGCTGTCCGCGCGGGACCTGGACGCGATAGATGGCGTGGTGACCGGGTGCGCCGTCGCGATCGCCGAGACCGGCACCATCGTCCTCGACCACGGCCCGGGCCAGGGCCGCCGGGCGCTGACCCTGGTGCCCGACTTTCACCTGGTCGTGGTCGAGGCAGGTCAGGTGGCAGCCGACCTCGCCAGCGCGCTCGCCCGGCTCGACCCGGCCCGCCCGCACACGCTGATCTCCGGCCCTTCGGCCACCAGCGACATCGAACTTATCCGCGTCGAGGGCGTGCACGGCCCGCGCAACCTGCACATTCTCATCGCGGGCTGAACGCGCCTCGCGGCCAGGACGCCGCCGGGCAGCCGGACCTGGTGGCGGGCATCGTCGGCGAAGCGGCTGATGAGGCGGTGGGGGCGGGTGACGGCCGGCGTCAGCCGGCCAGCGCGCCGGGGGATCCCGCGTCGTAGTCGGCGATCCAGCTCTCGCCTCGCCCGGTCAGGTCCTTGCTGAACCGCCTGCGGACCGCGATGCGCACGTCCCGGGCCAGCGCGGCGACCGGCGAGACGAGGTGGTTGTCCTCGCCCCGCGCCCGTGAGGTGAGCACCACACGGCTGGCGCGCGGGCGGCGCGACCGCTCGTAGAGCTCGAGCGCGCCGGCCGGGTCGTCCGGGAGCTTGTCGAGGGCGGCGGCCAGGACGCATCCGTCCTCGATGGCCTGCCCGACCCCCTCGCGCCGCACGCGGTCCTCGGCGAAGGCCCTCAAGATCCCCGGCAGCCCCCTGCGCTCCGTCGCGGCGATTTTCGGCTCGACCGTGGCGATCGTGTCGTCGACGTCGACGGGAATCGGATACTGGGCGATGATCGGGCCGCCGGACATGGTTCCCGGACTCCTGAGGTGGAAGGTGACCCCGATCAGCTTGACTCCGTGCGCCAGCGCCGGCCCGATCGCCTCGTCGTACTCGGCGTAAGCCGGCAGCAGGGACGGGTACATGCTCAGGATCCGGTCAGGGAAGGCCTCGAACAACGGCTCAGACGGCGCCTCGGTGTAGCCGCCCGACACAAGGAAATCGGCGCCGGCGTCCAGGAGGAACGCGGCGGCGGCGCTGTCGCGCGCGTGTAGGGACGCGTAGTCGGACAGCTCGAACCGCCCGACGCTCCTGACGCCGGTCTCGGTCGCGACCTGCAGCGCGGGGCAGGCGCGGTTGCCGACCGCGGCGACGACTCTCCCGGCGCCCGACTCCTCGGCCGCCGCGGCGATAAGCCGCAGCGCGTTGCCCCGGCCCGAGGTGAGGACTCCTATGCTCAGTGGCTTCAAACCTGTTCCTATCGTCGGTGGGCGGAAGGGACTGCGGTCACGGCTCGGCGCGGATCAACTCCTCGATCAGGACGCCGTTCCAGCTGACGCAGGTGGTCCGCGTCGGCTGGACGTCGAGGACCACCGCGCCGCCATTGCGGGCCCAGCGCCGGAAGCCGAAGCCCGGCGCGAGGTTGGCCGACAGCCGGGTCGCGGCCAGTTGGAGCAGCGTGCCGTGGCTGACGGCGACGACGGTGCCGTCCGGGTGCGCGGCGGCGATCGCCCGCACGACCGCGGCCGCACGCTCCACCGCCGCCCTGCCGGTCTCGCCGCCAGGGCCCAGCGGAAAGTCCAGGTCGTCGCCGTGGTACCAGTGCTCGAAGGTCGCGTCGAAGCGGGCGAAGCTCTCGGCGTCGCCACGGCCTTCCAGTTCGCCGACGTCGCACTCGCGCAGGTCGTCAACGTAGTCCACGGACAGCCCGCAGGCCTGTGCGAGGATCTCAGCGGTCTGCCGCGCCCGCAGCAGCGGGCTCGCGTAGACGGCCGCGGGGGCCATCGGGATCAGCGTCCGGGCCAGTTCGCGCGCCTGGCCCGCGCCGCGCTCGTTGAGCGGGTTGCCTGGGGCCCCGGAGGTGATCACGAGGTTCACGTTGTGGTCGGTCTCGCCATGGCGCACGAGGATGAGCCGCGTCATCGGACCTAGCGCCCCTTCACGGCCGACGCTCGCGGATCCGGAATCGCGGTTCGCCCGATTGCCCGGTGGAGCTGTCGACCACCACGGTCGCGAAGGCGTCGGGCTCTTCGGCGATCAGGTAGGCATCCTCGGCAGGCATCCACTCGTCCTCCCACATGCCGCGCATCTCCTCCCCGTCGCGCTCCAGGCCACGGCGCAGCCGCACGGAGCGCTCGGCCACGCAGTACACCGAACTGGTGTACGAGGGGCGGAACGGAGCATGCAGGGAGTAGACGCCCTCGACGATCACCGGCAGCCCTGCCGGAACCTCGATCCAGCTGGCCAGCTCGTCCCGGTCCCAGTCGTAGCGCTGGTAGCGCAGGGCCGCGCCGGTCGCGGCCGGGTCGATGACCTGGGCGCGGAGCCGGGGCAGGTCGAACAGGGCGCCGACCTGCCCGGCACGGCTGTCGCGCACGGCACCGGGCAGGTAGAAGTCGTCGACCTGGACCACGGCCGCCGCGCCGAGCCGCGCGGCGACGAGGTCGGCAAGCGTGCTCTTGCCCGACGCTCCAGGGCCGTCGATCGCGACGACCGCGCGCGGCCGACCAGCCGCGCGGCGCTCCACGTCCTGCGCGAACTGGTCAATGTCCAAGTACTCAGATGGTGCCATCGCTGTCCTTACCATGGTCGGACGTCTGTCGGGGGTGACGGACCGCTCCCGCTCGCGGGACGCGGCTCAGGGCGGGGGAAGCAGCGGGGGCAACTCGCGCAGGCTGCGGACGCGCGCGATCCCCGGCAGGTGGGCGTAGCAGTCGAAACGGTCGTAGAGGACGGCGTGCCCGTATCCCGCGGCCCGGGCACCGAGGACGTCGTTGACGAGGCC
Organism: Actinomycetota bacterium; assembly: GCA_027314595.1. Classification (GTDB taxonomy): domain Bacteria; phylum Actinomycetota; class Actinomycetes; order Streptosporangiales; family Streptosporangiaceae; genus Trebonia. The sequence goes on along the minus strand of DAHVAN010000038.1, from coordinate 6,909 downwards.
GTCGCCGACGTACCAGCACCGCGCTTCCGGTACGCCCAGCTTGTGCAGCGCCGCGCGGAAGATCGCGGGATCCGGCTTCTCAACGCCTGCCTCGGTCGAGTCGACTACGAAGTAGCCAAGCAGGTCGAACGCCGCCAGGTCCTGGCGGACCGTGCCGCCCGAGTTCGACACCACACCCAGGCGCATCCCCGCCTCGCGCAACGCGCTGAGGCACTCCGCCGCGTCGGGGTCGAGGTCGCAGTAGAAGTCGGGCCGGGCCATGGCGGACAGACAGGCGTCCACAGGGTCCGGGCCGGTCAGGCCCATCAGCGCCGCCCACGTCGAGGCGACCTTCCGGTCCCCGCTCAGGGCACTCGGCAACGGCAGGTGCCTGGCCTCCGCCGCCAGGACTAGGGCGCGGATGGCGTCCCAGGCGGTCAGGTGCGGGCCCGCGGCCACGCCGCGGGCGGTCAGTTCGTCGAGCATGACCCGGCCGCTGGCGTGGATGAGGGTGAGTCCGGCGTCGAACACGACTGCGTGCGGGCGGGCCGCCGCAAAAGCGAGTCCCGGCGCGGCCGTCATGTCGCGCCGCCAGCGGGGAGGGGCGCGTCGCGGACGAAGACCGCGGCGTGCGGGCCGTGCTGCGCGGCGGGATGGAAGCCGTAGCCGGCCAGGTGAACCAGCAGGTGAGCGCCGCCGTCACCGTGGTGAGGGATCTCCAGTCGCTCGCGGACTCGCTGCGCCGACTGGACCGGGTGGACACGCTGGTGGGTGCCCGCGCCGCCGCGCCGGGCGCCGCCGCGCCGCCGGACCGGCTGTGCACCGGCATCGGCATCGAGAACGTGACCTTCGCCTACGGCCAGGACGGCGAGCCGACCCTCAGGGACGTGAGCGTGTTCCTGCCCGCCGGCAAGACCGTCGCGATCGTCGGGGAGAACGGGTCCGGCAAGACCACGCTGGTCAAGCTCCTGTGCGGACTGCACCTGCCGACTAGCGGACGCATCCTGGTCGACGGCGCCGACCTGCGCACGTTCGACGCGTCGGCCTGGCGGCACAAGCTCGCCGCCGGGTTCCAGGACTTCGTCCGTTTCGAACTGCCCGCCCTGCACGTCGTGGGCATCGGCGATCTGCCGCGGCGGTCCGACGCCCGGGCCGTCGCCACGGCGCTGCGGCGGGCCGGCGCGGACGACGTCGTCGGCACGCTCGATGACGGCCTCGACACCCGAATCGGCAAGAGCTACACCGACGGCGTCGAGCTGTCCGGAGGCCAGTGGCAGAAGCTCGCCCTAGGCCGGGCGTTCATGCGCGACGAGCCCCTGCTCCTGCTCCTGGACGAGCCGACCGCCGCCCTGGACGCTGAGACCGAGCACGCGCTGTTCGAGCGCTACGCCGAGCGTGCGCGACGGCTTGGCCGACAGACCGGCGCGGTGACCGTGTTCGTGACGCACCGCTTCTCCACCGTGCGCGCCGCCGACCTCATCATCGTCCTGGCCGATGGGGCGATCGCCGAGGTGGGCGGCCACGCCGAGCTGATGCGCGCTCAGGGCTTGTACGCGGAACTGTACGCGCTGCAGGCCGAATCCTACCGGGTCGACTCCGCCGGTTGACGCGGCCCCCGCCCAGCGGGCTGCGGCGCCAGGAGCAGCCGGCTGGTCTCGCGCGGCCGTGGCCCCCGCCGGGGGCATGCGTCGCACGGCCCGACGCGGCACGCCAGGATCGCCGCCGCGGGCGCGTTGCCTGGCGACCGCGACGGCGATATGGATGCCGGGCATCTCGGCGGGCTGCTCGCCGGCGTCCCATTGCCGCACCAGAGCCGCGCACCCGTGCCGCGGCACCAAGATCAAAATCGGAAGAGACGGATTCCGTGATCGGAACCCGCCTCTGAGCTGCGTGGGCGATACTGGGATCGAACCAGTGACCTCCTCGGTGTGAACGAGGCGCTCTCCCGCTGAGCCAATCGCCCGCGCTGTACGGCTCCGCGCCTGTGCAGGCGGGCCGTGGTACGCGCTCCACAGCGTAGCGCATCTTCGGGTGTGCTGTGGCGCGGTCACGCTGCGGAGCCACTGAGCGCGCGAGAAAGGGTTGGCAAATTGGCCATGTTACTGATAAGTACGGCGAAGTTTGGCTACGCTGTGCAATGCAATCGATAGCACTAGATAACGATCTCATCGCGCTAAGTTGCTCGACGCCTACTCTGGGTATATCGCCTACAGCTAGCCGGATGCGACGAAGGTCACAGGCTATGCAATCGATGAGCAGGAAGATTACACTGAGACGGCGAGGTTACTAACCGAGGGCATCTGAACAGGTCGGATGCCGTGACGAATCCCCCAACGACCGCAACAGCGGAAAGTGCAAACGGAAGCAATCAGGGCAAGCGTGAACCTAACGCTCCGTATGCAGACTTGTCGCCCGTGGGTCGTGTCACCGACCAGAGCCCGGCAACACTCCGGGACCCAGCGAAAAAGGTTGGCCTTACGATGAACAGCAGCAGCACGGTATCAGCCGAACTCGGACTCCGGCTGGTCGTACCCCAGCAGACGATCGTGCCACTGGTGGCTAGCCTCTTCTACTCTCGTGAGGACCCATACGCCATCCGGATCGCGTTCCACGTCGGGCTCGACGAGCCCGTCGAGTGGATCTTCGCGCGTGACCTGCTGTCCATGGGCATCGAAGGTCGCGAGGGTATGGGCGATGTCCACGTCTGGCCGTCGGCAGGCTGCGAGGGCGGCGCGCCCGGCAGCGTGCTGAACATCGAGCTCTCCTCGCCGTTCGGCCAGGCGCACTTCGAGGCGCCCGTCAAGGAAATCTCGGACTTCCTGCGCCGGACGTACCAGATCGTCCCGGCGGGCGACGAGAGTGACCACGTGGACGTCGAGACTGAGCTCACCGACCTGCTCCGCCAGGCGTCGTAACAGCTGAACATCGCAAGGCTTCCCGGCCCGGTGCCCCCGTAGCGGGCCGGGACACGCCTTCCCCGCGGGCGATCCTGGGTGGCCTGTCCGTTCGGCGCGGGAGGCCTCGCACGCTGGCGCTCGCGGGCTGCGCACAGACTTCGCCCACCGCGGGCCCTGGGAGCCCGCCCCGCAGCCCCCGCCAGCCGGCGGGCAGCGGCGTTCGCCCGCCTGATGAGGCGTGGGCGGTGGCGCGTCGCGGGGCACTTTACGCATAAAAAATCGCCCGAATTTGGATAAAACGGACGCGAAAGTGGTCATTTCATGGAGGAAGTGAACGTGCGGGGCTGGACGGACGGCTGAGGTGAGGCTGAGGCCCGGCTCCCCGCGGGCGGCTAACCGCTTGCCGGGGACCGGCAGGAATGCCGCGCAGCACTGTCCCTGGCAGCAGGAAACCGATCCCGGTGGCCTATCGTCCGGTGCGGGACGCCCGCGCGGGCGCGCCGCCCGGCGGCCGCCGCTGACCGCGGGACGGTTTGTGGTGTGAGTCACCACCGCCCGTTCTTGATAAGGGGTTTTACCCAAACCCCGATCCCGAGTTTGCGTGTGAGCCAGGATCGGCTACAGTTCCTAACGCACGCCGGAAAGATCCGGCGGACCGGTCATCGGGCCGGAGCGCGGACGTGGCTCAGCTGGTAGAGCATCACCTTGCCAAGGTGAGGGTCGCGGGTTCGAATCCCGTCGTCCGCTCGGAGGCGCGGCTATGCGGCACGTTGGCCGCCGGCGAAAGCAGCTCCTGCGGCGGAGTGGCCGAGTGGCTTAGGCAAGGGCCTGCAAAGCCCTGTACACGGGTTCGATTCCCGTCTCCGCCTCTCATCTCATCATGCTGTCGTGACTACATGTGCAGGTGGGCGCGCTGGTGGGTCATGCCCTCCACCTCGTGCGCCGCCGAATGCAGCAGCTTGTGAGCCAGGTCCGACAGGGCGCGTGCCACGGCGATCTGCGCCCCGATCTTCTCCACCCCCCGGTCGGTCGGGTTCAGGCGTGCCGAGCGGCTCCGGCCGAAGTACGGGCGGATGTACAACTTCGACGACGCGCAGCCGGGCAACATACGGCTGCTCGCCATGTCGATGCAGGCGAGCCTTACGAATCGCTGACCAGGGGCTCGGTCCACCACGCCTGGTGGGCGGCCGTGTGGTCGGCGGCCGGGCCGAGTGCGCCGAGCGCCTTCGCCCAGCGCTCGTCGACCAGCGCGACCACCGGCGCGTCCAGGCCCGCGGCGGCGGCGACGCTCGCCGCGATGTGCACGTCCTTGGCGAGCAGGCCGAGCGCGAACCCGGTTCCGTAGCGGCCGGTGAGAACCTGCGCGCCGAAGGTCCCGCTGACGAAACTCTGCCCGGTCGAGGCGTTGATGATGTCGATCATCGTCTGGGGGTCGAGCCCGAACTTCTTCCCCGCCACGAGCGCCTCGGCGGTGGCGCAGTGCGTGGCGGCGGCGACGTAGTTGTTCAGCGCCTTCATCGCGTGCCCGCTGCCGAGGCCGCCGGTCACGAACTGCCTGGCCGGTGCGCCGAGCACCCGGAGCACGTCCTGCGCCGTGGCGATGTCGCCGGGCGCGCCGCCGACCATGATCGACAGCTCGCCGGTGATCGCCCTGGGCACTCCCCCGGACACGGGCGCGTCGACCACCCGCACGCCGCAGCGGTCAAGCCCGGCGGCGAGCCTGAGGGTGTCCGACGGGTCGGAGGAGCTCATGTCGATGACGAGCGCGCCCGGCCGCAGCGCCGGCCCGATGCCGCCGTGCCAGTGCAGCAGGGCGTCTTGAACCACGGCTCCGTTCGGGAGCATCGCGACGACGACCTGCGCGGCCGAGAACGCGGCGGGCGAGGCGGCGGCCGTCACCCCCGGGTGCTCGGCGGCGAAGCGCTGCTGCGTCGCCGTCGCGATGTCGCGCACGATCAGGCGCATGCCCGCGTTGTGCAGGTTTCGCGCCATCGGCCAGCCCATGTGGCCGAGCCCGACGAACCCGATGGTGAGCTGCCGCGCGCCGGTATCAGTCATGCCTGCCCGCCCGTCCTGCCGTCTTCCGCTGTTGCCTCGATTCTGATCGCGCGCGGGCCGCCTGGCCATGGGGCGAGGGGACGGGAGCGCGCGGCGTCAATGAGGGCCTGGCGCAAATCTCAGCCGAGGCGGGGCCGCTACGAGGTCAGGGTGCCGGCTTCGCGGGGGCGGAAGGCGGCGAACGGGTTGGTGACGACGAGTCCGCGGGACGCGAACCGGTAGAGCGTGGCGGGCCGGCCGCCGCCCCGCGCCGACCTGGTGACATCGGGCGTCGGCTCGATCACTGCCCTGCGGGTGAGGATGCGCTGCAGGTTGGTCGCAGAAACCGGGTGGCCGATCGCGGCCGCGTAGGTGTCGCGAAGCTGCGAGATCGTGAACGTCTCCGGGGCGAGCGCGAAGCCGATGTTGGTGTAGGACAGCTTGGCCCGCAGCCGCTCGCGTGCCGACCTGATGATCGAGCCGTGGTCGAACGCGCAGGCCGGCAGTTCGTCGACGGGATGCCATGCGGTGTCGCCGGGCAGCCGCGGCCGGGCGCCGGGGGTGACGAGCGCCAGGTAGGCGGTGGCGAGCACGCGCTCGCGCGGGTCCCTGGCCGGGTCGCTGCGCGTCTCCAGTTGTTCCAGATGCGCTATCTCCGGGATGTCCACCTTGGCCGCCAGGTACCGCCCGGCGGACGTCCCGAGCCGCTCACCGGCCAGCAGCTGGCCGCCGGGCAGCGCCCAGGAGCCCTCGAACGGCGGCGCGGCACGCTGCCACAGCAGCACCTGCAGCCGGCTGCCGCGGACCTGGAAGACGACCCCAAGCGCCTCGTGACGAAAACAGTCAGCAGGCACACGCTCATGGTAGCGATCCCGTGCGGTTTCCAACTCAGAGTAGAAATCTCGCGGTTTTCGACTTATAGTCGATAAATGGTCAGTCCAGAGCTACCCTGGGCCCAGCGGATCAGGCGGCTCGCCGCCGGGCGCGACGCCGTGATCCTCGCCCACAACTACCAGCGCCCGCAGATCCAGGACGTCGCCGACCACGTCGGCGACTCGCTCGCGCTTGCCCGCCTCGCGACCGCGAGCACGGCTCGGGTCATCGTGCTGTGCGGGGTGTACTTCATGGCGGAAACGGCAAAGATCCTTTCTCCCGAACGGACGGTGCTGATTCCGGACGCCGGAGCCGGCTGCTCACTGGCGGACAGCATCACGGCCGGGCAGCTGCGGGCATGGAAGAGCGAGCACCCCGGCGCGGCCGTCGTCGCTTACGTGAACACGAGCGCCGAGGTCAAGGCCGAAGCCGACGTGTGCTGCACATCCGCCAACGCCGCGGAGATCGTCGCCTCCATCCCCGCGCGGCGGGAGGTTCTCTTCCTCCCCGACCAGTTCCTCGGCGCCCACGTCCGGCGCGTCACCGGGCGCGCCAACCTGCACGTCTGGCTCGGCGAGTGCCACGTGCACGCCGGCATCAGCCCGGACGGGCTGCGCGCGAAGGCGGCCGCGAACCCGCAGGCCGAGCTTTACGTGCACCCGGAGTGCGGCTGCGGCACCAGCGCGCTCTGGCAGACGGGCACCGGCGACCTGCCGATGGAGCGCACCAGGATCCTGTCCACCGGCGGAATGCTCGAGGCCGCGCGGTCGACCCGCGCCCCCGCCGTGCTCGTGGCGACCGAGACCGGGATGCTGCACCAGCTCAGGCAGGCGAACCCGGCGGTGCGCTGGGAGGCGGTCAACCCGCACGCGACCTGCCGCTACATGAAGATGATCACGCCCGAGGCCCTGGAGCGGTGCCTTCGGGACGGCGTGAGCGAGGTCAGCGTCGACCCCGGCGTGGCGGCACGCGCCCGCCGCGCGGTCCAGGCCATGATCGCCGTCGGGCCGGCCGGCCCGGGGGGACGCCCGGGGGGACGCGCCCGCCGTGGCCAGGTCGGCGCCCGGTGATGTCCCGCGGGCCCGCAGGCGAGCGGGGCGAGCGGGGCGAGCGGGGCGGCAGA
>DAHVAN010000034.1 GCA_027314595.1 Actinomycetota bacterium | reverse complement strand
ACTTCCGCGGCGGCATGGGCGCGCAGGCCATCCAGGACAGGCTCGCGACGTTCGACCTGGACGCCGAGGCCAGTGACCTGCGCGAGATCATCCGCACCGGCAAGGGCCAGAAGAAGGCCCGCGCCCTGAAGCGGCTCAAGGTCGTTTCCGCGTTCCTGAACACCCGCAACTCGCCGATGGGCATGGTCCTCGACTGCATCCCGGTGATCCCGCCGGACCTGCGGCCGATGGTCCAGCTCGACGGTGGCCGGTTCGCCACGTCCGACCTCAACGACCTGTACCGCCGGGTCATCAACCGGAACAACCGCCTCAAGAGGCTCCTTGACCTCGGCGCGCCCGAGATCATCGTGAACAACGAGAAGCGGATGCTCCAGGAGGCCGTGGACAGCCTCTTCGACAACGGCCGCCGCGGCCGCCCGGTCACGGGCCCAGGCAACCGCCCGCTGAAGTCGCTGTCCGACATGCTCAAGGGCAAGCAGGGCCGGTTCCGCCAGAACCTGCTCGGCAAGCGCGTCGACTACTCCGGCCGGTCCGTCATCGTCGTCGGCCCGCAGCTCAAGCTCCACCAGTGCGGCCTGCCCAAGCAGATGGCGCTGGAGCTGTTCAAGCCGTTCGTGATGAAGCGTCTCGTCGACCTGAACCACGCGCAGAACATCAAGTCCGCCAAGCGGATGGTGGAGCGCGCGAAGCCGGTCGTGTGGGACGTCCTCGAAGAGGTCATCACCGAGCACCCCGTCCTGCTGAACCGGGCGCCGACGCTGCACCGCCTCGGCATCCAGGCCTTCGAGCCGCAGCTGGTCGAGGGCAAGGCCATCCAGATCCACCCGCTGGTCTGCACCGCGTTCAACGCGGACTTCGACGGCGACCAGATGGCAGTCCACCTGCCGCTGTCCGCCGAGGCGCAGGCCGAGGCCCGGATCCTGATGCTGTCCACCAACAACATCCTCAAGCCGTCGGACGGCAAGCCGGTCACCATGCCCACCCAGGACATGATCATCGGGCTCTACTCGCTGACGCGGCTCGAAGAGGACGTGACCGGGACCGGGCGGGCGTTCTCCTCCATGTCCGAGGCGCAGATGGCCTACGACAAGGGCGAGCTCGACCTGCAGGCCCGGATCCAGATCCGGCTGAACAACATCGTCCCGCCGGAGGACTACCCGGTTCCCGAGGACTGGCAGCCCGGCCAGCCGCTGCGGATGGACACCACCCTCGGCCGCTGCATCTTCAACGACACGCTGCCGGCGGACTTCCCGTTCGTCAACTACGGCGTGGGCAAGAAGCAGCTCTCGCTCATCGTCAACTCGCTCGCCGAGACGTACCCGAAGGTGAAGGTGGCGGCCGCGCTCGACGCGCTCAAGGACGCCGGCTTCCACTGGGCGACCCGGTCCGGCGTGACGATCGGCATCGAGGACGTCGTGGCCCCGCCGAACAAGGCGGCCATCCTCGACGGCTACGAGCGGCGCGCCGACAAGGTGCAGCGCGAGTACGAGCGCGGCCTGATCACCGACGACGAGCGCCGTCAGGAGCTCATCGAGATCTGGACGCACGCGACCGCCGAGGTTGCCCAGGACATGGAGAACGCCTTCCCGGCCACCAACCCGGTCTGGATGATGGTCAACTCCGGCGCCCGCGGTAACCCCATGCAGGTCCGGCAGATCGCCGGCATGCGCGGCCTGGTGTCGAACCCGAAGGGCGAGACGATCCCGCGCCCGATCAAGTCCTCCTTCCGCGAGGGCCTGACCGTGCTCGAGTACTTCATCTCCACCCACGGCGCCCGTAAGGGCCTCGCCGACACCGCGCTGCGGACCGCCGACTCCGGGTACCTGACCCGGCGTCTGGTGGACGTGGCCCAGGACGTCATCGTCCGCGAAGAGGACTGCGGCACCGACCGTCGGTTCCCGATGCAGATCGCGCAGAAGGGCGCCGACGGCGTCCTGCGCAAGCTGGACAACATCGAGAACACCGGCACCGGGCGCAGCCTGGCCGAGGATGTGGTCGCGGCCGACGGCACCGTGCTCGCGCAGGGCGGCGAGGACACCACGGAAACCATGATCGACCGCCTGGTCGAGCTGGGCATCGAGATGGTCCGGGTGCACAACGTCCTGGTCTGCGAGGCGAAGGTCGGCCTCTGCGCCAAGTGCTACGGCCGCTCGCTCGCCTCCGGCAAGCGGGTGGACGTCGGCGAGGCGGTCGGCATCGTCGCGGCGCAGTCCATCGGCGAGCCAGGCACCCAGCTGACGATGCGTACCTTCCACACCGGTGGTGTGGCGGGCGCGGACATCACCCACGGTCTGCCGCGCATCACCGAGCTGTTCGAGGCCCGTATCCCCAAGGGCATGGCTCCGATCAGCGAGGTCGCCGGCCGGGTCAAGATCGAGGAGACGGAGAAGACCAGGAAGATCATCGTCGTCCCCGACGATGGTGCCGAAGAGGTCGCCTACCAGGTCCCGATGCGGTCCAGGCTGCTCGTGACCGACGGCGGCCACGTCGCCGTCGGCCAGCAGCTCATCGCCGGCGCCGTGAACCCGCACGAGGTGCTGCGCATCCTCGGCTCGCGTGCGGTGCAGCAGCACCTGGTGCACGAGGTGCAGGAGGTGTACCGCTCCCAGGGCGTGTCGATCCACGACAAGCACATCGAGATCATCATCCGCCAGATGCTCAAGCGGGTGAACGTCCTGGAGTCCGGCGACACCGATCTGCTCCCCGGCGAACTGGTGGAGCGGCCGCGGTTCGAGGAGATCAACCGCGCCGTGGTGAACGACGGCGGCACCCCGGCCTCCGGCCGCCCGGTGCTCATGGGTATCACCAAGGCGTCGCTGGCCACCGAGTCGTGGCTGTCGGCGGCCTCCTTCCAGGAGACGACGCGGGTGCTCACCGACGCGGCGATCCACGCCAAGTCGGACTCGCTGCTCGGCCTCAAGGAGAACGTGATCATCGGCAAGCTGATCCCGGCCGGCACCGGCATGCAGGTGTACCGGAACATCCGGGTCGAGCCCACCGACGACGCGCGCTCGTCGGCCTATCCGGCCGCGGCCTACCAGGAGGCGGAAACGTACGCCTTCGGCCAGGGCTCGGGTGAGGCGGTGCCGCTCGAGGAGTACGACTTCGGCTCCTACAACAGGTAGTTCGCGGCTTCGCGCGGCTGGGCGGCCGGCCCCAGGAAGGGGATGGCCGCTCGCCGTTTCCGGCCGGGCGCGGCACGCCGCCGGGGGTCCGCTCCAGGATGCCGTTCTCAGTTGTCCCGAACGAAGCGGCGTGCCTGTCCCGCCGCCGGGAATGAAGTGAGCTGGCGGGCCGTTGATCCGGGCGAAGGTTTCAAGCGGCATCGCGGACGCGCGAGGCGCGGGGAACGGCCCCTCGCCCGCGCAACGCTGTGCCGAAGCCAGGACGATTTGGCCGGCGGGCTTACGGGTGGTACCTTTTACATTCGTGCCCGTGACCGTGCGGGTGCCTGCGTGCCAGCAGTCAGCGAGACGTTGGTCCATCGGACCGGATACGGGTGGCTGCGCGGCTGGCCGTGTGGACTTCCTCCTTCCGCAGCCCAGGCTGTGGGCTGCTGACTCCGAGACGGTGTTAGCCATCGGCCAGGGGCCGAGCGCGACACACCCGACCTCGGGGGTCGGTGGGGAGTGAAGAATCGCAGGTCAAAGGGATGGAAACGGCGGGAAACCGGCGTTTTTCCGATCGCCGACGTGGGTCTGCGGAGCCCGGTATCCGGGCGAGCGGGACACGCGGCGAGCGCACGAGCTTGACATAGGAACACGACGGGAAGACGGAGACTCGGTTGCCCACGATCCAGCAGCTGGTCCGCAAGGGCCGCCAGGACAAGGTGTCGAAGAACAGGACGCCGGCGCTCAAGCAGAGCCCGCAGCGTCGTGGTGTCTGCACGCGCGTCTACACGACCACGCCGAAGAAGCCGAATTCCGCGCTCCGCAAGGTCGCACGGGTCCGGCTGACTAGCCAGATCGAGGTCACCGCCTACATCCCGGGGGTTGGGCACAACCTCCAGGAGCACTCCATCGTGCTGGTCCGCGGGGGCCGTGTCCGTGACCTGCCAGGCGTCCGCTACAAGGTCATCCGGGGGTCACTCGACACCCAGGGTGTCCGCAACCGCAAGCAGGCACGCAGCCGCTACGGCGCGAAGAAGGAGAAGAGCTGAGATGCCGCGCAAGGGTCCCGCGACGAAGCGGCAGCTTGTCACCGATCCGGTATACGGCTCGCCGCTCGTTACCGCGCTCGCCAACAAGGTGCTCAAGCAGGGCAAGCGCTCGCTCGCCGAGCGCATCGTGTACGGAGCGCTCGAAGGGTGCCGGGAAAAGAGCGGCAACGACCCTGTCGTCACGCTCAAGCGCGCGCTTGACAACGTCAAGCCCACGCTCGAGGTCCGCAGCCGCCGGGTCGGCGGCGCCACCTACCAGGTTCCCGTGGAGGTGCGCGCCTCGCGCAGCACCACACTGGCCCTGCGCTGGATCGTGATGTACGCGCGGCAGCGCCGGGAGAAGACGATGACGGAGCGGCTGATGAACGAGCTGCTCGACGCGAGCAACGGCCTTGGCGCGAGCGTCAAGCGCCGTGAGGACACGCACAAGATGGCGGAGTCCAACAAGGCATTCGCGCACTACCGCTGGTAACACCGCTGGTAACAAGGCCCAGCGGCTAGAGAAGAACCTACGAACTAAGGACGCTTAACGTGGCCACCCAGACCGCCGTAGACCTCGCGATGGTCCGCAACATCGGGATCATGGCGCATATCGACGCGGGCAAAACGACGACGACCGAGCGCATCCTGTTCTACACCGGCATCAACTACAAGATCGGTGAGGTCCATGAGGGCGCCGCCACCATGGACTGGATGGAGCAGGAGCAGGAGCGCGGCATCACGATCACGTCCGCCGCGACCACCTGCAGCTGGCGTGACCACACGATCAACATCATCGATACGCCGGGGCACGTCGACTTCACCGTGGAAGTCGAGCGGTCGCTGCGGGTGCTCGACGGCGCCGTGGCCGTGTTCGACGCGGTGGCCGGCGTCGAGCCGCAGTCGGAGACCGTCTGGCGGCAGGCCGACCGGTACGGCGTGCCGCGTATCTGTTTCGTGAACAAGATGGACCGGGTGGGTGCCGAGTTCCACCGCTGCGTGGAGATGATCACCAGCCGCCTCGGCGGCACGCCGCTGGTCATCCAGCTTCCGTGGGGCGTCGAGTCTGATTTCCGCGGCGTCATCGACCTGGTCCGGATGCGCGCGTACCTCTGGCAGACCGAGGGCAAGGGCGACAAGTACGACGACGTGGAGATCCCCGCCGATCACGTGGAGGCGGCCCGCGAGTGGCGTGACAAGCTGCTCGAGGCCGTCGCGGAGAACGACGACGAGATGATGGAGCTGTACCTCGAGGGCGCCGAGCCGGCCGAGGAGCAGCTTGTCGCGGCGATCCGCCGCGCGACCATCGCCGGCGCGGTCAACCCGGTGCTGTGCGGCACGGCGTTCAAGAACAAGGGCGTGCAGCCCATGCTCGACGCCATCGTCGCCTACCTGCCGAGCCCGGTGGACATCCCGTCCATCCAGGGTCACGCGGTCGGCAACGAGGAGCAGGTGGTCGAGCGGCACGCCGACCCGAAGGAGCCGTTCGCCGCGCTCGCCTTCAAGATCATGTCGGACCAGCACCTCGGCAAGCTCACCTACATCCGGGTGTACTCCGGCACCCTCGAGAGCGGCACTCAGGTGCTGAACTCGATCAAGGGCCGCAAGGAGCGGATCGGCAAGATCTACCAGATGCACGCGAACAAGCGCGAGGAGCGCCCGTCCGCGACCGCCGGGCAGATCGTCGCGGTGATGGGCCTGAAGGACACCACGACGGGCGACACGCTGTGCGCGCAGGAGGCCCCGGTGGTCCTGGAGTCGATGACCTTCCCGGCGCCCGTCATCAACGTGGCGATCGAGCCGAAGACCAAGAGCGACCAGGAGAAGCTGGGCACGGCCATCCAGCGGCTCGCCGAGGAGGACCCGACCTTCCAGGTCCGGACCGACGAGGAGACCGGGCAGACGATCATCTCGGGCATGGGCGAGCTGCACCTGGAGGTGCTCGTCGACCGCATGCGCCGCGAGTTCAAGGTCGAGGCCAACATCGGCCGTCCGCAGGTCGCCTACCGGGAGACCATCCGCCGGAAGGTGGCGAAGGTCGAGTACACCCACAAGAAGCAGACCGGTGGTTCGGGCCAGTTCGGCCGTGTGATCATCGACCTGGAGCCGACCGGCGGCGACGGCGGCGGCTACGAGTTCGAGAACAAGGTGACCGGCGGTCGCATCCCGCGGGAGTACATCCCGTCGGTGGACGCCGGCTGCCAGGAAGCCGCCGAGTTCGGCGTGCTCGCCGGGTTCCCGATGGTCGACGTCAAGGTGACGCTGACCGACGGGGCCTACCACGAGGTGGACTCCTCGGAGCTCGCCTTCAAGATCGCCGGTTCGATGGCCTTCAAGAAGGCCGCCGCGCAGGCTAGCCCTGTGCTGCTCGAGCCGGTGATGAGTGTCGAGGTCACAACGCCAGAGGACTACATGGGCGATGTGATCGGCGACCTGAACAGCCGGCGCGGTCAGATTCAGGCCATGGAGGAACGATCCGGGGCCCGGGTGGTCAAGGCTCTCGTCCCGCTGTCGGAGATGTTCGGTTACGTCGGGGACCTGCGCAGCAGGACACAGGGGCGGGCGAGCTACAGCATGCAGTTCGACTCGTACGCCGAGGTGCCGCTGAACATCGCCAAGGAGATCATCGCCAAGGCGCGCGGCGAGTAACGACCGCCGCGCGGCACCAGGCAAAAGACCAGGAAATACTCCAGACCCACCGCGGTGGGGCGGATCGCAACGAGGAGAGACACCAGTGGCGAAGGCAAAGTTCCAGCGGACTAAGCCGCACGTCAACATCGGCACCATCGGGCACATCGACCACGGCAAGACCACGCTGACCGCGGCGATCACCAAGGTGCTGCACGACAAGATGCCTGACGTGAACCCCTTCTACGCGTTCGACCAGATCGACAACGCGAAGGAGGAGAAGGAGCGCGGCATCACGATCTCGATCTCGCACGTCGAGTACCAGACCGAGAAGCGGCACTACGCGCACGTCGATTGCCCGGGTCACGCTGACTACATCAAGAACATGATCACGGGCGCCGCGCAGATGGACGGCGCGATCCTGGTGGTCGCCGCCACTGATGGCCCGATGCCGCAGACTCGCGAGCACGTGCTGCTTGCCCGCCAGGTCGGCGTGCCCTACATCGTCGTCGCGCTGAACAAGTGCGACATGGTGGACGACGAGGAGATCCTGGAGCTGGTCGAGCTCGAGGTCCGCGATCTGCTCACCGAGTACGACTTCCCCGGCGACGACGTCCCCGTCATCCGTGTGGCCGCTTACCCGGCGCTGAACGGCGACGAGAAGTGGGGCCAGTCGATCATGGAGCTCATGACCGCGTGCGACGACGCCATTCCTGAGCCGCTGCGCGAGGTCGACAGGCCGTTCCTGATGCCGGTCGAGGACGTGTTCTCGATCACGGGCCGCGGCACCGTGGTGACCGGCCGGATCGAGCGCGGTGTCATCCACACCGGCGAGACCGTGGACATCATCGGCATCAAGGAGAAGTCGACCTCCACGACCGTTACCGGCGTCGAGATGTTCCGCAAGATCCTCGACGAGGGCCAGGCCGGCGACAACGTGGGCCTGCTGCTCCGCGGCATCAAGCGCGAGGAAGTGGAGCGCGGCCAGGTCATCATCAAGCCGGGCACCAACACCCCGCACATCGAGTTCGAGGGCCAGGTCTACATCCTGTCCAAGGACGAGGGCGGACGGCACACGCCGTTCTTCAACAACTACCGGCCTCAGTTCTACTTCCGCACCACCGACGTGACCGGCGTGGTCAACCTGCCGGAGGGCACGGAGATGGTGATGCCGGGTGACCGCACCGACATGACGGTGCAGCTCATCCAGCCGATCGCGATGGAAGAGGGACTGAAGTTCGCGATCAGGGAAGGCGGTCGCACCGTCGGCGCCGGCCTGGTCACCAAGATCCTGAGGTAGGCAGTGATGATGGCCCGGCCAACGCCGGGCCATCATCACGCAGGCAGCACCCCTGGCGCGCCCCTAGGATGCTCCCCCAGCGGGGGCCCTGGGGTCAAAGGGGGGCGGGTAGCCCCCGTTTGCGGGGGGTCACCGGGGGGTCGGCCCCCGGGGGCAGACAGAGAGGGAAACCGAGGCCACAATGGCGGGACAGAAGATCCGCATCCGGCTAAAGGCATATGACCACGAGGTCATCGACAGCTCGGCGCGCAAGATCGTCGACACGGTGACCCGTACCGGCGCGCGTGTCGCCGGTCCCGTGCCGCTGCCTACCGAGAAGAACGTGTACTGCGTCATCCGTTCGCCGCACAAGTACAAGGACTCGCGCGAGCACTTCGAGATGCGGACGCACAAGCGGCTGATCGACATCATCGATCCGACGCCGAAGACGGTGGACTCGCTCATGCGTCTCGACCTTCCGGCCGGCGTCTACATCGAGATCAAGCTCTGAGGACTCACTGATCATGGGAATGACAGGGATCCTGGGCACCAAGCTTGGCATGACCCAGGTCTTCGACGAAACCGGACAGGTAGTGCCTGTCACGGTGGTGCAGGCCGGCCCGTGCGTGGTCACGGCCGTCCGCACGCCGGACAGCGACGGCTACTCCGCTGTCCAGATCGGCTTCGGGGAGATAGACCCCCGCAAGGTCACCAAGCCGGTGGCCGGCCTGTTCGAGAAGGCCGGGGTGACGCCACGCCGGTATGTCGCAGAGATCCGCACCGAGGACGCATCCACCTACCATCTCGGCCAGGAGGTCACCGCCGCGCTGTTCGAGGCCGGGCAGAGCGTCGACGTGACGGGCAGGTCAAAGGGCAAGGGCACCGCCGGTGTCATGAAGCGTCACGGCTTCCGCGGTCTGTCGGCCTCGCACGGAACGCAGCGCAAGCACCGTTCACCCGGCTCGATCGGCGCGTGCGCCACTCCGGGCCGGGTCTTCAAGGGCGTGCGGATGGCGGGCCGGATGGGCGCCGCGCGGACCACGGTGCAGAGCCTGACCGTGCACGCCGTGGACAACGACAAGAACCTGCTCCTGATCAAGGGCGCGGTGCCCGGTCCGCGCGGCGGGCTCGTCATGGTGCGCTCCGCGGCACGAGAGGGGACCCGATGACCACCGTGAAAGTCATCTCGCTGTCCGGCGAGGAGGCCAGCCCGAGCACGGTCGAACTGCCTGACGCGATCTTCGCGGCAGAGATCAACATCCCGCTGATGCACCAGGTGGTGGTGGCGCAGCGCGCGGCGGCCCGGCAGGGCACGCACGCGACGAAGACCCGCGGGATGGTCAGCGGCGGCGGCAGGAAGCCGTACCGGCAGAAGGGGACCGGCCGGGCCCGCCAGGGCTCGACCCGCGCGCCGCAGTTCACCGGCGGCGGCACGGCACATGGGCCGCAGCCGCGGTCCTACGCGCAGCGCACCCCGAAGAAGATGAAGGCCGCCGCGCTGCGCGGTGCGCTGTCCGACCGGGCCGCCAGCGAGCGCGTGTACGTCGTCACCTCGTTCGTCGAGGGTGACGTGCCGCGCACGAAGGACGCGCTCGCCGTGCTCGACAGGGTGACCGGCGGCGCGAGCAGGAACATCCTCGTGGTCACGCTGCACGACGACGAGATCACCTGGAAGTCGCTGCGTAACGTCCCGGCCGTGCACCTGCTCGCCGAGGACCAGCTCAACACCTACGACGTGCTCGCCAGCGACCACGTGGTCTTCACCGAGGCCGCGCTGAGCGCGTTCGTCGAAAGGGGCTCGGAGTGAACAAGCCGTACAACCCGCGGGACATCCTGCTGCGCCCGGTGGTGTCGGAGAAGAGCTACGGCCTTCTCGACGAGGGCAAGTACACGTTCATCGTCGCTCCGCGCGCCAACAAGACGCAGATCAAGATGGCGGTCGAGGAAGTGTTCCGGGTCAAGGTGACCGGCGTCAACACCCTCAACAGGCAGGGCAAGCGCCGGCGGACCCGGCAGGGCTGGGGCAAGCGCGTGGACACCAAGCGCGCGATCGTGACCCTGGCCGAGGGCGACCGGATCGACATCTTCGGCGGACCGGTCAGTTAAGGAGACGCAGGTGGGAATCCGTAAGTACAAGCCGACCACCCCTGGCCGGCGCGGTGCCAGCGGCTCCGATTTCTCCGAGATCACCCGGAGTGAGCCGGAGAAGTCGCTGGTCCGCCCGCTGCACAGCAAGGGCGGCCGGAACGTCCACGGGCGGGTCACCGCGCGGCACCAGGGCGGCGGGCACAAGCGTGCCTACCGGCTGATCGACTTCCGGCGGCACGACAAGGACGGTGTTCCGGCCAAGGTCGCGCATATCGAGTACGACCCGAACCGCACGGCGCGCATCGCGCTGCTGCACTACGTAGACGGCGAGAAGCGCTACATCCTGGCGCCGCAGGGCCTGTCCCAGGGTGACCGCGTGGAGAACGGGCCCGGTGCCGACATCAAGCCGGGCAACGCGCTTCCGCTGCGGTCGATCCCGACCGGCACGGTCATCCACGCCATCGAGCTGCGGCCCGGTGGCGGCGCGAAGATCGCGCGCTCGGCGGGCGCCGGGGTCCAGCTGCTGGCCAAGGAGGCCGGTTACGCGGCGCTTCGCATGCCGTCGGGCGAGATCCGGCGGGTCAGCGTGGAGTGCCGCGCGACTGTCGGCGAGGTCGGCAACTCCGAGCAGGGCAACATCAAGCTCGGCAAGGCGGGCCGTAACCGCTGGAAGGGCAAGCGGCCGTCGGTGCGCGGGGTGGCCATGAACCCGGTCGACCACCCGCTCGGCGGCGGCGAGGGCAAGAGTTCCGGCGGCCGCCACCCGGTCAGCCCGTGGGGCAAGCCGGAAGGCCGTACCCGGCGGGTCCACAAGCCCAGTGACCGGCTGATCAGCCGCCGCCGCGGCAAGAACAAGCGGTAGGGAGCAAGCCTGCAATGCCTCGTAGCCTGAAGAAGGGGCCCTTCGTCGACGATCACCTGATGAAGAAGGTGGACGTGCAGAACGAGAAGGGCACCAAGACCGTAATAAAGACGTGGTCCCGGCGGTCCATGATCGTCCCCGCGATGCTGGGTCACACCATTGCCGTGCACGACGGCCGCAAGCACATCCCGGTGTTCGTTACCGAGTCGATGGTGGGGCACAAGCTCGGCGAGTTCGCGCCCACGCGGACGTTCCGCAGCCATGTCAAAGATGACCGGCGCAGCCGGCGTTAAGCCTGAAAGGGACGCAGCGAATGGAAGCCAGGGCTAAGGCGCGGTACGTGCGCGTCACGCCACGGAAGGCCCGCCGGGTGGTGGACCTGATCCGCGGGCTGCCCGCCGACCGGGCGCAGGCGGTTCTCGAGTTCTCCCCGCAGGCCGCCAGCGATCCGGTCGGCAAGGTGCTTGCCAGCGCGATCGCCAACGCGGACGCGATCAGCGGACGAGACCGGGGCATGCTCTGGGTGCGCCGGGCGTGGGTCGATGAGGGGCCGACGCTCAAGCGCTTCCGGCCGCGCGCGCAGGGCCGCGGGTACCGGATCAACAAGCGCACGAGCCACATCACGGTCATAGTCTCCGACGACAGCGAGGGAGGGAACCGCTAGTGGGACAGAAAGTGAATCCGCACGGGTTCCGCCTGGGCATCACTACCGACTTCAAGAGCCGCTGGTACGCGGAGAAGAAGTACAAGGACTACGTTGCCGAGGACGTGGCCATCCGGCGCATGCTGCAGCGTGGCATGGAGCGGGCCGGCATCTCCAAGGTGGAGATCGAGCGCACCACGGACCGGGTGCGGGTGGACATTCACACCGCGCGGCCAGGGATCGTCATCGGCCGCCGCGGCGCGGAGGCCGACCGGATCCGCGGCGACCTCGAGAAGCTGACCGCCAAGCAGATCCAGCTGAACATCCTCGAGGTGAAGAACCCCGAGGTTGACGCGCAGCTAGTGGCGCAGGGCGTGGCCGAGCAGCTGTCCAGCCGTGTCTCGTTCCGCCGTGCGATGCGCAAGGCCATGCAGAGCGCGATCAAGGGCGGCGCCAAGGGGATCCGCGTGCAGTGCTCTGGCCGTCTCGGCGGCGCGGAGATGTCACGCTCCGAGTTCTATCGCGAGGGGCGGGTGCCGCTGCACACGCTGCGCGCGGACATCGACTACGGGTTCTACGAGGCGCGGACGACCTTCGGCCGGATCGGCGTGAAGGTCTGGATCTACCGTGGTGACGCCGCGCCGACGCGAGCCGGCCGCGAGGCGGCTCAGGCCGCGCTGCGCGCCGCGCAGCAGCGCGCGGGACGGCCGCAGCAGACTCAGCGCCGCCGCAGGGGCGACCGCCCCGAGCGCCCTGAGGGCCGGACCGAACGCCCGGACCGCGGTGCCGCCCCCGCGGGCGAGCCGCAGTCGGCGATCACTGGGGAGGGCTGATCAATGCTGATTCCGCGCAAGGTCGCGCACCGCAAGCAGCACCGCCCGCATCGGACCGGTGCCGCGAGCGGCGGCACCCGGGTGGCGTTCGGCGAATTCGGGATCCAGGCTCTCGAGCACGCCTACATCACCAACCGCCAGATCGAGGCGGCGCGTATCGCGATGACCAGGCACATCCGCCGTGGCGGCAAGGTGTGGATCAACATCTACCCGGACCGCCCGCTGACGAAGAAGCCTGCCGAGACGCGAATGGGCTCTGGCAAGGGCTCCCCGGAGTGGTGGATCGCGAACGTGAAGCCGGGCCGGGTGATGTTCGAGCTGTCGGGAGTGGCCGAGCCGGTGGCCCGCGAGGCGCTGCGCCGCGCGATCCACAAGCTCCCCATTAAGTGCAAGATCGTCAAGCGAGAGGTGAGTGAAGCCTGATGGCCGCGGGACTGACCGCCGCACAGCTGCGCTCTTCCTCCGCGGAAGAGCTCCGCAGCAAGCTGGCCGAGGCCAAGGAGGAGCTGTTCAACCTCCGGTTCCAGGGCGCCACGGGCCAGCTAGAGAGCCACGGCCGGCTGCATGCCGTGCGCAAGGAGATCGCCCGCATCTACACCGTGATGCGGGAACGTGAGCTCGGCATCATCACCGACGTCGAGGATGACGAACCAGCGGACGTCGAGGGGAGCGCTGAGCAGTGAGCACGACACCAGCCGAGGCGGCGGCCAGCGAAGCAGCCGGACCGCAAGGGCGCGGCTACCGCAAGACCCGCGAGGGTTACGTGGTCAGCGACAAGATGAACAAGACCGTCGTCGTCATGGTCGAAGACCACGTGAAGCACCCTAAGTACGGCAAGGTCCTGCGCCGTACGAAGAAGTACCAGGCACACGACGAGCAGAACGCCTGCGGCATCGGCGACCGTGTGCTGCTGATGGAGACCCGGCCGGTGTCAGCCACCAAGCGCTGGCGCGTCGCCGAGATCCTCGAGAAGGCCAGGTAAGGCTCGAAGGCTCAGGTAAAGGATTTAAGGCCAAGTGAAGACTTGGTCCCTCCGGGACCCCAGGGGGGTCAGTGGGGGGACGGGCAGTCCCCCCTTTTCCGGGGGGTCACCGGGGGTCGTCCCCCGGGGGAGAAGGAGTTGACGTGATCCAGCAGGAGTCGCGGCTCAAAGTCGCCGACAACACGGGTGCTAAGGAGATCTTGTGTATCCGCGTACTCGGCGGCAGCGGCCGGCGATACGCGGGCATCGGTGACGTCATCGTGGCGACCGTCAAGGACGCGCTGCCCGGCGCTGGCGTCAAGAAGGGCGACGTCGTCAAGGCGGTCGTGGTGCGCACCCGCAAGGAGCGCCGCCGCGCGGACGGTTCCTACATCCGCTTCGACGAGAACGCAGCCGTCCTGATCAGGGATGGCGGGGATCCGCGCGGCACCCGCATCTTCGGCCCGGTCGGCCGGGAACTGCGGGAAAAGCGCTTCATGCGGATCATCTCGCTGGCGCCGGAGGTGCTGTGATGAAGATCAAGAAGGGCGACCACGTGGTGGTCGTGGCCGGCAAGGACAAGGGCGCCACCGGGACCGTCATCGCGGCGTACCCGGACAGGCAGCGTGTCCTGGTGCAGGGCGTGAACATGGTGAAAAAGAATGAGAAGGTGACCAACCAGGGGGTGCGCGGCGCCAAGGAAGGCGGCATCACCACTCAGGAGGCGCCGATCCATGTGAGCAACGTGCAGCTGGTCGACCCGGAGACCAAGCGCCCGGCGCGGGTGGGTTACCGGGTCAACGAGGAGGGCAAGAAGGTTCGCGTCCTCCGCCAGACCGGGAAGGATGTCTGATGGCGACCGAGGCGCCGGCGAAGCCGCGGCTCAAGGAGAAGTACCAGGCCGAGATCGCGCCGGCCATGAGGGACGAGTTCGGGTTCGGCAACCCGATGCAGATCCCGAGGCTGACCAAGATCGTCGTGAACATGGGTGTCGGTGAGGCCGCGCGGGACGCGAAGCTGATCGACGGCGCCGTCAGGGACCTTGCCGTCATCACCGGCCAGAAGGCGGCCGTGGCGCGGGCGAAGAAGTCCATCGCCCAGTTCAAGCTCCGCGAGGGGATGCCGATCGGCGCGCACGTCACGCTGCGCGGCGACCGGATGTGGGAGTTCCTCGACCGGCTGCTGTCGATCGCGCTGCCGCGCATTCGTGACTTCCGCGGACTGTCCGACCGGCAGTTCGACGGCCACGGGAACTACACCTTCGGACTGACCGAGCAGGTCATGTTCCACGAGATCAACCCAGACAAGGTGGACAGGCAGCGGGGGATGGACATCACCATCGTCACCACGGCCACCAACGACGCCGAGGGTCGCTCGCTGCTGCGGCGTCTTGGCTTCCCGTTCAAGGAGGGCTGACAGGTGGCGAAGAAGGCGCTGATCGCCAAGGCCAACCGCAAGCCGAAGTTCGCCGTCCGTGCCTACACGCGGTGCACCCGCTGCGGCCGGCCGCGGGCCGTCTACCGGAAGTTCGGCCTTTGCCGCGTCTGCTTCCGCACGATGGCGCACCGGGGCGAGCTTCCCGGCATCACCAAATCCAGCTGGTAACAACGAACGTCGCAGGTCCTGCTCCCTGTCCCCGTCGGGGGGCAATGGGGGGGCGACCCCCCGAGGGCAAGCAGAGAAACCACGGCGAGGAAGGCCACTAGGCCATGTCAATGACCGACCCCATCGCGGACATGCTGACTCGTCTGCGCAACGCTAACTCGGCATACCACGACACTGTGGGCATGCCATATTCCAAGATCAAGTCGCACATCGCGGAGATCCTCCAGCAGGAGGGCTACATCGCCGGATGGCGCGTCGAGGGCGCCGAGGTGGGCAAGAGCCTCGTGGTCATGCTGAAGTACGGCAACAGCCGCGAGCGCTCGATCGCCGGGATCAAGCGGGTCTCCAAGCCCGGTCTGCGGGTTTACGCGAAAAAGGACAACCTGCCACGGGTGCTCGGCGGGCTCGGCGTCGCGATCATCTCGACGTCCAGCGGCCTGATGACCGACAAGCAGGCCAAGAAGAACGGTGTGGGCGGGGAAGTTCTCGCCTACGTTTGGTAAGGGAGGGCAGCAGGAATGTCACGTATCGGACGTCTCCCCGTGCCCATCCCCGCCGGTGTGGACGTGGCCATCGACGGCCGGGCGGTTACCGTCAAGGGGCCGAAGGGCACCCTGGCGCTCAGCGTCGCCGAGCCGATCGCCGTCGTGCAAGAAGACAGCGTTCTCCGCGTCACCAGGCCCAGTGACGAGGGCAAGGTCCGCGCGCTGCACGGACTGTCCCGCACGCTGATCGCCAACATGGTGACCGGCGTCACGCAGGGGTACAGCAAGACTCTGGAAATCGTCGGCGTTGGTTACCGCGTCCAGGCCAAGGGCACGGACCTGGAGTTCTCGCTCGGTTTCAGCCACCCGGTGCTCGTCAGTCCGCCGGAGGGAATCAGCTTCCGCGTCGAGACGCCGACCAGGTTCGTGGTCGAGGGCATCGACAAGCAGCTGGTGGGCGAGACCGCGGCACGGATCCGCAAGCTCCGCAAGCCCGACCCGTACAAGGCCAAGGGCGTGCGGTACCAGGGCGAAGTGATCCGGCGCAAGGTCGGGAAGGCTGGTAAGTAGTCATGGCTGGCACCAAGGCCAAGAGGTCGTCGCGCGAGTTCGCCACCGGGGTGGTCGGGCCGCGGACGGCGGCGAAGACCCGCGCACGCGCCCGGCGTCACCTGCGGGTGCGCAAGAAGGTCACAGGCAGCGCCGCCCGCCCCCGGCTGGTGGTGAGCCGGTCCGCGCGGCACATGTTCGCGCAGATCGTGGACGACAGCGTCGGTCGCACCCTGGCGTCCGCGTCCACCATGGACGAGACGATCAGGTCGGCGACGGGAGACAAGACCGCCAAGGCCAAGCTCGTCGGCGCGCTCGTCGCCGAGCGGGCCAGGAGCGCCGGCATTTCCGCCGTCGTGTTCGACCGCGGCGGCTACCAGTACCACGGCCGGGTGGCCGCGCTCGCGGATGGCGCGAGGGAAGCCGGGCTGACGCTGTGATGCCGGGCAGGATCTTTATAGAGAGGAACAGCTAATGCCAGGAGCTCCGCGGCGCGGCGGTGGCGGCGGCGAGCGGCGTGAGCGCCGCGAAGACCGGCGCGGCGGCACGGCCGAAAAGCAGGCGGTCTACCTGGAGCGCGTGGTCACGATCAACCGCGTGGCCAAGGTGGTCAAGGGTGGCCGCAGGTTCAGCTTTACCGCGCTCGTCGTGGTCGGTGACGGCAACGGCATGGTGGGCGTCGGCTACGGCAAGGCCAAGGAGGTGCCCGCGGCGATCGCCAAGGGCGTCGAAGAGGCCAAGAAGCACTTCTTCAGGGTGCCGCGCATCGCGGGCACCATCCCGCACACCGTGCAGGGTGAGGCGGCGGCAGGCGTGGTGCTGCTGAAGCCGGCCAGCCCGGGTACCGGTGTCATCGCCGGCGGCCCGGTGCGTGCCGTGCTCGAGTGCGCCGGCGTCAGCGACGTGCTGTCCCGCTCGCTCGGCTCCTCGAACCCGATCAACGTGGTGCACGCCACCGTGACGGCGCTCAAGTCGCTGAGCCGTCCGGAGGAGATCGCGGCCAAGCGCGGCCTGCCGATCGAGGACGTGGCGCCGAAGGCGATGCTGCGGGCACGCGCCGCGGCAGCGGCTAGCACATAACAGGGGACGCGATGACACAGCTCAAGGTGACCCAGGTCAAGTCGAAGATCGGCGGGAACAGTGCGCAGCGGAACTCGCTGCGGTCGCTGGGCCTGCGCCGCATTGGCCAGACGGTGGTCAAGCCGGATCGCCCGGAGTTCCGCGGTATGATCCACGCTGTCCGCCACCTGGTCAAGGTAGAGGAAGTGGACTAACCAATGCTGAAGCTGCATGACCTGCGGCCGGCGCAGGGCGCTCACCGGCGGAAGACGCGAGTCGGCCGGGGCGAGGGGTCCAAGGGCAAGACCGCGGGTCGCGGCACCAAGGGCACCAAGGCCCGTTATCAGGTGCCGGCCGGGTTCGAGGGCGGCCAGATGCCCCTGCACCGTCGGCTGCCCAAGCTCAAGGGCTTCTCGAACGCGCGGTTCAAGACCACCTACCAGGTGGTGAACACGGGCCGGCTCGCCGAGCTTTACCCGGCTGGCGGCGACGTGACGCCGGAAGGCCTCGCGAGCAACGGCGCGGTGCGCCGTGGCGAACTGGTCAAGGTACTAGGCAACGGGGACCTGAGCGTGGCGCTGCGTGTCAGCGCGCACGCGGTCTCTGAGTCCGCCCGGCGTAAGATCGAGGCGGCGGGCGGAACAGTCACGCTGCTCGGTTAGCCTGAGCTGGCTCGGTCCGCTTCGACGCGGCCGAGCTAGCTCGCCGGGCAGGCCTGCGGGTAAGATACGGAAGCCGCTCAAACGCAGGTTTCACCGATGAAGAGGGATCACGCATGCTGACCGCGTTCATCCGGGCGTTCCGGACGCCCGACCTGCGCAAGAAGCTGCTATTCACATTGGGCATCATCGCCCTGTTCCGGTTCGGCTCGACGCTGCCCACCCCGGGCATCAACGAGAAGAACGTGTCCACCTGCATGGGCATCGCCTCCTCGAGCAGCGTTGCCAGCGTCTACCAGATCATCGACCTGCTCAGCGGCAACGCGCTGAAGTACATGTCGGTGTTCGCGCTCGGCATCATGCCGTACATCACCGCGAGCATCATCTTGCAGCTGCTCACGGTCGTGATCCCGCGGCTTGAGACCCTCAAGCAGGAGGGGCAGGCCGGCCAGGCCAAGATCACGCAGTACACGAGGTACCTGACGGTCGGCCTGGCGATCCTGCAGTCCACCGGGTACATCGAGCTCGCCCGCAGCGGCCAGCTGACCCCGGGCTGCTCGCAGACCACCTATCCGATCATCCCGGACGCGTCGGTGTTCCGGATCGCCACCATGGTGATCACGATGGTGGCCGGCACCGCGGTCATCATGTGGATGGGCGAGCTGATCACCGACCGCGGTGTCGGCAACGGCATGTCGGTGATGATCTTCACGCAGGTCATCGCCGTCATCCCCGGCGAGATGCTGACCATCTACCGGGACCGGGGCATCTTCACCTCGCTGCTCTCGCTGATCGTGGTGCTAGTGGTCGTCGCCTTCGTGGTGTTCATGGAGCAGGCACAGCGGCGCATCCCGGTGCAGTACGCCAAGCGAATGGTCGGCCGCCGGATGTACGGCGGCACGTCGACCTACATCCCGATGAAGGTCAACCAGGCGGGCGTCATTCCCGTCATCTTCGCCTCGAGCCTGCTGTACATCCCGCAGCTCGCCGTTTCGCTGTTCGGCAACACCAATCACCCGCAGGGCTGGAGTTCCTGGGTACAGCGGTACCTGGAGATAGGCACCACCAACAGCCTGTCCACCATGTGGCTCTACCTGGGCGCGTTCTTCGCGCTCATCCTCGCGTTCACGTTCTTCTACGTCTCGATCACGTTCAACCCGACCGAAGTCGCCGACAACATGAAGAAGTACGGCGGCTTCATCCCCGGCATCAGGCCAGGGCGGCCGACTGCCGAGTATCTCGGCTACGTGCTCACCCGGCTAACCACGCCCGGGTCGGCCTACCTGGGCGTGGTCGCCCTGTTCCCGCTGGTCGCGCTGGCGATGATAGGCGTGGGGAACCAGTTCCCGTTCAGCGGGGTGAGCCTGCTCATCATGGTCGGCGTCGGCCTTGACACGGTCAAGCAGATCGAGAGCCAGCTACAGCAGCGAAACTACGAGGGTTTCTTGCGATAGTGCGCATCGTCCTTGTCGGGCCACCCGGAGCGGGCAAAGGGACCCAGGCCCACTTCATCGCATCCCATCTGGCGATCCCGCGCATTTCGACAGGTGACATCTTTCGCTACAACGTCACGCGTAACACCCAGCTAGGCGTCAAGGCCCGCGAGTACATGGAGCGCGGTGACCTGGTCCCTGACGAGGTGACCGTCGCCATGGTCCGTGACCGGCTGGCGGAGGACGACGCGCAGGCGGGTTTCCTGCTCGACGGATTCCCGCGCAACGTCCCGCAGGCCGAGACGCTGAAGAAGATGCTCGCCGAGTTCGAGACGAGGCTGACCGTCGTGCTCGAACTGGTAGTCGATGAGGACGAGGTGGTACGGCGCCTGTCCGGCCGCCGTACCTGCCGCCGCTGCGAGCGGGTCTGGCACGTGCTCTACGATCCGCCGGCGCAGCCAGGGATCTGCGATGACTGCCGCGGCGAACTGTTCCAGCGCGACGACGACAAGGAAGAAGTGATCAGGCACCGGATCGAGGTGTACAACAACCAGACCGCGCCGCTGATCGCCTTTTACGCGGACGAGGGCATCCTGGTCGGCATCGACGCGACCGGCCCGGTGGAAGAGATCACGAGCCGTGCGCTCTCGGCGCTCAGCCCCTACGTACGCTGACCCTGCTTGCCCCGCTAGCCCCTGCTCGCCTCCGGGCGCTTTTTGGCCCGCCCTCTTCCCTCGTCGCTCACGAGCTGCGCTCGTTCGCTCCTCGGTCATCCGGCGGCGCGCCCTTCGGCTCGCGGCTAAGGGCGCGCTTGGGCCGTCGGTGGGCGTAGTACGTTGCTGCGACGGTAGGTTATATGCGGAGGTGTGGTGCCATGCGGTTGCGGCGCGATCGGGTGATCGAGCTCAAGAGCCCGGAACAGTTCGCGCGCATGCGCGAGGCCGGTCTCGTCGTGGCTCGCACGCTGCAGGTGCTCGCCGAGGCTGTCCGGCCCGGCATCACCACCGCAGACCTCGACGCTATCGCCGCCCAGCAGATCCGCATCGCCGGCGCCGCGCCTTCCTTCCTCGGCTACTTCGGCTACCCCGCCACGATCTGCACTTCGGTGAACGAGGAGATCGTGCACGGCATCCCGAGCGAGAACCGGCGTCTCGCGGCGGGCGACATCATCTCGATCGACTGCGGAGCGATCGTGGACGGCTGGCATGGCGACGCGGCGATTTCGCTCGGCGTCGGGGACATAGACCCCGCCGACCAGGCGCTGCTCGATGCCTGCCGGGCCGCGCTCTGGCAGGGCATCGCTGCGGCGACATCCGGGAACAGGCTCAGCGACATCTCCCACGCGGTGGAACAGTCCGTTCGCGCGTCCGGGAATTACGGCCTGATCAGGGACTACACCGGGCACGGGATAGGCACCGCCATGCACATGGAGCCGGCGGTCCCGAACTACGGCCCGCCGGGCCGCGGCCCGCAACTGCGGGCTGGGATGGCACTGGCCATCGAACCGATGATCACCCGCGGCAGCCGTCACGCTGCGGAACTGTCCGACGGCTGGACGGTCGTCACCGCGGACGGCTCCCGCGCGGCCCACTTCGAGCACACGGTGGCCATCACGCCCGACGGCCCGTGGGTGCTGACGGACCTGGCCCGCGAGAGCGCGCTTGTCAGTGAATCTGCCGCCAATGGAGAGCCCGATGCCCGGTGACCCCCGGATCCGTGCGGCGGACGCGGACCGGGAGCGCACGGCGACGCTGCTCCGCGAGCATCACGCCGAAGGCAGGCTGAGCGCGGAGGAGTTCAACGACCGCCTGGACCGGACGTTCGCGGCGAAAACCATCGGCGAACTCGACGCGCTCCTGGCCGATCTGCCCGGCATAGACCTGTACCGGCTGCCCGCCGCGGGCATCCGTCCCGCTCCGCCTGGAGTGTCGCGCTCACGACCGGCCCGCGCCGGGAGGTCAGGTTCGGTTGCCCGGCCCGGCCAGGGGGCGGTGAGCCCGCGGAGGGCGGCCACCTGGATCACCTGGGCGGCGATCAGCTCCCTGCTCTTCGTCGCGTGGCTCGGCCTTGGCCTGATCTCCGGCGGCGCCGCGTGGCTGCCATGGTTCCTTCTTGTCGTCGTCCCCTGGGGCATGGTCATCGCCCGTCGGCCACCGGATCACCCATAGGCCGCTTTCGGCTGCTGGACATTCCGGGCATCTCCAGTCGCGCGGGGCGCCGCCGCCCGGGAACGCGGGCGCGCGGGCCGGCCACACCGGACGAATAGGCCGCCAGGGTCGTTTCCTGCTGCCAGGGACCGTGTTGCGCGGCTTTCCTGCCGGTCCCCTGGAAAGCCGTTCGCCGCCCGCGGGGAGCCGGGCGGACCCGGCCGGCGGGCCCGGCGGCTGAGGCGGGTGGCGAAGTGCCCGGCGCATTAACCGCCAAGATCGCCGGACGAGTGATTCCCCGCCGCGGGCGCGCCCGGCAGCACCACTGGATCACCCGGCGGCACGGGACCAGCTAGCGCTGAACTGGGCAGGACCGGCCCAAGGGAGCCATGATGGCGAACTCCGTGACCGGGGGAGCCTGGGCGCGCCGGGGGAAGAAATGGGCACGATGGCCTTGCGGCCGGTGTGGGTCTTGAGGCGCGGCAGGTACACAGGCGTGCTCACAGAGGCGCCATGCGCCTTCGTCGCCTCGAGCAGGACCCGGTAGTAGCGTCCGGCGGAGTGGCGGGCGGGCACGGCGAAGGATGCCTGGTGGCCGACGTCCAGAACCCCGCTCGCCACGCTCTGCCAGACACCGCCGGATAGTTCCTGAAGCTGCATGACATCGCCGACGTCGCCGAACCGTGCGGACGCTGCCAACCGGTCCGTGCCGGGCCCGGACGCCGCCCGCCAGAGCTGCACCCGGGGGATCACCGTGACGCTGATCGCCGTGCTGCTCACCCCGTCAGGGCCGGCGAGCCTGAAGATCGCGTTCCGCGTCAGGTGCTGCACGCCGATCCTGACCCTGCCGCCGGCGCCGGTCACCCCGCCGCCGGCCACGATCCAGCCGCCTGAGCCATCTGGCTGCTCGAGCAGCCGGATCCGGACACCTGGCTCGGGGCGGCCCTGGTAGGTCTCTCTCCCGGAGAACTGGTCCCATCCATTGGCCGGGAGCTGTTCTCTTGCCGCGCGCAGGACCAGGGCGGAGCCCTTGACCGCCGGGCGCGAGGCGTGGGCGGGACAGGGGCAGGAGGCCCAGGCCGATGGCGAGCTCGTCGCGTGCTCGCCGAGGCGGGCGTGCCCGGCCGACCGCATCGGCGCGGGAAGCGAGTGAGCCGCGGGAGCAGGCTGGCTGTCCGGCACGCCGAACGGAGAGAGCACGCTGTACGCGATGTGCTGCACGGGCGCGGGGAGTGCCTTCGCGTACGCGGCCGCCGTGAGGCCGGCGAAGGCGATGACGAGAGCCGCGACCGCGGCGCTGAGCCGCGGAAACGCGCCTGGCAGGGCGGTGAAGCCCCGGCGCGACTGGCTGCTTGCCGCGCGGAACGCCGCGAGCGCGGCGTCCAGCCCGGCGAGTTCCCGCGGGTACCCGTCCGCGGTCAGCGCCCTGATCAGGTGATCGAGCCCAGGATCGCGGGAGCCGGGTTCGTCGGCAAACCCCGTGCTCACTGCTCCACCTTCTCGATATCTCGGATGCGCGGGTCGTCGGACAGCGCCCGCAACCCGCGGTGTAGCGCGACCCGGACCGCGCCGGGCGACTTGCCCAGGATCCGCGCCACTGCCTCGGTGTCCAGGCCCGCGATGATCCGCAGCGCCACGACCTCTGCCTGGTCAGGTGACAGCCCGGCCACCAAGGCCACCGCCTGCCTGGTGGACAGTCCCGCGAGCACCTCTTCTTCTACCGGGTTCGCGTCCACCTGCGGCGGCACCGCCTGTGCGGTCAGAACCTTCTCACGGAACCGGATCCTGGACCTGGCCGCGTCCACGGCCCGGTGGCGGCCGATCGTGAACAGCCAGCCGCGGAAGTCATCGGCGCTGCCCTTCCTGAACCGGTGCATATCGCGCACGGCCTGCAGCCAGGTCTCGCTCGCCACGTCATCGACGTCATCGCAGCCCAGAACGTGCAGGTACCGAAGGAGCCGGGGGTGCAGCGCCTCCCAGAGCAGCAGGAATCCGGCCTCATCGCCTGACCTGGCGCGAGCAAGCGCCTCATCGAAGCTGTCGGTTTCGGTCTCCATCGCGTCAGCATGGTCCCACATGTCAGGGCTCAATGCTGACATACGCGCATGTGGCGTCCGGCGCCTCGCGCTGGCGCGGGCCAGCGGATCCGTGGCCATCGGATCCGCCGGCCCGCGGGCCGGTCTTGGCTCTTACTTCACCACGAGGGTGACGACGCCGCTGTGCGTGGGCAGGTACATGGCGGATCCGCCGTACCGCAGCTGGTAACGGGTCGTCACGCCAGGCCTGACGATGAAGAACACCCGGCCGAGCCTGTTGGTGGACTCGGCGTTACGGCAGGCCGGCCTGCCCTTGCCGATCACGCACAGCCAGACGCGCTGACCCGGCAGCGCCTTCCTGTGTGACATGAGGGTGCCGCTGATGACGGCCCACCCGCCGCGCTTGATGCTGGTCTTCGACTCGACGATCGACAGTTGCGTCGCGGCCCTCGGCGGGACGACGACGACGGTGGCGATGTTGCTCCGCGATCCGTCGTGCAGCGGGCTCCCGGCGAACACCACCTGGTAGCGAGTGGTCATGCGCGGCTTGACAATGAAGAACACATGCCCGTGGGCGACCGTCTTCCTGGTCTCCACGACGACTGGCTTGCCCGCGACGAGGCGGTCGAGCGTGACGGCCCTGCCGATGACCGGCTTCGCGCCCGACAGCAGTGTGCCGATGAGCAGGTCCGCCTGGCCGGGCTTGATGATGGCGTGCTGTTCCATAAGCGTCAGCGTCGTCGGCGCCTTCTTGACCGTCGCACCGGCCGCGCCAGCAGTGCCCACCGCCGTCAGCGCGGCGGCAGCGACGATCGCGGTGCCGGCCAGTGCCCGGGTGAGGGATGTGCGCATGCTTTCCTCCAGAGTTGGGCCCGTGCCATCGGTGCACGGGCTCCCGCGCCGACAGCGTTCACGCCCCCGGATCCGTTACTCACCCTCGCGGCGGGTCCTGGCCGCCCCGTGTCACTTGCTAAAATAGTTCCGCGCGGTCCCGTGGGACCGCGCGGAATAGTGCCGGGGCTCGCGGTGTTATGCTGCCGGTTCGCGCTGCGGTGATCGGTCTAGTAGACTCTGCTGCGGCCCATCGGCTGGCTTTCCATATGGCCTTGCGCCACGGGGGAGAGCATCGTGCCTAGCCCAGCGTTCCCGCCGGGGCAGATGCGAACCAGCACGATACCAACCAAGACTACGCAGGACGAAGCGCGGAGGATATGCCCAAAAAAGACGGCGCCATCGAGATTGAGGGCACGGTGGTGGAGACGTTGCCTAATGCCTTCTTCCGGGTGGAGCTGGACAACGGGCACAAGGTTCTCGCCCACATCAGCGGGAAGATGCGGATGCACTACATCCGGATCCTGCCCGACGACAGGGTGGTCGTCGAACTCAGCCCGTATGACCTCAGCCGCGGTCGCATCGTCTACCGGTACAAGTGAGAGCGTCCCGGCGCCCAGCGCCGTGAGCTAACCGGCCCGCCAGGCGGGCCAGAGGAGAGTCTGCCGTGAAGGTCAAGCCGAGCGTGAAGAAGATCTGCAGCAAGTGCCGGATCATCCGCCGCCACGGCCGCGTCATGGTCATCTGCTCGGACCCCCGGCACAAGCAGCGCCAAGGCTGATCCGGGGCATGAAGGGGCGCGCCCCCTTCATGCGACCGGAGCTGAGCAGGAACGTCCCTGACCGGCGCACAAGTGAATACGCACATAACCGAATACGCGAAGTAGAACGCGCACCGCGGGCGGCATGCCCGCATCCCCCGGTTGGAGGCCGGGGCCCGGTCCTGGGCAGGGGCGGGAGGCGGTGCGGAGGACCTCCACCACACGAAGGGGAACTGCCCGCCGATGGCACGTCTTTCCGGCGTTGACCTGCCGCGCGAGAAGCGGCTCGAGGTCGCGCTTACCTACGTTTACGGGATCGGCCGCACCCGGGCTCTGGAGACCATCGCCGCCACCGGTGTCAGCGGCGACACCCGGGTGCACGCCCTCACCGACGACGACCTGCTGAAGCTGCGCGACTGGATCGACGCTCACTACCAGGTCGAGGGCGACCTGCGCCGCGAGGTGCAGGCAGACATCCGCCGCAAGATCGAGATCGGCTGCTACCAGGGCATCAGGCACCGCAGGGGGCTGCCGGTGCACGGTCAGCGGACGCAGACCAACGCGCGCACCCGCAAGGGCAAGAAGAAGACCGTCGCCGGCAAGAAGAAGGCCGGGAAGAAGTAGCTCTGCCGGCCCAGGGGGATGCCCATCCTGGAACCCCGATGCGAGGCTCCGCCCCGCAGGCCAACAGAGACAGATCACCTCACTGGAGTCAGGGAAGCAGATGCCGCCTCGCAAGAGCAGCCAGCAAGGCGCGCCGAAGAAGGTGCGCCGCAAGGAGCGGAAGAACGTAGCTCACGGGCACGCCCACATCCGGTCCACGTTCAACAACACCATCGTCTCGATCACGGACCCGGCCGGCAACGTGATCTCATGGGCGTCCTCGGGACAGGTCGGGTTCAAAGGCTCGCGCAAGTCGACCCCGTATGCCGCCCAGCAGGCTGCGGAGGCCGCCGCCCGCCGTGCCATGGAGCACGGGATGCGCAAGGTCGATGTCTTCGTCAAGGGGCCGGGTTCTGGACGGGAGACCGCGATCAGGTCGCTGCAGGCGACCGGCCTTGAGGTCGGTTCCATCCAGGACGTTACCCCGGTTCCGCACAACGGCTGCCGTCCGCCCAAGCGACGCAGGGTCTGAGGAGAGACTGATGGCTCGATACACCGGGGCGGACTGCAAGCTGTGCCGCCGCGAGAAAGTAAAGCTGTTCCTGAAGGGCTCCAAGTGCGACTCGCCGAAGTGCCCGATCGAGATCCGGCCCTACCCGCCGGGTGAGCACGGCAGGATCCGCCAGAAGGACAGCGAGTACCTGCTGCAGATCCGCGAGAAGCAGAAGGCCCGGCGCATCTACGGCGTGCTCGAGAAGCAGTTCCAGGGTTACTACGCCGAGGCGGCCCGCCGTACCGGCCGTACCGGCGAGACGCTGCTGCAGATCCTCGAGAGCCGCCTGGACAACGTGGTTTACCGCGCCGGGTTCGCCAAGAGCCGCGACATGGCCCGCCAGCTCGTCAGGCACGGTCACTTCCTTGTCAACGGCAAGCGGGTCGACATCCCCTCCTTCCGGGTGGGCGACAGCGACGTCGTCGAGGTCACCGCCAAGTCCCTTGAGCTGACCCCGATGGTGATCGCCCGTGCCGAGGCCGGCGAGCGGACCGTCCCCGCCTGGCTCGAGGTCATGCCCGACCAGATGCGCATCCTCGTCCACCAGCTCCCGGCCCGGGCGCAGATCGACACCCAGGTCCAGGAGAAGCTCATCGTCGAGTTCTACTCGAAGAAGTAGCCCGGGCGCATGCAGGGGCGGGGAGCCCCCGCCTGTACCGGGAATCCCGGGGGTCGTCCCCGGGGGAACACAGCCCCTCCGGGGGCAGCAACGACGTCATATAGCGGTCGTCGGAAAGGAAAGTCTCATGCTCATTGCGCAGCGTCCATCGCTCGGCGAGGAACAGATCGGCGACTACCGGTCGAAGTTCACGATCGAGCCGCTCGAGCCCGGCTTCGGTTACACGATCGGGAACTCGCTACGGCGGACCCTGCTGTCCTCCATCCCGGGGGCGGCGGTCACGTCGATCCGCATCGAGGGCGTGCTGCACGAGTTCACCACGGTTCCCGGGGTGAAGGAGGACGTCACCGACCTCATCCTGAACCTCAAGCAGCTTGTCGTCTCCTCCGAGCACGATGAGCCCGTCGTGATGTACCTGCGCAAGCAGGGTCCGGGCGCGGTGACCGCGGCCGACATCGCGCCGCCCGCCGGTGTCGAGGTGCACAACCCTGAACTGCACATCGCGACGCTCAACAGCAAGGGCAAGCTGGAGATGGAGCTTACGGTCGAGCGCGGCCGCGGGTACGTCTCCGCCACTCAGAACAAGCAGCCGGGTCAGGAGATCGGCCGGATCCCCATCGACTCCATCTACTCGCCGGTGCTGCGCGTGACCTACAAGGTGGAAGCCACCCGGGTCGAGCAGCGCACCGACTTCGACCGGCTCATCCTCGACGTCGAGACCAAGCCGTGCATGCGCCCCCGGGACGCGGTGGCGAGCGCGGGCAAGACGCTGACCGAACTGTTCGGCCTGGCCAGGGAGCTCAACGTCGACGCCGAGGGCATCGACATCGGCCCGTCGCCGACGGACGCCGCGCTCGCGGCGGACCTGGCGCTGCCGATCGAGGACCTGAACCTCACGGTCCGGTCCTACAACTGCCTCAAGCGCGAGGGCATCCACACCGTGGGCGAACTGGTCGCGCGCAGTGAGCAGGATCTGCTTGACATCAGGAATTTCGGTGCGAAGTCCATCGAGGAAGTCAAGCAGAAGCTGGTCGATATGGGCCTGTCGCTCAAGGACTCCCCGCCCGGGTTCGACCCGAGCAGCGCCGTGGACGCCTTCCCCGGCGACGAAGAAGAGAGCTACGTCGAGACCGAGCAGTACTAGGCGGTACTGCCCCGGCACGGCGCTACAGAAAGGGTTTCAATGCCCACGCCTACCAAGGGTGCCCGGATGGGCGGCAGCCCGGCTCACCAGAAGCACATGCTGGCGAACCTGGCCGCCTCGCTCTTCCAGCACGGGAAGATCACCACGACCGAGGCACGGGCGCGCAGGCTGCGCCCCTACGCGGAGAAGCTGATCACCTTCGCCAAGCGCGGTGACCTGCACGCCCGCCGCCAGGTGCTGACCGTGGTTCCGGACAAGGGCATCGTGCATTCCCTGTTCACCGAGATCGGCCCCGGGTTCGCCGACCGCAACGGCGGCTACACCCGCATCACCAAGCTCGGTCCGCGCAAGGGCGATGCCGCGCCGATGGCGGTCATCGAGCTGGTGACCGGTGAGGTCGGCGCCGCAAGGCCGCCGCGCCGTCGTGCGCGCCGCGCCGCGGTACCGGGCACGGCCGCCGCGACCCCGGCCGCCACGGTCGAGGAGACCACGGCGGAAGCGGAAGAGGCGCAGGACTCGGCTATTGCCGAGGAAGAGCCCGGCGTGGCGCCCGCTGAGGACACGGCCGAGGTGGCCGACGCGGAGGTGCCGGCCGAGGAGACCGCCGCGGCGGACGACGCCGCGGCGCAGGACGCTGCCGAGGACGACACGCAGCCCTGACAGCGCCCTGGCCTGCCCCGGCAGGCAGTGTGATCGTGGGCCGAAGGGATCCCTGAGGGAGCTCTTCGGCCCACGGGCATGAAGGCGCCTGTCGCCGCGGGCTCGGCAGCCGATGCGTCCGGGGCGCCCTGGGGCGCCCCGGGAGGTGGACGCGGAGAGGAAGCCGTGGCCGTTCGGATACAGATAGATCTTTCCTATGACGGGACAGCGTTTTCCGGATGGGCGGCGCAGCCTGGCCGCCGCACGGTGGAAGAGGTGCTCGCGCTGGCCGTGGGGCGGGTGCTCAGGCTCGCGGAGCCGCCGCGGCTGACCGTCGCGGGGCGCACCGACGCTGGCGTGCACGCGCGGGGGCAGGTGGCGCACGCGGACGTGCCCGAGGACGCCTGGGCGGCGGCGACTGGCGCCGGACCGGGCACCGAGGCTGGCCGCGGGGCAAACGCGAACGCGGCGGGCAGGGTGCGATGGCGGCTGGCGCGCGCGCTGCCGCCCGACGTCCGGGTCCGCGGCTTCGCGCCGGCCCCCGACGGGTTCGACGCCAGGTTTTCCGCGCTGTGGCGCCGCTACTCCTACCGGATCTGCGACCACCCTGCCGCCGCCGACCCATTGCGCAGGCATGACACGCTCTGGCACCCCCGCTGCCTGGACCTCGCCGCGATGAACGCCGCGGCGGCCGCGCTGCTTGGCGAGCACGACTTCGCGGCGTTCTGCCGGCGCCGCGAGGGCGCGACGACGGTGCGGGCGCTGCGGCGCCTTGACTGGCAGCGGGACGCCGAAGGCGTCGCTGTCGCCAGCGTGGTCGCCGACGCGTTCTGCCACAACATGGTCCGGGCGCTGGTCGGCGCGCTGCTTCCGGTCGGCGAGGGCAGCCGTGCGCCAGACTGGCCGGCCGCCGTTCTCGCGGCGGCGGTCAGGGATCCGGCGGTCCGGGTGGTGCCGCCGCACGGGCTGTGCCTGGAGGAGGTGCGCTACCCCGAACCCGGCCGGCTCGCCGAACGGGCAGCGCTGAGCCGGCGTGTCCGCGACTGACCGTCCGGCCCCGGAGTCAGCCGGCCGTCGCCTTGACGCCGTTGACCATACGCTGGCTCAGGTAGATATTGGCGGTGCCGGCCACTAGGTCGCTCTCGAACTGCTCGAGCTGATCGTCCTGCGCGGTTGTCTTGGGCGCCTTGCCGTCGGTGAACTCGGCCCACGTCAGGATCAGGTAGTGGCCCTTGAACTCCGCCTCGACGACACCGGTTCCCGAGCCGAGCTTCTTGCCGATGCCTGTCTTCGTGCTGAGCGGCGCGATGAAATCGTTCGCGCCGACCACCTTCCCCGCACGATGCGCCTCGGTGGTGGTCGCCAGGTTGATCACGCCGATGGTGCCCATGATCGGGGCGTTGTCCGACACGTAGCTGGCCCGCAGCACCTGGGTGCACGCGTCGGAGTGCAGGGCGCTGATCAGGTTCTGGCCGATCACCGCGTTGGCGCAGGCCTTGTCGAGCCGGGTGCCGATCCGAGAGAACGACGCGTGGTCGGTCTCGTTGGTGAACGCCGGCGGGAAGAGCTCGGCCAGGGTCAGCGGGGCGGGGTCGTCGGTCCGCAACTCGATGTGGCAGTACTCGCCGAGTTGCCTGACGCACGCGGCGGTGGCGGCCGAAGCGGACGTGCCCGAGGTCGACAGCGGGCCGGTGGCGGATGACGGGTTGCCTGCCGGGGCCTTCGGCTTGAGGAAGGTGTAGGCGGTTGCCCCGACGGCCCCGACAAGGACGACCGCCATGGCCGAAAGCAGCAGCGGGCGCTTGCTCCGCTTCGCGCTCTTGTTCTTCCTGCCGCCCGTGCTCTCGTGCCTCCGGCCGGGGCCGTCGTCGCGGTAGCGCTCCTGGTACGGGTCGCCCTCGTCCTCGTAGTCGTCGTAACCTCGTCCGGCGTCCCGGCGGGGGCCGGTGTCGTAGCCCTGGCCGGTGTCGTAGCCGGTCGCGCCGAACGCCTGCGGCTCGTCATAGTCGCGGTAGCCCGGGGACGCCTGGTAGGCGCCGGACGTGGCGTAGCTGTCCGGGGCGTCGTAGGCGTCCTCGTTGTAAGCCGGATACGCGTCGTACTGGGTGTCGTCGTACCGTTCCTGCTGGCCGGTGCGCACCAGCCCCTGCGGGGTGCCCGCCTCGAGTTCGGCCCGCGGCCTGGCCGGGACGGGAGGGAAGCCGCGGACCGGATCGCGGGGGCTGGTGCCGTAGGACTCGATGGCCTGCGCGCCCAAGCTGTGCATCCCGGTGTCGGCGAAGCCTGAGCCTGATGACGCGGCCGGCTGGCCGTTGTACCAGTCGTTGCCCGCGTCCCTGTGGCGGCCGGAGCCGCCGGTGTTGTGGCTGCCGGTGTCGTAGCCGCCGGTGTTGTGGCTGCCGGTGTCGTAGCCGCCGGTGTCGTAGCCGCCGGTGTCGTAGCCGCTGCTGTGCCGGCCGGCTTCCGCGGGCGGGCGCTCGTAGGCCCGGCTGCCGTAACCGCCGCCGGCGTAGGCGTCGCCGCCGTAGCCGCCGCCGCCGTCGCGATAGGCGGACAGCTGGCCGTAGCTGCCTGTGTGGCCGTACCCGTCGCCCTGGCCCTGGCCCTGGCCGTATCCGGAGCCGTACCCGTCGCCCTGGCCCTGGCCCTGGCCCTGGCCCTGGCCGTATCCGGAGCCGTACCCGTCGCCGGCCGTATAGCCGTTCGCGTCCGCGTACCCGTTCGCGCCGGGATACGCGTCGTCGTCCGCGTAGCGGTAGGCGTCGCGCTGCCCGTAGCCGGGAGCGCCGGAGTCGCCGTAACCGCCGGTGCTGTAGGTACCGGTGACGCCGTAGCCGCCGGTGGCGCCGTACCCCCCAGCGGTGCCGTAGCCGTCGCCCTGGCCGAGGTCCGCGTGCCCGGCGTGCGGGTCGTCCTGCGGGTAGCCGCCGTATCCGTCATCCGCCGCGTATCCGTCGTCCTGGCCGTCGTAACCCCGTGACCCATCGTCCCACGACGCTGCGGATCCTGGCCCCGTACTGGACGACGACTGCCAGGGCGACTGGCGCCGTGAATCCGCTTGCGTGCGGGAGGCCTGCTCACCCCGGTATCCCATATAAACGAATGTAGCGTCCACGTCAGCCTGGCACGGGTGGTCGGGAGAACTTTCGGTCATCAGTGACAACGTGATGCCCGGCGTGGCGCGCGTCGCGGGGCCGGACGGCGCGATATGCTGAGACGCTCCTGCGGCAGCGGGTCCGCGCGCTTTGGCACTCGGCGCGGTTTCGGAGTATGCTGCATTGGCGTTATCCGCGACGAGCAGCAACTGGCGTCCCGCCCCGCTGCCCAGGTCGTGGATAAGGGTGGAGCGACGGACTCCGCCGGCGGAAGAGACATCAGCAGGTGCTTCCGGCTGGTGTGGCCCGACGGCAGGGTCTCCTAGATCACGAACCACATGCGAAGGCTTAACTACTGTGCGCACTTTCAGCCCGAAAGACCGTGACATCACGCGGCAGTGGCATGTCATCGACGCTACTGACGTCGTGCTCGGCCGCCTGGCCAGCCATGTGGCCGTGCTGCTGAGGGGCAAGCACAAGCCCATTTTCGCGCCGCATGTCGATACCGGTGACTTCGTCATCGTGATCAACGCGGACAAGGTCTCGTTGAGCGGCTCGAAGCTGGAGCAGAAGCGGGCCTACCGCCATTCCGGCTACCCGGGCGGTCTGCGCGCGGTCAGCTACGCCGATCTCATGGCCAAGCACCCGGAGCGGGTTGTCGAGAAGGCGGTCAAGGGGATGCTGCCGAAGAACTCGCTCGGCCGCAAGACCTTCGGCAAGCTCAAGGTCTACGCGGGTCCGAGCCACCCGCACCAGGCGCAGCAGCCGCAGCCGTACGAGATCCAGCAGATTTCCCAGTAAGCGCCGCAAGGAAGCGTGAGGAAGAACAACGTGTCCGAGCCCACTGGCGACCAGACGCCCGTAGACAACGGGGCATACTTCGACGAGGAGTACGCCGCCGAGAGTTACGACGTCAAAGACGTTCCGTCGGAGTACACCACCGAGTCGGCCGAGGTCGCCGCCGGGCCGCGGGCCCGTCGGCCCGTGATCACCGGGCACGCCTCAGGCACCGGCCGCCGCAAGGAGGCTGTCGCCCGGGTCCGGATTGTCCCGGGAACAGGCCAGTGGACCATAAACGGCCGCACGCTCGACGCGTACTTCCCGAACAAGGTACACCAGCAGATTGTCAGCGAGCCTTTCGTGACGCTCGGCGCCGAGGGCAAGTTCGATGTGCTCTCCCGGATCGTCGGCGGCGGCGTGACCGGCCAGGCCGGTGCGCTGCGGCTTGGCCTGGCTCGCGCGCTG
Organism: Actinomycetota bacterium; assembly: GCA_027314595.1. Lineage (GTDB taxonomy): Bacteria > Actinomycetota > Actinomycetes > Streptosporangiales > Streptosporangiaceae > Trebonia. Next base: position 2,331 of record DAHVAN010000034.1, on the reverse strand, counting down.
ACGCTCATCGACCCGGAAAACCGCCCGCCGCTCAAGAAGGCTGGCTTCCTCACCCGCGACGCCCGGGTAAAGGAGCGGAAGAAGTACGGTCTCAAGAAGGCCCGCAAGGCACCGCAGTACTCCAAGCGCTAGCCGTCGGCTGGTAACCGGACAAACCGATATGGGCCGAATATTCGGTACTGACGGTGTTCGAGGAGTCGCGGGGCAGGACCTGACCGCGCGGCTGGCGATGGATCTGGCCGTGGCGGCTGTTCCGGTGCTCGTCCCGGTCGTGGCCGGGCCAGCGCGTCCGGAGCGTACTGAGCGCCCCGGGTACCGGCCGGTGGCGGTGATCGGCCGCGACTCGCGCGCGTCCGGCGATTTCCTCGAGGCTGCCGTCGTGGCCGGGCTAGCGAGTTCCGGCGTGGACGTGCTCCGGCTCGGGGTCATCCCGACGCCGGGCGTGGCCTATCTCACGGAGGCGCTCGTCGCGGACTTCGGCGTGGTGCTGTCCGCCAGTCACAATCCGGCGCGGGACAACGGGATCAAGTTCTTCGGCCGCGGCGGGGTCAAGCTGCCGGACGAGGTCGAGGACGAGATCGAGGCCCGGCTGCGCGGCGGAGCGGCGAGCGCAGGCGCGCTGCCGGAAGCCGGGTTCGGCCGGGTCACCGACGCGTGCTCCAAGCACGAGGCATACCTCGACCACTTGCTGGCCACCCTTGCGGCGATGCCAGACGGCCGTCCCCCGCTGCAGGGGCTCCGGGTCGTGGTGGATTGCGCCCATGGCGCCGCGTACAGCATCGGGCCGCGCGCGCTGCGGCGGGCGGGCGCGGAGGTCGTCGCCATCGGCGCCGCCCCCGACGGGCTGAACATCAACGCCGGCTGCGGTTCCACCCACCTTGATTCGCTGGCGGCCGCGGTGATCGAACACGGTGCCGACGCCGGTCTCGCCTTCGACGGCGACGCCGACCGCTGCCTGGCCGTGGACGCCGACGGCGGCGAGCTCGACGGCGACCAGATCCTCACCGTGCTCGCGTCGGAGATGAAGGCGGCCGGACAGCTAGCCGGCGACGCCGTGGTGGTGACGGTGATGTCCAACCTCGGCTTCCACGAGGCAATGCGCGCCGCGGGCATCACCGTGATCTCGACCCCGGTCGGCGACAAGCACGTCTACGCGGCCATGCGTGACGGCGGCTACGTGCTCGGCGGGGAACAGTCCGGGCACATCATCCAGATGGGCCACGCGACAACGGGCGACGGCGTGCTGACCGGCCTGCACCTGCTCGCCGCGGTGAACCGCAGCGGCGTCCCGGTGTCCGCAGCGGCGAAGATGATGACGAGGTACCCGCAGGTCCTGATCAACGTGCGAGGCGACAAGGACCGCGCGATGGCCGACCCCTCGCTGGATTCGGCGGTCAGGACCGCGCAGGGGCGGCTTGGCGACGCGGGGCGGATCCTGCTGCGGCCAAGCGGCACCGAGCCTGCCATTCGCGTGATGGTCGAGGCGAAGGAAGCCGGGCTCGCGGACGACCTCGCGGGCCAGCTCGCCGAGGCTGTCCGGCGGGCGATGCGTTGATCGTCGGGATCGGCGTCGACGTCGTGGAGATCGCCCGTTTCGCGCGTGCGCTCAGCCGCACGCGAGGACTGGCCAATCGGCTGTTCACCGAGGGCGAACAGCAGCTGCCGGTGAGGTCGCTCGCGGCGCGTTTCGCCGCCAAGGAGGCACTGGCCAAGTCCCTTGGCGGGCCGCGCGGACTGCTCTGGACCGACGCCGAGATCGTCACCGACTCGCTCGGCCGCCCCGAGCTCAAGGTTTACGGCACCGTCGCCGAGATGGCGGCGCGGCTGGGCGTGCGGCGCTGGCACGTGTCGCTCAGCCACGACGCGGGCATCGCCGCCGCCGCCGTCGTCGCCGAGGGCGAGGCTCCCGGGGTCTCCGGGGCCGGGGTCACCGGGGGCGCTGAGGGCGCCGATGCCGCCCCTGCGGCCCGTGCTGTCGGTCTCGGCTGGGTCTGACCACGGCCGGCATCCCGACTGTGCCGGGGCCGGACCGGGCAGACTATGCAACGTGCGTGACGCTTACCAGGTAGCCAAGGTTCGGGCGGCGGAGGCCGCCCTGATGGCGCTTGTCCCGGATGGCGCGCTCATGCAGCGGGCCGCGACGGGGCTGGCTTCGGTGTGCGCGACGGTGCTGCGCGAGAGCCCGGGCGGGGTGTACGGCTCGCGGGTCGTGGTGCTCGCGGGAACCGGGGACAACGGCGGGGACGCGCTGCACGCGGCGGCGCTGCTCGCCAGGCGCGGCGCCGCCGTGACCGCGATCCAGGCCGGGCCGCGCCTGCACGCGGCCGGCGC
>DAHVAN010000029.1 GCA_027314595.1 Actinomycetota bacterium | reverse complement strand
GGCCGCCCGCGCCCGCCGCGCCGGGACCGCCGACCCTGATCGCCGCGATCTGCTCATCGCCGAGCCCGGCCTGCCTGGCCAGCGGCTCGTGCGCCACCCATTCGAAGTCCGCGCCGTTGCGCGAGGCGACCCGCAGGATGGCAAGCTCCCTGATGTCCGCGGGCAGCGTGGACCTGCCCCGCACCGCGCCGAGCATGCTGTTCCAGCCATCGGCGAACTCCGGGCTGTGCAGCAGCATCCCGTCAAGCGCGGTCAGCCTGCCACCCCGCCTTTCCATGATCCGCGACGTCACCTCGCCGGGAGGCGCCACATACGGAAGACGTGCCATGCCGGGTACCTCCACAGGGTGCGAACGAGACAGGGTGCGAACGAGACAGAAGGCGGCCGATCGGGTGCCATGGCATCCTAACCGGCCGCCTCCGCTGCCAGGCGCCTTACTGCGTCGGCGCGGCCATCGGGTTGATCCCGGCCAGTTCCTCGCGCTTGATCGTGATGGTCGCCACCGCGATGACGAGCGCCAGCAGCGCGATCGCCGCAGACAGCAGGTACCCGCGGGAGAATCCGTAGGCGAGCGCGTGGTTGGTCACCGCGGCCTGCGCCGCGCGGGCCGCCGCCGGCGTCAGGTGCGCCGCGGCCCCGTGAGAGGCGGCGGCCACCGACCGCAGGTTCGACGCCACCGCGCTCCACGCCACGGTCCCGAGCAGCGCGAGCCCGATCGAGCCGCCCACCTGCTGGCCGGTGTTGAGCAGCGAGGACGCCACGCCCGCGTCGGCGTTCGGCACGCGGGCCAGCGCCACCAGCGACATCGGAACGAAGATCAGCCCCATCCCGAAGGCGGTGAGCATCATCGGGCCGAGCAGGCCGCCGACGTAGCCGCTGTGCTCGCTCAGCCGGGACAGCCAGAACATCCCGCCGGCCGCGATCGCGGAGCCGGCGATCACCAGCGCCCTGGCGCCGATCCGCGACACGAGCTGGGACGCCAGCCCCGACGCCGCCATGATCATCGCCACCATCGGCAGGTACGACAGCCCGGTGCGCAGCGCGCTGAACCCCCAGACCGTCTGCACGAAGATGGTCAGGAAGAAGAACATGCCGAACATCGCGGTGCCCACGCACAGGCTGATCAGGTACGACCCGGTGCGGTTGCGGGACCGCAGGACCCGCACGGGCACCAGCGCGTGCCGCGACCGCGCCTCGATGAGCCCGAACGCCACGAGCAGCACCCCCGCCGCCACCAGCGACGCGATGACCTTGGTGTCGCCCCAGTGCGAGACTCCGTGGGAGTCGGTCGCCGCGTTCGACAGGCCGTACACCAGGGCGGCCAGGCCCAGCGAGCCGGTGATCGCGCCCGGCAGGTCGAACCTGCCCGGCCGCCGCTCCGACTCGCCGAGCACCCGCGGCGCGAGCACCGCGACGAGCAGGCCGATCGGCACGTTCACGAAGAACACCCACCGCCAGTCGGCGTAGGTGGTCAGCAGCCCGCCGGCGAGCAGGCCGACCGCCGCGCCGGAGATGCTCATCGCCGCGTAGACGCCCATCGCCCGGTTCCGCTGGCGGCCCTCGGGGAAGGTGACCGCGATCAGCGACAGCGAGGTCGGCGCGGCGAACGCGCCGCCGACGCCCTGGACCACGCGGGCGCCGAGCAGCCACGCCTGGCTGGTGGCGAACCCGCCGAGCAGCGAGGCGATGGTGAAGAGCAAGATCCCGAAGACGAAGATCCGGCGACGCCCCAGTAGGTCGCCGGACCGGCCGCCGAGCAGCAGCAGCCCGCCGAAGGCGAGCGCGTACGCGTTGACGACCCATTCCAGGTTGGTGTCGGAGAAGTGCAGCGCGTTCTGGATGTGCGGCAGCGCCACGTTCACGATGGTCGCGTCGAGCACGACCATCAGCTGCGCCGTCGCGATCACGGCAAGCGCGAGCCCGAGCCGCCTTGGCGGCGCCGCTGTCGTCCGTCCGGCGACGGCGGCCGTCGTCACGGGCGCGCCCCCCGTCTGGCGTGCGGATGAAGACACAATGACTCCCCTTGTCCGGTGATTCGTCGAAGATCCAAAAGCCGGTTATCCCGAACGAACGGTGGCCTCTGCCTCAGCCTGCCTGCTCTGCCGCGCCAGTTCGCCGCCGCCGGGACGGCTCGCCAGCATCTTGCTGAGCAGCTTGAGGAAGCACTGCCGTTCGGTGTCGTCGAGCCCGTAGCACCAGGGCATCCTGGTGGCGAGCTCACCCATGAGCCGCTCCTTCGCGGCGACCCCCGCTGGGGTGAGAACGAGGTTCTTGACCCGGCGGTCCCGCTGGCTGGGCGCGCGCCTGGCGAGCCCTTCTCGCTCCAGCGTGTCCGCGATCGAGGTGATGAAGGATGCGTCGCAGCCCATCTTCCGCGCGAGTTCCTTCATCGTGAACACCCCGTCCAGCTTGAACAGGGCCAGCAGGTCGCTCGGCGCGATGCCGATGCTGGCCGCGATCGAACCGGTGATGGCGCCGGCCTGCTTGACCAGGTCGGCGAGCGCGTTGACGATCTCCCGGTTGAGCGCCGGCGCGTCCGCCGCCGCCCCGCCCGGTGTCCCGGCCTCGCTGCTCACGTTCACGAAACCCCTCTCCATACTCTCCTGAGTGACTAAACAGTTGAGTCACTCAAGCAATTCCCTGAGCGCGGAAAAAGAGCCAGGGAAAAATCTGCCCGCAGTTCAGACGGACGGGACGGCCTTGCCTCATCGGAGCGCGGGCTGAGTCCCGGACAACCGCCGGCTGGCCGGCGGCGTCCTTAGGAACGTGAGCACACCTGCAGAGCAAGTCCTGAAGCGCCGGACGTTCCTCGGAGCGGCCGCGGGAGATGCGGCGGCGATCGCGGCTCCGGCGTTCATCCGGCCGGACGGGCGGTCGGCCGGGCCGACGCCGGGGGACTGGGCCGGGCTGGCCCGCGACCTGTCCGGCCCGCTCGTGCGGCCCGGCGAGGCGAGGTACACGGTCGCCAGGCGGCTGTTCGACCCGCGGTTCGACAGCATCAGCCCGGCCGGAATCGCCTGCTGGCAGATCGCCCGCGACGTGGTCACCTGCCTGGCGTTCGCGCGCAAGTTCAGGCTGCCGCTGGCGGCGCGCTGCGGCGGGCACAGCTACGCCGGCTACTCGACGACCGCCGGGCTGGTCATCGACGTCTCGCGGATCAGGGGGATGACCGTCTCCGGGTCGACCGCGACGGTGGCCGCCGGCACGAGGCTGATGGACTTCTGCAACACGCTGGCCGCCCACCGCCGCGCGGTGCCCGGCGGGTCCTGCCCGGCGGTCGGCATTTCCGGCCTGACGCTCGGCGGCGGCATCGGCGTGGTCGGGCGGCATCGGCGGCGCGGCGAACCTGCTCGACCAGCTGTACCACAAGGCCGGCTCGCACCCGACCGGGTACTTCCTGAACCAGTTCTCCTACATGGACGCGATGCTCCCTGAGGCTGGCTGCGCCAGCATCGGCTACGCGGGCTGCCACCTGCCGTGGCAGTACCCCGGAGGCCGGCTGAGCCGCCAGCCGCAGTTCGCCAAGTCCGACTTCTTCACCAGGCCGCTGAGCGGCGCCGGAATCGCCGCCCTGCTGCACGGCGTCGAGAGCCTGCAGCGCGTGGCCGGCGCCGCCGGCGGCGCCGGCGGTGCCGCGTTCGACGCGCTCGGCGGCGCGATCAACCGCGTCCGGCCGGCCGCGACCGCGTTCCTGCACCGCAACGCCCTGTTCGACGCCCAGTACACCACCGACTGGACCTGGGCGCGTCCGCCGCGGGGGTCAACAGGCAGCACGCCTGGCTCCGCTCGTTCTGGACCTCGATGCGCCGCTACGCCAGCGGCCAGGCCTACCAGAACTACACCGACCCCGACCTCGCGAACTGGGCCCAGGCCTACTACGGCGCCAACTCCCCGCGGCTGCGACAGGTCAAGAAGACCTACGACCCGGCCCGCGTCTTCACCTTCCCCCAGGCCATCGTCCCGGCATAGAAGTGCCGTGCCGTCGGCCCGGCGAGTTGGGCCGGACAACCTGCTTGGCGAGCGTCTGGATGCGCGTGCGCGGGTGGCTGGGTGCCGTCAGTCGCTCCGGCCGGCCAGCCGCGAAGGACCACGGTGAGGTCCTGGTGCTGGCTAGCCGACGTGTAGGTTCCGGACGCAGGCGCCTTCTGGCCCGATAGCCAGGGTGAGAGCGAACCCGCCGACTGACAGGCTGAGTTCGTAGTGCCCCGGCATTCGCGAGGTCAGCCGCGCCGCGCCGAGCTGGCGGCCGGCCAGTTCGGCTAGTGCCCGGTTGACGTCGGCGATCTGCCCGGCCATGGCGCGGCCGCGCGGCGTCCGGTGCAGGACCCCGGTGAGCAGACGCTCGGATTCGGCCCGGCCGATCTGGCGGGCTTTGCCCGTCTCCAGCGCCAGCACGCAGACCCGCTCGAGCGCCGCCACCAGCTCGGCCGGCACGGTGCGGGTCCGCGTCGCGGCGGCAAGCTCCCGGTAAGGCTCGCCCCGGCCCGGCGGCAGCGCGTCCGCGAACGCCGCGGCCGCGTCCGCGACCGCGGCCGCCTCTTCTGGGGCCAGCGGGAGGGCAGCAGCCGTCTCGGTGTGCCCGGCGGTCATTGCCATCGCCTGCCCTGGTCCGCCTCGGCGAAGATGGCCTCTGCCTCGTGCTCGAAGTTTCCGGTCTCGATCGTGCAGTGAATGCCGCACTCCTTCGGCGCGTTCTGCTCCCACCACCAGCGGCCGGCGCGGTCATGCTCGCCGGACTGGACGGGGCGCGTGCATGGCGCGCAGCCAATGCTTGTATACCCCTGGGCGTACAGCGGGTGAGCGGGAACGTCGTGCTCGCGGATGTATTCCCATATCTCGTCGTGGGTCCAGTCAGCCAGGGCGTTGACCTTGACGATACCGCCGTGATCATGGTCGAGCTCGACCTTCTTGATGGCGGCCCGTGAGGCCCACTGGTCGCGGCGGAGCCCGGTGAACCAGCCGTCGAGACCGCGCAGCGCGCGGGTCAGCGGCTGGACCTTTCGTTTGTGGCAGCAAAGGAGCCGCTGCTGGACACTGCGGAGGAACAGGTCCGTGCCGTGCTGCCGCACCATAGCCTGGAGTTCGGCCGCGTCCGGGAACAGCACGTCCCACTGGGCACGCGGGTAGCGCTGCCGGACCTCGTCGATGAACGCGTGCGTCTGTTGCGGCAGCCGCCCGGTGTCCACGGTGATTACCCGGATGTCCGGCCGGATCCGGGCAGTCATGTCGAGCACCACCATGCCGTCGGCCTGGAGTGCGGTGACGATCGCGATCCGGTCGCCAAGGGCGTCAAGCGCCCACTCGATGACGTCTTCCGGCTCCTGGTCATCGAGTTGGACGGCGATCTCGCCGATCTCCAGGTCGTCGAAGACGACCCTGGAATCGCCCGCCGGGACTGAAATCTCCAGCTGAGTCATGCTGTTCCCTCCTGTTAGGTCTGTCTTCGGCCCCGTTTCGCCTGCCTTCGGTCCTGGCCAGGTAGGCGTCATCCGCCGGACATGGCGACGATGATGCTGATGTCAGTGCCTGGCGTGACTGGCGTCGCCAGTCCGTCAAGATTGCGGATGTCCTCGTCGCCGACCGTGATGAGGAACGCCTTGTCGACGCTTCCCCCGGGGAAAACCGTCTTCGCGAACGCGGGATGGGCTTGGGCCACAGCGGCCAGCGCCTCGCCCACCGTGGCGGCGCTGACCCTGATCTCGTCAGCGCCGCCAACCAGGCTCAGCAGCGGCCCTGGCAGGTGCAGGGCCACATCGGCCTGCCCGGGTGCCCCGTCGCCGTCCGCCGCCCCAGACGCGCTGGCCAGTGCCAGTAGCTGCTCGTCGCTAAGGTCGTCGCAGAAGTCTCCGAACGTGTACCCGGCGGCTTGCTCGCGTTCGTCACGGGTGGCGAGCCAGCCGCCGACGAGGCGCTCGAGCACGGTGTCGACGTGGTCCGTCGGCACGCGGCGCAGCAGCCGCCGGCCGATAGCGGTGCGCCTGCCGAGGCCGCCCCCGACGGTGAGGTCGTAGGCTTCGACCCTCTCATCGGTGCCGGCGAGGGCGATCGTGGTTCCCTGCATGCCGATCTCGCCAACCCAGTGCTGCGCGCAAGCGTGCGGGCAGCCGTCCAGGTGGATGGCCAGATCGCCGATCCGGTCGGCTCCGAAGCGGGTGGTCAGGCGCCCGAGGATGTCGTCAAGCTTGCCCTTGGTCTCAGCCACCGAGTAGTTGCAGAACCGGTGGCTCGTGCAGGCGATCGATCGCGCATACGCGCCTCCCCTGCCGGCCGGCAGCCCAAGCTCCGCCAGCCGGGCCGTGACCTCGCCGACTCGCTTGGTGGGCACGTTGCCGAGGATGATGTTCTGCTGACGGGTGAACCGGGCGTCCGCGCCGAGGCCGGCCAGCAGTCCGCCGAGGTCCTCCAGCATGTCGCCGGTGACCCGGCCCGCGGGGACGGGCACGCCGACGGTGGACAGTCCCGGCTGCCGCTGGGCCCGCACCGTCATGTGGTCGGCGTCGTCGGCCGGCTCCGGAGCCACCCCGTCCCTGAGCGCGCGCCCGAGTTGCTCTTCGACCTTGGCCCGCACGCCTTCGGGACCATAGTCATCCATCATGAACTTGATGCGGGCCTTGGCCCGGGAAACCCGGTAGCGCAGGTCTTGCTGCCATGCGTTTGTCACCGCCTGCAGTACCTCGACCGCCTCGCCCGGGGAAACGAAGACGCCGATATCACGGGAGATACGCGGGGTGTTGGACATCCCGCCGCCCACCCGCAGGGCGAAGCCCGGTTCCCCGTCGAGGACCGTGCCGACGAGGGCGACATCGTGGATCTGCGGCGCGTTACATTGCGCCGGGCATGCCGAGATCGTGTACTTGTGCTTGCGCGGCAGGTTCGAGAAATCCGGGTTGCCCCAGAAATACGCGGCGGCTTCCTTGATGACCGGCATGACATCGAACGGCTCTTCCGCCGACAGGCCGGCAACCGGGCAGCCGGTGATGTTGCGTACCGTGTCGCCCTCGGCGCCGCAGGTCGTCAGGCCCGCGGCTTCGATCGCGGCGAGAACCTCGGGAAGCATAGACATGCGGACCCAGTGCAGCTGGATGCCCTGGCGCGTGGTGAGCTCGGCTTCGCCTCTGCCGTACTGACGGCAGATCCCCCCCAGCGCTTTGAGCTGCGCGGGTAGCACGAGGCCGCCCGCGACCTTGACACGCACCATGAACGTGCCGGTCTTCGGCTTGTCATGCGCCAGCCCCCACCAGTGGAACCGGACCATCTCCTCTTCGGAGATGTCCTCGTACCCCCGCTCGATGAGCTCGGGGAGCTCATCCCTGATACGCATCGGGGGCCGTTCCTGCTTGAGGCGCTCGATGTAATTACGGCGCAGTACCAGGTCCCAGTCGGGGGCGAGCCGGTCGGCGCGGCGAGACCGAGCGGGAATACGGGTAGTCACAAATCCTCCAGGTTGACAGGAGCGGGAGGACCGGCAGAAATGGCCCTGCGACGCCGACGCGAATCCGCCGCCCTACAGGGCAGGTCGCTGGCGTGAAAGAAAGAGGAACTGACTACCGGGGGAAGTCGCCGCTAGGCTGACGGCCCGGCCACACGCGTGCTGCGGGGACACTTGCACAGGCAAGGGATCATGACCCCCACCCGGCCACAGCAGCGCGTTCGAATCATAATCGCAAATCTAACACAAGCAGCCGCGCGGCAGTAGCCTCCGATCTGCACGTGCTCAAATCTCGTGCTGGGCCGGCCACCGGTAACCGGGGCAGCCGCGCGGCTGGCCCGGCAGGACCGGGGCAGCCGCGCGGCTGGCCCAATCCGAGCGGCCCCTAACCGGCGCTCGAGGCGGCCCAGATGTTGATGCCTGCCTCTACGGCGTCGTTGTCGATCGCGGTGAGCTCGGCGGCGGTGAAGGCCGTCTTTCCGGCGGCGGCCAGGTTCTCCTCGAGCTGCTTCACGCTGCTGGCGCCGACCAGCGCCGAGGTGACCCGCTCGTCCCGCAGCGTCCACGAGATCGCCATCTGCGCCAGGGTCTGGCCGCGCGCGGCCGCTATCCGCGCCAGCGCCCTGACGTGCGCCAGGGTCCTTTCCGACAGCTGGTCCCTCGACAGCGAGGCGTTCAGGCTGGCCCGCGAGCCCTCGGGTATCCCGTTCAGGTACTTGCCGGTCAGCACGCCCTGCGCCAACGGCGAGTACGCGATGCAGCCGACGCCCTCGGCGCCGAGGACGTCGAGCAGCCCTGCCTCGATCCACCGGTTCAGCATCGAGTACGACGGCTGGTGGATCAGCAGGGGCGTGCCGAGAGAGCGGAGGATCGACAGAGCCTGCTTGCTTCGTTCGGGAGAATAGGAACTTATCCCCGCGTACAGGGCCCGGCCTGACCTCACCGCGGTGTCGAGCGCGCCCATCGTCTCCTCCAGCGGGGTGCCGGGGTCGAACCGGTGGCTGTAGAAAATGTCCACGTAGTCCAGGCCCATCCGGCTCAGCGACTGGTCCAGGCTCGCGAGCAGGTACTTGCGCGAACCCCGGTCGCCATATGGCCCCGGCCACATGTCGTAGCCGGCCTTGGTGGAGATGATCAGCTCGTCCCGGTACGGGCGGAAGTCCTCGCGCATGATCCGGCCGAAGTTGATCTCCGCCGAGCCATACGGAGGCCCGTAGTTGTTGGCCAGGTCGAAGTGGGTGACGCCCAGGTCGAACGCGCGCCGCAGGATCGCCCGCTGGGTGCCGAGCGGGGAGGTGTCACCGAAGTTCTGCCACAGGCCAAGGGAGATCTCGGGGAGTTCCAGGCCGCTGCGCCCGCAGCGGCGGTAGGGCATCTTCTCGTCGTACCTGTCGGGAGCGGCTGCGTAAGTCATGGTGATGATTGTGTCACTGGCCGTCGCTCGTGACCCGGCAGGGGAGACACCATAGCCATAGCCGCAGCGGCTACGTGCCTGAATGCTCCCTACCGGAACTGGGCGGTCGCCGCGGCCACGCCGAGGACGCCGTCCTCGGATTCGCCCTTGACGAATGTCAGCGTCACGAAGCACGCCTTGCCGGGCTTGGGCAGCACCTCGCCCGCGAGCTTTATGTGCATCTTTGCCGCCTTTCATCGCAATCGGTCAAGCGTACCGGTGGGCCCTTCGCGGCGGAGATCAGATACGCGAGGCCGTAAGACCAGTTCGCCGCGCCCGCGGCGGCCGCAGGGGTGCCTTGCCCGCCGGACTCCCGTGGCGGCACGGCTCGTGATCAGGACTCGCTCAGGCCGGCCCGCGCGGGCGGGCGACCCGCCGGGTTCGTTCGCGTCGCTAACAAGTCAGGTGGAATGATTCGGCCTGACGGGCAAGCCGGCTGGTTTGCGCCGCGGGGAGATGAGGCCTGGCTGGCGAGAGGATTCCTGACATGTGTACGTACCTGACCGAGAAGGTGGACATCAGCGGCAGCGCCAAGGGGGCGTCCGGCTGGTTCCGGGTGAGTGAGGGCAGCGTCTACTTCGACCACCCGGTGCACGCGCCGTACGGGCACACGCTCAACATCGACTTTCTCGCGCCGGACCAGGGGCCGTCGGCGCGAGTGGCGGTCGAGTTGAGCGCGGAGTCCGCGCGCGCCCTGATGAGGGCGATCGAGGCGGTGCTCGAGTCGGCGCCGCCCGGGCTGGAATAAGAAGCTGACAACGACACAGGAGACCGATCAATGACTGACGCGATAATCGCCGAGACCATCATGATCACCGGCCATGACCACGACACGATCGAGGCGTACTCGGCCAGGCCCCTCGAGCCCGAGCACCCGGTCGGCGGCGTGGTGGTGATTCACCACATGCCCGGGTACGACCAGGGGACCAAGGAGATCGCCAGGACGTTCGCCGTGCACGGGTACAACGCCGTGGTGCCGAACCTGTACTGGCGCGAGGCGCCGGGCGCCAGCCCGGACGACGCGGCGGCCGCCGCGCGCGCCGCGGGCGGGGTGCCCGACGGCAGGCTGGTCGGCGACGTGGCGGGTGCCATGTCCTACCTGAAGGGGCTGTCCACCGCCAACGGGAAGGTCGGCGTGATCGGGTACTGCTCGGGCGGCAGGCAGTCGTTCCTCGCCGCGGTCAGCCTGCCGCTCGACGCGGCCGTGGACTGCTACGGCGCGTTCGTCGTGGGCAGGCCGCCCGCGGGGATGCCGCTGAAGGTCGGGCCGCTCGTGGACAAGACGCCGGACCTGTCCTGCCCGCTGCTCGGGCTGTTCGGCGCGGACGACCAGTACCCGTCGCCGGACCAGGTCGCCGAGCTCGAGGCGGCGCTCAATGCGGCCGGCAAGACGTATGAGTTCCACAGCTACGAGGGCGCCGGGCACGCCTTCTTCTCGGTCAACAGGCCGGCGTACCGGCCGGAGGCGGCGGTGGACGGCTGGCAGAAGATCTTCGCGTTCTTCGGGCAGCACCTGTCGGCCTAGCACGGCCCGGCCCGGCACCTCGGCGCGCGGGGCCCCGCGCCAGCGGCCCGCGGGGCCCGCGCCCGCTGATGTGCCTGCCGGTTCCCGCCAATACCTGTGAGCGGCGCCGGAATGTCAGTGGGGCATGCCACTATGGCTCCCTACGACGCCTCAGGGGATGCCCGGCACGGGGGCAGGCGGCGAGAATGGGCCGGACCAAGAGCACGAGGTGCCGCATGAAGTTCAGGGTGGAGCGGGACGCGCTAGCCGAGGCCGTGACGTGGGCGGCGCGCGCGCTGCCCACCCGTCCGGTCATCCCTGTCCTCGGCGGGCTGCTGCTGCGCGCGGGCGAGGACGGGCTGACGCTGTCCTGCTTCGACTACGAGGTCTCGGCGCGGATGCGCGTCCCCGCCGACGTGGCCGAGCCCGGCGCGGCCCTTGTCCCTGGCCGGCTCCTGGCGGAAATCATCAAAAGCCTGCCCGCGCAGCCGGCCGACTTCGCCGACGACCCGGACGGCGTGAGCATGATCTGCGGCGAGGCGGCGTTCACGGTGGCCACCCTGCCGCCCGCCGAGTACCCGGACCTGCCAGAACTGCCGCTGCTCGCGGGAACGGCGGATGCCGCGCTGCTAGCCGCGGCGATCAGCCAGGTCACCCCCGCGGCCAGCCGCGACGACACGCTGCCGATGCTGACCGCGGTGAGCCTCGAGCTCACCGCCGGGACGATGACGCTCGCCGCCACGGACCGGTACCGGCTCGCGGTCAGGGACCTGACGTGGAGCCCGGCTCCCGGGTTCGCCGGCATGGCCGCCGAGAGCGGCAAGGTCGCGCTCCTCGTGCCGGCCAGGACACTGGCGGACGCGGCGAAGATGATGAGCCAGGACGTGCCGGTGCGGATCATGCTGAGGGAGGGCGGCGGCGCTGACGGCGGCGACGCCATGATCGGCTTCGAGGCCGGCCGGCGAAGGCTGACAACGCGCCTGCTCGCCGGGGCGTTCATCAGGTACCGGTCGCGCTTCCCCGACGAGTTCGGCTGCACCGCTGACCTGCCCGCCGAGGCGTTCGCCGAGGCGGTGCGCCGGGTGTCGCTCGTCGCCGAGCGCGGCAGCCCGGTGCAGTTGTCGTTCGCGCCCGGCCGGGTCACGGTCGGCGCGGCGACCCAGGGCCAGGCGCGGGCGAGGGAGACCGTGCCAGCGGACTTCACCGGCGACGAGCCGGACATCGCGTTCAGCCCGCATTACCTGCTCGACGGGGTCATCGCGGCGGCGGTCGCGGGGCCCGGCCCCGCGCGCGCCGACGCGTATGCGCCGGAAGGCACCCGGGTCAGGCTGCGGTTCACCAGCGCGAGCAAGCCCGCGGTTATCACCCACGGATCGCCTGGTGACGCGGTCGGCGCAAGCGAGTTCCGCTACCTGGTCGTGCCGCAGCGCGTCCAGCCGTAACCGCGTGACCAGGCAACCGCGTGACCAGGCAACCCCCGGGTAACCGCCTAACCAGCTTCCCGCGGGGCCCGGCCTCCGGCCCGCTAATGCGGTCCGAACGGGCCCGGCTGGTGGTAGAAGCCGTGCCTGGCGAAAATCAGCGCGGTGAACAGCCAGATCAGCATCGCCAGGATCAGCAGTGACACGGCGGCGACCCGGCCGGCCCGGTCCGACGGCGTCGCGTGGCGGCGCTCACTGATGGGGGACGGGAAGCCAGCCGACGCCCAGTACGCGCCCGCCCATGCCGTCTGCATCTGTCTGGCCGGTCCCGCCTGGCCCGTGGGCCGCCGCAGCCTCGGCAGGTCAGCCATGATCCTGCTGAGCTGGCCGTAGGTCTTCGCGGTGAACACCGCGCCGAGACGCTCGTGCAGCTCTTCCAGGCTCAGCCTGCCGGCGACGAAGTGCTCGCCCAGGTCCGCCGCCGCGGCGTCCCGCTCCGCATGCCCGATACGCAGCCCATGCGGCGCCATGGCGCGGAACGGTTCCCCGTTCTGGCCGGGAAAGGGGGCGTAGTAACGCATCGCCATCGCACTTCCCGTGGTTCTCGGAAAGGTCGGTCCCCTCCACGATATGTCGCAGGTACCGGCCGAGGGAACCCGCCCCGGCTGTTAACAACCGCGGTTTTACCAGCGGCGGCGGCGCGGGGCGCAGCCACGGACCCGGCGCCGCCCGAAGATGAGCCGCCGCAGCAGCCCGAAGGCGATCACGAGCAGCGCGATACCGAACGGCCTGCCGGCGCCGACCCCGAACACCCCGAGGGCGCCGACGGCGACAAGCGCGCAGATCAGGATGCTCGCGGCGATGATCGAGCCGACGGTGCGCCGCGCAAAGCCCGCGCCCGGTCCCCGCGACGCCCCGGGCCCGCTGCCCGGCCCGGTCCACCCAGGGCCGCGGCTGCCCCCCGGGCCCCAGCCGGACCCCGGGCCCCAGCCAGGTCCTCCCGGCTGCCCGGGCTGCCCGGGCTGCCCCGGCTGCCATGCCGCGCCAGGCCGCGCGGACGGCAGGTCGCGCATGAGCGCGTCGAGGTCGCCGCGTGTCCTGGCGGCGAACGCCTTGTCGATGCGGTCGTTGAGCTCATCGAGCGTCAGCCGTCCGCTGGCGTAGTGCTCGCGCAGTTCGGCCGCGGTGGTCTCCCGCTCGGCGTCCCCGACACGCATCTCAGATCCCGAAGCCATCGCGGCCCTCCGTGCCAGAAGCGATAATGCATCCACGATATATCGCGTATCGCGGGCTGGGCAAGCTCAACCGCCGCGTGGCCCTCGTCACGGCGGACACGGCGGCCACTGCCTCGCTGAGGATCAGTTCAGGAAGTAGCTGCCGCCGCCGGACTCCGGGTTGGTGACGAGCGCCAGGACCGTGATCGTGCCGGCCCGCGCGAACGTGAGCCGCAGCGTGATGTCCTTGCCGCCCTGCATCGGCCCGGCCCCGGTGATCAGCAGGTGGTAGCTGTTCGGGATGAGCTGCACGGTCGAGTCCGCGGGGATCGGGATGTCGGGCACCGTGCGCATGAGCACGGGCGCCACCCCGGTCCGCGCCGGGGCACGGAACACGACGCTGCCGCCCGCGCTTGTCGTCACCGACAGCAGCCGGTCGGGGCCGCCGTTGTTGCGGATGTCCAGGTACCCGACGGTGGTCCTGCCCGTCGGCTGCTGCACGTAAGCGGCCGTCGCGTCAATGCCCGAACTCTCGGCGCGCGCCATCGAACAGCCCGCCGCCGCGAGCGCGGCGAGCATCGCGGCACCCGCCGTGGCCGCCGCCCGGGTAAGCCTCAGCACGCCACAAGGGTACAGCGCGCGCGGAGCGCGCCCGACGCCAGTCGCGCGCCCGGGATCGCCGCGATTCAGCCGCGCTCGAGCGCGGTGCCGAGCAGCCCCAGCGGCGGCGAGCCGAGTTCCATGAGCGCGCGGTGGAACCGCTGCAGGGAGAACGCGGCGCCCCACTCAGCCCGCGCCCGCTCGCGCATCCGCATGATCTCGAGCTTGCCCCAGGTGTACCGGCCGTACGTCGGGTCGAACGTCGCCCGCCGCGCCTCGGACAGCGCCGCCGACCCGGCCAGGTGGGTGTCCGCCTCGAACCGCCTGGCCGCTTCCCCGACCGTCATCCCGGCGGTGTGCACGCCGAGCGCGCAGGCCAGCCGTGTCACCCGGACCAGCGCCTCGAGCCAGACCCCGATCGCGAACCGCGGGTCGTCGCTGAGGAATCCCTCTTCCACGCACAGTTCCTCGGCATAGTGCGCCCAGCCTTCGACGAACGCGCTCGAGAACAGCGTCCGGCGCACCGCCCCGGGCGCCCGGCGCAGTGCCTGGTGATGGGAGAAGTGCCCGGGCGCCACCTCGTGCACGGTGATGACCGGAAGTGTCGTGGCGCTGAACACCTCCAGCCACTCCTCGGCCTCGGCCTCGGGCCAGGACGGGTCGGGCGGCGTGATGTAGTACCACGACGGCGCGTCCGGCTCGGCCGGGGCGTTCGTCGAGATCATCGCCATCGCCCAGCGCCGCGACTCGGGCGCCTCGCCGACCAGGCACACCCCGTCGTGGTACGGCACCAGGTCGCGCGACAGGGTAAAGGAGATCGCCCGCTCGGTCCAGTACCGGGCGGTCTCGATCACGCCGGCCGCGTCTGGGTGGTCGCGGACCAGTTCGCGCGCGACGTCAAGCGGCGCCCGGCCCGCGTCCACCGTGGACGCCGATTCGGCGAGCCGCTCGCGCAGCCGGTCGCGCTCGGCGTCCGCGGCCTCGGCCAGGGCGCCCAGGTCGACATCCATCGCCTCGGATGTGCCGAGCAGCGCGCCAAGCGCGGCGGCCCCGAGCGCGGCGTCCGGCGAGCCCTCCCCGGCCGCCCGCGACAGGTGGGCGACCAGTCGCGCGTGCGCGGCGAGGGCCGCCTCCCTGGCGGCGGGCGCGGCGCCGGCGGGGATCCCGCCGGCCAGCCCGCGGATGCCGGCCATCAGCGACTGAGCCACCGGCGCGGATACCTGGTCGAGAGCGGAAACCGCCGCGTCGATCACCTGCGGCCATGCCGCCAGGTGTTCGGCGCGCGCCGCGTCGCGCTGCCCGGCCGGGGCGTAGCCCTTGTCGTAGCAGGCCAGGTCGAGCTCGCCGAGATGGAAGAGCGGGTTGCGCCGGTGCAGTTCCAGGTCGTGGTAGACGACCTGCTGCAGGTCCTCGAACGCGCGCAGGTGCGTCTCGTCGTGCGGATCCGGCTGCGCCTGACCGGCCTCGCGGGCCGCCGCGAGCCGGGCGAGCCCGGCGGCCACGCCGGCCCCGGACAGGTCCTGCGGAACGCCGTCGTATTCGTGCCGGCCGCCGTACTCGCGCGCCTCCGCCACGTTCAGGTCACAGATCGCGCGCACGCGGGGATCGAGGTCATCCATGCGACAGAACCTACCCCGTCACCGGTCGGCCGGGAGATCAGGTTTAGACCTCGGAAGTTTGCGCTGCACGGCTGCGTGTCGATAGATGTTGGGATGGAGCAACCCGGAACCGAACGGAGCAGCGTTATGGCCGATATCCCGGAGTTCACCACGAGGCCGGAGCTTGCGGGCACGTTCGGCATGGTGGCGTCCACGCACTGGCTCGCCTCCGCGGCCGGGATGGCCGTCCTTGAGAAGGACGGCAACGCCTTCGACGCGGCGGTCGCGGCCGGTTTCGTGCTGCAGGTCGTCGAGCCGCACCTGTGCGGGCCGGGCGGCGAGGTGCCGGTGATCGGCTACGACGCGCACCGCGGCGAGACGTTCGTGGTCTGCGGCCAGGGCACGGCGCCGGCCGCGGCGACCGTGCAGGCCTGCGCCGCGCTCGGCCTCGACCTCGTGCCCGGCAGCGGGCTGCTCGCCGCGTGCGTGCCCGGCGCGTTCGGGGCGTGGCTGCTGCTGCTGCGCGAGTACGGGCGGCTGCGGCTGCGCGACGTGCTCGGCTACGCGATCGGGTACGCCGAGTCCGGCTACCCGCTCGTGCCGGCGATCAGCTGGGGCATCGCCAGCGTCGCGGACCTGTTCCGCGAGCACTGGACCAGCTCCGCGCAGGTGTACCTGCCGGGCGGCGCGGTGCCCGCGCCGGGCAGCAGGTTCGCCAACCGGCACCTGGCCGCCACCTACAGGAGGATCCTCGACGAGGCCGAGGCGGCGAGCGGCGACCGCGACGAGCAGATCGAGGCGGCACGGCGCGCCTGGTACGACGGGTTCGTCGCCGAGGCGATCGGCCGGTTCGCGGCCACCGAGGTGATGGACGTGACGGGGCAGCGGCATCGCGGCTTCCTCACGTCGCAGGACATGGCCACCTGGCACGCGCGCCTTGAGGAGCCGGCCACCTACGACTACCAGGGACTGACCGTGTGCAAGACGCGGCCCTGGGGGCAGGGGCCCGTGTTCCTGCAGCAGCTCGCGCTGCTTTCCGGCTTCGACCTGGCGGCTCTGAAGCCGGGCGGCGCGGAGTACATCCACACGGTGACCGAGTGCGCCAAGCTCGCCTTCGCCGACCGGGAAGCGTGGTACGGAGACCCGGACTACACCGACGTTCCGCTTGGCGACCTGCTGTCAGCGCCCTATAACGACGAGCGGCGCAAGCTCGTCGGCGACACGGCATCGGCCGGGTTCCGGCCAGGCCGGCCCGGCGGCGCGGAACCGGTGCTGCCGGCGTTCGCCACGGCTCCGTTCGAGATAACAGCAAGAAGCGGCGGGCGCGCGGGCGTGCGGTGGAGCGGGGACCCCGGCCTGGATCCGGCGACCGGCGAGCCCCTGGGACGTTCCTCCCAGCCGCGGCGCGGCGACACCTGTCACCTGGACGTGGCGGACCGGTGGGGGAACGTCGTCACCGCGACGCCCAGCGGCGGCTGGCTGCAGTCCTCGCCGGTGATCCCCGACCTGGGCTTCTGCCTCGGCACCCGGGCGCAGATGTTCACGCTCACCCCCGGCCTGCCCGCCGCGCTCGCGCCGGGCAAGCGGCCGCGGACCACGCTGACGCCCACGATGGCGCTGCGCGACGGCGAGCCGTACCTGGCGTTCGGCACGCCGGGCGGGGACCAGCAGGACCAGTGGACGCTGGGCTTCTTCCTCAACCACGTGCAGTTCGGGATGAACCTGCAGCAGGCCATCGACTTCCCGGCGTTCCACTCCCGGCACCTGCCGTCCTCGTTCTACCCCCGCGAGGCGTACCCGAAGGGGCTCGACGTCGAGGAGCGCGCCGGGCAGGCCGTCATCGCCGGGCTGCGTGACCGCGGGCACGACGTCATCGTGCAGCCGCCGTGGTCGCTGGGCAGGATCAGCGCGGTGGCCCGCCGCGGCGGGATGCTGTACGCGGCCGCCAACCCGCGCGGCATGCAGGGCTACGCCGTCGGCAGGTAAAAACTCGATAGACCGCGGCCCGGGCGCCGATGACACTTGTCATGCCTGACATCTGAGGCAGCGCACTACCGGCCGGGCCCCGGCGGATGGTGGTATGTGGGGGGAACGCACCCTCCAAGCCCGGCACATGTCACAGCCACCCACATAAGGGGATAATTGATGAGGCACAGCGGAACGGGGCCGGTTGTCTCGTTCGACGACGTAAGCAAGCACTACGGCGGTTTGAGAGCGGTCGACGGCCTGAGCCTGGACCTGCGCGCGGGGGAGACCGTCGCCCTCCTCGGCCCGAACGGCGCGGGCAAGTCCACCTCGCTCGACATGCTGCTGGCGCTGCGCAAGCCGACGTCGGGGAAGATCGCGATGTTCGGCAGCGACCCCTATCACGCGGTGAAGTCCGGCCGGGTGGGCGCGATGCTGCAGTCCGGCGGCCTGATGCCCGAGGTGACGGTGCGCGAGCTGATAACGCTCGTGGCGGGATTTCACCCGCGCCCGCTCCCGGCGGACATCACGATGAAGCGTGCCGGGATCTCCGACATCGGCGACCAGCGGGTCGACAGGCTGTCCGGCGGCCAGACGCAGCGGGTCCGGTTCGCGCTGGCGATCGTCGGGGAGTGCGACCTGATCGTGCTCGACGAGCCGACCACGGCGATGGACGTGGAGACCAGGCAGCGGTTCTGGACGAGCATGAAGGAAGAGGTCGCGGAGGGCAAGACGCTGCTGTTCGCCACGCATTACCTGGAAGAGGCGGACCACGCGGCGGACCGGATCCTGGTGATCAACCGGGGCAGGCTGCTCGCGGACGGCACCCCGGCGGACATCAAGGCGCGGGCGGGGGCCAAGCGGATCTCGTTCCGCCTGGGCTCGGTGGACGAGACGTTCCTGCTCGGCCTGCCGGGCATCGTCAGCGTGGACGTGCGGGGCGACGTGGTGCAGATCCAGTCGTCGGACTCGGACGCCACGCTGTACGCGCTGCTGGACGCCGGCTTGCGGCCGCGCGAGCTCGAAGTCGGCAGCCTCGGCCTGGAGCAGGCGTTCCTGGCCATCACCGCCGAAGACGACCGCGCCAGCGGTTACACCCCGGTCCAGCCACAGGAGGCATGACAGCATGAAAGGCACACTGTTGCTTGTGCGGGCCGAGATCGCCAGGCTCCGGCGCAACAAGCGCTACATGATCAGCACGCTCATCCTGCCGATCGTGCTCTACCTGATAGTCGGCAAGAACGTGAAGGCGACCGCCGACGGTGTCAACTTCGGCGCGTACTACATGGTCGCGATGGCGACGTTCGGCTCCTTCAGCGGCGCGCTGACCGGCAACGCGATCAGGATCGCCGCCGAGCGCAAGGAGGGCTGGATCCGCCAGCTCCGGCTCACCCCGCTGCCGCCGAACGCCTATGTGATCGCCAAGCTCGCCGCCGCGATGGCGATCACCGTGCCGTCGGTCGTCATCGTGCTGCTGCTCGGCAGGTTCTACGGCGGCGTGCACCTGGGGTCCGCCTGGGAGTGGATCGCGATCGCGGTCGTCGTCTGGCTCGGCGCGATGCTGTTCACCGCGCTCGCGGTGGCGATCGGCTACCGGTTCATGCCGGACCAGGTGCAGCCGATAGCCATGCTGATCTACTTCGTCTTCCTCATCCTCGGCGGGATCTTCTTCCCGCTCAGCGGCGCCCTGGCGAAGGTCGGCGAGTTCACGCCCACCTACGAGGCCATCAAGATCGCCGTCGACATGATCCCGCCCGTGCACCCGGTGTCGGGCTGGCTCGTCGTCGGCATGGTCGTCTGGCTGGGGATCTTCAGCGGCCTGGCCTGGCTCTCGGTGCGGGCCACGGCGGAAACGCTCTGAGCGTCATGGCCGGCGACACCGGCCTGGGGCGCGGGACCCCGCCCGCCGGCTTCCCGCTGCGCGGCCTGGTGCTCCGCGGGGTCTTCGGGCCCCGCGGTGCCCGGGCCATCCGGGCCTGGCGCGCGCTGTTCTGCGCCATCTGGCTGGTCTACCTCGGCCAGCCGGTCGCCAGCCTGTTCCGCCACCATTACGGCCTGCTCTACATCGGCGGCGCGATCGCCATCATCGTCGTGTTCTGCGCCTTCTACGTATGGGTGATCGGCACCTGGGACGCGCGCCGCCCCACGGCGTCGCCGGCCTATCTGCTCCCGCTGTTCGCGCTGGCGGCGCTGGCCTGCGTGGTCTACGACGGCGCCAAGTGGAACGCGCTGTGGATCTACGTGTCGGCCGCCTGCGGCCTGGTGATCGCCGAGCGGCGGGCGGCGACGCGCGCCGTGCTCGTCGCCGGGGCGTGCTTCCTGCTGTTCAGCTGGATCGGCCACGACACCATGTCCGACATCCTGATCACGCTGATACCCGTGATGCTCGTGGGCTTCGCCATGGTCGGGTTCCGGACCCAGCTCCACCTGACCTGGCAGCTCACCGCGGCGCGGGAGACGGTGGCCAAGCTCGCCGCCAGCGAGGAGCGGCTGCGGCTCGCCCGCGACATGCACGACCTGACCGGGCAGTCGCTTTCGATGATCACGCTCAAGTCCGAACTGGCCGCGCGGCTGCTGCGGCGGCTGCCCGACAGCCCGGAACGGGACCGGGTGCGCGAGGAGGTCGAGCAGGTCGCGGCCGTGAGCAGGCAGGCGCTGCACGACATCAGGGAGGCGCTGAGCGGTTACCGGCGGCCGACGCTCGCGGTCGAGATCATCACCGCGCGGACCGCGCTCGAAGCGGCGGGAATCACGCCGCACGAGAACGCGGCCCTCACGCTGCTTTCCGGCACGTTCGACCCGGACGCGGAGGCGGCGCTCGCCTGGTGCCTGCGCGAGGCGGCCACCAACGTGATCCGCCACTCGGGCGCGAAGAACTGCCACATCACCCTCACCCGCCGCACCGACACCCTGGCCTTGCTGGTCAGCGACGACGGCCACGGCCCGGCCGCCCCGGGCGTCCCGGCCGCACCCGTCATGCCCGCCGCGGATCGCGGCGGGACGGGACTGCACGGCATGTCGGAGCGGCTGAACGCGGTCGGCGGCCACCTGGAGCTGCGCCCGGGAAACCCGTCGGGCTTCTGCCTGGCGGCCACCGTGCCCGCCGGCCGCCCCGTGCCCGCCGGCCGCCCCGCGCCGGACTCAGGCCCGACGCCGGACTCCGGCCCGACGCCGCCGCGGGACACCGCGCCGGCCCGCCAGGCCCCGGCACGTGCCGGGAACGGCGCTACCTTAGCCTGGTGACCCCCATCCGGGTGCTGCTCGCCGAGGATCAGGCGATGATCCGCGAGGCGCTCGCCGCGCTGCTTTCCTTCGAGGACGACATCGAGGTCGTGGCCCAGGTGGGCCGCGGTGACGAGGTCGCCGCGGCCGCGCGGGCCGTCAGCCCGGACGTGGCGCTGCTCGACATCGAGATGCCGGGCCTCGACGGCCTGGCCGCGGCCGCGGAACTGCGGCAGGCGAGCCCCGGCACGCGGATCGTCATCCTGACCACGTTCGGGCGTCCCGGCTACCTGCGGCGCGCCATGGAATCCGGCGTGTCCGGGTTCATCGTGAAGGACTCGCCTGCGGACAAGCTCGCCCAGACGATAAGGCAGGTCAGGAAGGGGCACAAGGTCATCGACCCGGACCTGGCGGCCGCCGCGCTCACCGGCGGCGCCAGCCCTCTCACGCCACGCGAGCGGGACGTCCTGACCGCCAGCCAGGACGGCGCGACGATCGCCGAGATCGCTGCCGCGCTCTGCCTGTCGGAAGGCACCGTGCGCAATTACCTGTCCGCCTGCATCCAGAAGACCGGCGCGCGCAACAGGACCGAGGCGCTGCGCCTGGCCCAGGAGCGCGGCTGGCTGTGAGCTCCAGGTCATTCGGCAGGTAATTTTCGTAGGATGATCCGCGTGACATCTGCCGGCTACCTCCGCTTCCCGCATATTCACGGCGATCTCCTCACCTTCGTCGCCGAAGACGACGTGTGGCTCGCCCCGGCCGAGGGCGGCCGCGCCTGGCGCCTGACCTCCGACGGCGGCCAGGTCAGCAACCCGCGCTTTTCCAGGGACGGCGGCATGGTCGCCTGGACCGGCTGGCGGGACGGCGGCCCCGAGGTGTACACGGCCGATGTCGGCGGCGGCGCCGCCACCAGGCGCACCTACTGGGGCGATGCCCGGACCCGGGTGTCGGGGTGGACCAGGCACGGGGAGGTGCTCGCGGTCAGCGCCGCGGGCCAGCCCGGCGCGCAGTTCAGCTGGGCCTACGCGGTGCCGCTCGGCGCGCCGCCGCGCCGGCTGCCGTTCGGCCAGGTCACCGACCTCGCCGTCGAGGAGACGGCGACCGCGCTCGTGACCGGGCGGATGTCGGGCGAGCCCGCGTTCTGGACGCGGTACCGCGGCGGGACGGCGGGCCGCCTGTGGGTCGCCACCGCCGAAGACCCGCTGTTCTCCCGGGTGCTGGCCAGCCTGCCGGGCCAGGTCGCCGCCCCGATGCTGATCGAAGGCCGGCTGGTGTTCTTCGCCGACCACGAGGGCACCGGCAACATCTACTCCTGCGCGCTCGACGGCACGGACCTGCGCCGGCACACCGACCACGACGGCTTCTACGCGCGCAACCCGGCGACCGACGGGACGCGGGTCGTCTACCACGTGGCCGGCGACATCTGGATCCTCGACAGCCTGGCCAGCCACGCGCCGCGCAAGCTCGGCATCGAGCTCAGCTCGCCGCCCGCGGCCCGCGCGCCGAAGCTGATCACCGCCGCCGATCACCTGGGCGACCTCGACTGCGACGAGACCGGCCAGGCGAGCGTGGTGACCGTGCGCGGCACCGTGCACTGGCTGACGCACGCCGACGGCCCGGCGCGCGCGCTGTCCGTGGACCCGGACGCCCATGCCAGGCTGCCCCGCGTGCTCGGCACGACCGGCAAGGCGGTCTGGGTGACCGACGCGGGCGGCGCCGTCGCGCTGGAGATAGCCGGCGCCGCCGGACAGGCGCCAGCGGCCGTTCGGAGGATATGCGCCGGTGAACTGGGCAGCGTGACGAGCCTTGCGCCCTGCCCTGACGGCACCACGGTCGCGGCCGCCGCGCACGACGGGCGGCTGCTGCTGATCGACGTGGAGTCGGCGCTGGTCACCGAGCTTGCCGCCAGCGACGACGGCGACATCAGCGACCTTGCCTGGTCGCCGGACTCGGCGTGGCTCGCCTGGTGCCAGCCGGGGCCGCGGCCGCTGAGCCGGATCCGGATGGCCCGGGTTGCGGACCGCTTCACGGTGGACGTCACCGACGGGCGGTTCGCCGACAGCGACCCGGCCTTCACCGGCGACGGGCTGTACCTGGCGTTCCTGTCCCGGCGCATCTTCGACCCGGTCTACGACGCGCACTCGTTCGACCTGTCGTTCCCGTTCGGCAGCCGGCCGTACCTGGTGCCGCTGGGCGCGGGCACGCTGTCCCCGTTCGGCCCGCAGCCAGGCGGGCGGCCTCCCGGCGGCGGGGACAATTCAAAAGACTCTTCTCCCGAACGGCCGGTGGTTGCCGTCGACACCGACAACATCGCCTCCCGGGTGGTCGCCGTCCCGGTGGACGAGGCGCGGTACTCCGGCCTCGCTGCGGTGAAGGGCGGCCTGGCATGGATGCGCTCCCGGCTGTCCGGCGTGCTCGGCGAGGGCGCGGCCGACCTGGACGAGGACCGGCCGCGGCCCGCGCTCGAGCGGTTCGACCTGCGCAAGCGCGAGGTGACCGTGCTGGCGGGCGAGGTGAACTGGTACGCCGTCAGCGGCGACGGCTCGCGGCTCGTCATCAGGGACGGCGGCGACCTGCGGGTGGTGCCGTCGGACCGCAAGGCCGACAACGGCTCGTCGGACGACGCCGTGTCGGTGGACCTGTCGCGCGCCCGGTTCCTTGCCGACCCCGCGGCGCTGTGGGCACACGCCTACGACGAGGCCGGGCGGCTGCTGCGCGAGGACTTCTGGACGCCGGGGATGTCGGACGTGGACTGGGACGGCGTCCTCGCCCAGTACCGCTTCCTGCTGGCGCGGATCGGCTCGTCCGACGAGTTCGCCGACCTGCTCTGGGATGTCGTCGCGGAACTGGGCACCTCGCACGCGTACGTGACGGGCTCCGGCGTGTTCGCGGCCCGGTCCTCGGTCGCGCGCGACGGCGCCGCGGCGCTGCTCGGCGCCGACGTGGCGCGGTCCCTCGACGGCAGGTGGCTAGTGGAGCGCGTGCTGCCGGGCGAGTCCTCCGACCCCAGGGCCCGGTCGCCGCTCGCGGCGCCCGGCGTGGCGATCCGCGCAGGCGACGAGATCCTCGAGGTAGACGGCCGCCCCGTCGACCCGGTGCACGGCCCGTGGCCGCTGCTGGCCGGCACGGCAGGCAAGCCGGTAGAGCTAACCATCCGCCCCGCCGACCCCGACCCCGCCCCCGCCCCCGCCCCCGACCCCGACCCCGACCCCGCTCCCGCTCCCGACCCCGCCCCCGCTCCCGCTCCCGCCCCCGCCCCCGCTCCCGCTCCCGCCCCCGCCCCCGCCCCCGCCCCGGCTGCCGCGCCCCACCAGCCCCAGAACCCCTCCGAGTCACAGGAGCAGCAGCAGCCCGAAACCCCCCAGGAGCCCGAAGCGTCCCAGACGCGGCGGGTCGTGGTCGTCCCGCTGCGCGACGAGCGGCGTCTGCGCTACCAGGACTGGGTCGCGGGCCGCCGCCAGTTCGTCCGGGGCAGGTCCGACGGCCGGGTCGGCTACCTGCACGTCCCCGACATGATGGGGGAGGGCTGGGCGCACCTGCACCGCGACCTGCGCGCGGAGATGGGCCGCGACGCGCTGATCGTGGACGTCCGCGGCAACCGCGGCGGGCATACCTCGCAGCTGATCGTCGAGAAGCTCGCCCGCAAGATCATCGGCTGGGACTTGGGCCGCTGGCTGCGCCCGGACAGCTACCCCGAAGAGGCGCCGCGCGGACCGCTTGTCGCCCTCGCCGACGAATTCGCCGGGTCCGACGGCGACATCGTCACCGCGGCGATCCGCTCGCTCAATCTCGGCCCGGTGGTCGGCGCCCGCACCTGGGGCGGCGTGGTCGGCATCGACGGAGGCCGCCACGGCCTGGTCGACGGGACGCGGATCACGGTCCCGCGGTACGCGTTCTGGTTCGGCGAGTACGGCTGGAGCGTGGAGAACTACGGCGTCGACCCCGACGTTGAGGTCCTGATCACCCCGGACGACTGGGTCGCGGGCCGCGACCCCCAGCTCGAGGTCGCCGTCGACCGCGCGCTGGAACTGCTGGCCGAGCGCCCCCCCGCGCCGCTGCCGGACGTCTCGACGGGCCCCGTCAAGCGCCGCCCGCCCCTCCCGCCCCGCCCCTGACTCGCGGCCAGGTCCGCGCTCCCGGCTCGCTGCCTCAGCGCGGCCGGTGGGCTTGCCTGCGGACGGGGGTCGGCGGGCGGCTCCCTGCGCCACTGAGCGGACCAGGCTCGCGGGGCAACTGTGACCCGTCGGGGACCGAGGCGAGCGGTCAGTCCCCTCGCGTGATGAGCTCGCGGCCGCGTTTGCGCAAGTCGGCGGCCGAGGTGACGCCGAGCAGCCGCATCGTCGTCCGCAACTGCGCGGTCAGCAGGTCGAGCGCGCGGTCCACGCCGGCCTCCCCGCCAGCCATCAGCCCGTACAGGTAGGCGCGGCCGAGCACGCCGGCGTCGGCGCCGAGGGCCAGCGCCACGACCACGTCGGCGCCGTGGCGGATGCCGGAGTCCACAAGCAGGGTGACCGACGGCCCGACGGCCTCGCGGACCGGCGCGATCAGGTCGACGGGAGCGACGGCCCGGTCGAGCTGGCGGCCGCCGTGGTTGGACAGCTGGATGCCGTCGGCCCCGAGCTCGACGGCGCGCCGCGCGTCGGCTGGTCCGAGCGGCCCCTTGATGATGAGCTTGCCCTTCCACGCCGAGCGCAGGTCCTCGATGTCGGACCAGGTGATGCCGGGGTCGAAGAAGTCGGCGGACTTCAGGATGGTCGTGGCGGGCCGTCCGGCGAAGTTGGCGAAGTCGAGCGCGGGCCCCGACAGCAGGCGCAGCCAGTACCCGGGCTTGGCCGCCACGGACGCGATCGTGTGCAGGCTGAGCTCGGGAGGCATGGTGAGCCCGTTCCGCACGTCGCGGATCCGGTTTCCCGCCACCATGGTGTCGACGGTCACCACGAGCACCCGGTACCCGTTGTCCGCGGCGCGGCTCACCAGGCCGGCGGCCCGCGAGCGGTCCTTGAGGATGTAAAGCTGGAACCACAGGTCCGGCCGCCCCGTCATGGCGCCGGCGACCTCCTCGATGCCGGTGGCCGCCATCGTGGACAGCGTGTACGGCAGGCCGTGCCGCGCACCCGAGCGCGCGACGCCGATCTCGCCGTCCGTGTGCATCATCCGGGTGTAGCCGCAGGGCCCGAGCGCGAGCGGCACCGGGATCGCCGACCCGAGCACCGTCACCGACGTGTCGACGACCTCGACGTCGGCGAGCACCCGGGGCAGGAAGCGCCACTGACGGAAGGCGGCCACGTTCCCCGCCGCGGCCAGTTCCTCGTCCGCGGCCCCGTCGACGTAGTCGAACACCGGCTTGGGAGTGCGCCGCAGTGCCACCCGCCGCAGATCGGACACGTCGTGACACGCGGCGAGCCGCCGCCGTGTGCCGTCCAGTTCCACCGAACGCGGCCGGACAAGCTTGCGCATCTCCTGCAACCTCATGATCGCGACGATACGCCGCGCCCGCCCGCGGGCGAAGATCCCGCAGCGACAACTGGCCAAGCCCGCGGCAGTGGCACCCGCCAGCGGGCCGGCGCCTGCTAGCGCAGGGCGGGGATGATCTCGTCGCCGTAGGCCTGCAGGGTGTTCTCCTCGTCGTCGTGCATCAGGTAGAGCGCGAACTGGCCCGTCCCGATCTCGGCCAGCTCACGCAGCCGCGCGATGTGCGCCGATGCCGGGCCGAGCAGGCAGAACCGGTCCACGATCTCGTCAGGCACGAACTCGGCCGACGGGTTGCCCGCCTGCCCGTGATGCGCGTAGTCGTATCCCGAGCGCTTGTCGATGTAGTCGGTGAGCGCGCGGGGGATGGGCCCGTCCACCCCGTACCTGGCGACCAGGTCGGCGACATGGTTCCCCACCATCGCGCCGAACCACCGCAACTGCTCCCGCTGGTGCGCCAGGTCCGTGCCCACGTAGGCCGGAGCGGCCACGCACATCGTTATCGAGGACGGATCGCGCCCCGCGCCGGCGGCCGCCGAGCGCACCGACCCGAACGTCCAGCGGGCGATGTCCGGGTCGGCGGTCTGCAAGATGAAGCCGTCGGCCCGCTCGCCGGCGAGCCGCAGCGCCCTGGGCCCGTAGGCGGCCATCCACATCGGCAGCGACCCGCCGCGCACCCACGGGATGCGCAGCGGCCGGCCGTGGTGGATCACCTCGCGCCCTTCGGCGAGGCCCTTGATCACCGTCATCGCGGACGACAGGTGCTCCAGGGTGACAGGGGGCTGGCCGATGTACCGCCGCGCCGAATCGCCGCGGCCGATACCGCAGATCGTCCGGTTGCCGTACTCGTCGTTGAGCGTCGCGAACGCCGAAGCGATCACCGACCAGTCGCGGGTTCCCGGGTTGGTCACCATCGGCCCGACGACCATCGTCGACGTCTCGGCGAGGATCCGCGGGTAGATCACGAACGGCTCCTGCCAGAGCACGTGAGAGTCGAACGTCCAGCCGTACCCGAACCCGGCGGCCTCGGCGAGCTTCATCATCGCCACGAGCCCGCTGGCGGGCGGATTCGGCTGCAGTACCACCCCGAAATCCATCGGTCCCCTTCCCGGGTCAGCGTGTCTGCCCAGACAGTCACCACCGTCGGTTCAGAGGAGATACTGGTTGAGGTCGCGCGCGAGGAAATTGCCGTGTCCCGGCGAGCCCTTGTACTCCCCGTCCGCCACGATCACGCGGCCACGGGACATGGTGACGGCGACCTTGCCGGTGATCTCCATCCCCTCGTAGGCGGAGTAGTCCACGTTCATGTGGTGCGTGGCCACCGACAGCGTCTGCCGCTCGGCCGGGTCGTAGATCACGATGTCGGCGTCGGCGCCCGCCGCGATCACGCCCTTGCGCGGGTACAGGCCGAACATCCGGGCCGGCGTCGTGGAGCAGATCTCTACCCACCTCGGCAGCGTGATCTCGCCGGCGACAACCCCCTGGTGCAGCAGGTCCATCCGGTGCTCCACGCCCGGGATCCCGTTGGGGATCTTTGCAAAATCTCCCCGCCCCAGCTCCTTCTGTTCCTTGTAGCAGAACGGGCAGTGGTCAGTCGACACGACGCAAAGGTCATTCGTGCGCAGGCCGCGCCACAGGGCGGCGGAGTGCTCGCGGGTGCGCAGCGGCGGCGAGCAGACGTACTTGGCGCCCTCGAAGCCGGGCCTGCCCAGGTCGTCGAGCGACAGGAAGAGGTACTGCGGGCAGGTCTCCGCGAACACGTTCTGGCCGTCGTCGCGCGCCTGCGCGACCGCGTCAAGCGCCTGCGCGGCGGACAGGTGCACGATGTACAGCGGGCAGCCGGCCACCTTCGCCAGCGTGATCGCGCGGTGCGTGGCCTCGCCCTCGAGCTCGGGCGGCCGCGTCAGGCCATGGTGCAGGGGGTCGGTGCGCCCGGCCGCGAGCGCCTGCGCGACGAGCTGGTCGATCGCGATCCCGTTCTCCGCGTGCATCATGACCGTCGCGCCGGTCCGCCGCGCCTGCTGCATCGCGAGCAGGATCTCGCCATCGGTCGCGTAGAACACGCCGGGGTAGGCCATGAACATCTTGAAGCTGGTCACGCCCCCCTCGATGCAGGCCTCCATCTCCTTGAGCGTGGCCTCGTTCACGTCGGAGACGATCATGTGGAAGCCGTAGTCGATCGCGCAGTTGCCGTCGGCCTTGGCATGCCACTTGTCGAGGGTGGCGAGCAGGCTGGTGCCCTTGGCCTGCACGGCGAAGTCGACGATCGTCGTGGTGCCGCCCCACGCGGCGGCCCTGGCGCCGGTCTCGAACGTGTCCGCGGAAGACGTGCCGCCGAACGGCATCTCCATGTGCGTGTGCGCGTCGATCCCGCCCGGGATCACGTACATGTCGGTGGCGTCGATCACCTCGTCCACGCTCACGTCGGCGCTCGCGTCGGGCGTGAGCAGGGCGACGATCTGCTCGCCGTCGACGAGCACGTCGGCCTCTTGCGTGCCCTCGGAGGTCACCACGGTGCCGCCCGTAATGAGAATGCTCACTGCCTGCCTCCCGCCGGTGTCTGGCTCATGGCCTTACCAGGCTTGCGTACGCGTCGGGGCGGCGGTCCCTGTAGAACTGCCACAGGTCCCTGACCTCGGTCAGCTTGTCCATGTCCAGGTCGCGGACCACGACCTCGTCCGCCGAGTCTGAGGCCGCGCCGCCGACGATCTGGCCGCGCGGGTCCGCGAAGTAGGTCTGGCCGTAGAAGTCGTTGTCGCCGAGCGGCTCGACGCCGACCCGGTTGATCGCGCCGATGTAGTACTCGTTGGCCACCGCGGCGGCGGGCTGCTCAAGCTTCCACAGGTACGACGACAGTCCCCGGCTGGTGGCCGACGGGTTGAACACGATCCGCGCCCCGGCCAGCCCGAGCGCCCGCCAGCCCTCGGGGAAGTGCCTGTCGTAGCAGATGTAGACGCCGATCCGCCCGACCGCGGTGTCGAACACCGGATAGCCGAGGTTGCCCGGCCGGAAGTAGAACTTCTCCCAGAACCCCTTCAGCTGCGGGATGTGGTTCTTCCGGTACTTGCCCAGGTAGCTGCCGTCGGCGTCGATGACGGCCGCGGTGTTGTAGTAGAGCCCGGGCTGCTCCTCCTCATACATCGGCGCGATGATCACGATGCCCCGCTGGCGGGCGACGTCCTGCATCATCTGCGTGGTCGGCCCGTCGGGGATCGCCTCGGTGTAGGAGTAGTAGCCGGCGTCCTGCACCTGGCAGAAGTACGGCCCGTAGAACAGCTCCTGCAGGCACACCACCTGCGCCCCGGCGCTGGCCGCCGTGGCGATGTGGGCGACCGCGGCCGCGGTCATCGATTCCTTGTCCCCGGTCCACGCCTGCTGGACGAGGGCAGCCCGGACGATCTCCGGCATGCCAGCCTCCCCTGATCTCGCAGCCCGTACCTCACGGCGTCGCCGCCAGGTCGCACCCTCATCTTCCCCCGCCAGGCGCCCGGTTGTAACCGGGGGGAGCCCGCCGTCCTTTCGGCCGCGAGACGGTCCGGCGTCACATCCCGGCGAGCCCTGCCACCCTGGGACATGAAGGCCGAGCTGGTCCAGATGGCCGGCGGACAGGCTCGCCGGCCGGCCGGCAGCTAGCCGACGCGCCCCGGCCCAGCCTTATCCGCCCGGGCTTGGCAGGCATAACGCGGCGCGGGCGGCGGTTGGCGCTGAGTGCCGGGCATGCCCGGGCAGGCGGGGCAGCCAAGCCAGAAGGAGGCGGCGGAATGAAGGCAGTACGGTTCGACGAGTACGGCGGGGTGGACGTCCTGCACGTGGCCGAGGTCCCGCGGCCGGCTCCCGGCCCTGGCCAGGTCCTGGTCGAGGTCAGGGCGGCCGGGATCAACCCGGGCGAGGCGAAGATCCGGGAGGGCTTGCTGCACTCCCGCTGGCCGGCCACCTTCCCGTCGGGCCAGGGCAGCGACCTGGCCGGGATCGTCGGGCAGCTCGGTCCCGGCGTGACCGGCGTGACCGGCGTGGCGGCGGGCGACGAGGTGATCGGATGGCTCGACACCCGGTCAAGCCAGGCGGAGTTCGCCGTGGCCGAGGCGGCGAACCTGACGCCGAAGCCGGCCGCGGTGCCGTGGGAGGTCGCCGGCGGCCTGGGCGTCGCCGGGTTCACCGCGTGGGCGGCTGTCCGCGCGGTGGACGTCAGGCCAGGGGACACGGTCCTCGTTTCCGGCGCGGCGGGCGGGGTGGGCTCGCTCGCCGTTCAGCTCGCGGCGCGCGCGGGCGCCACCGTGGTCGGCCTGGCCAGCCAGGCCAGCCACGGCTGGCTGGAGCGGCACGGCGTGATCCCGGTGAGCTACGGCGACGGCGTGGCCGGCCGCGTCCGGGCGGCCGCGCCGAAGGTCGACGCGTTCATCGACACCCACGGCGGCGGCTACGTCGAACTGGCCCTGAACGAGCTGGGCGTGGAGCCGTCCCGGGTGGACAGCATCGTCCGCTTCGACGCCGTCGAGAAGTACGGCATCAAGTCGGAGGGCAACGCCGTCGGCGCCAGCGCCCGGACGCTCGCGGAGCTAGCCGGGCTCATCGCCGACGGCGGCCTCGAGGTCCCGATAGCCGCCACGTACCCCCTGGACCAGGTCCGTGAGGCCTACCGCCGCCTCGAAGGCGGCCACGTCCACGGCAAGATCGTCCTGATCCCCTAGCCGCCAGGCCCAGGCCCGGAGCTGCCAGGCGATCAGCGCGAAGGATCGTCCGGCCCCCATAGGCTGTGGCGCGGCTTCCCGCCCTGGTCGTGCCGAGCCGGCCGCCTGGCACCTGCCCGCGGTGATAGCGGATCGGGTGTGTCCCGGGCGGGTGACAACCGCT
>DAHVAN010000025.1 GCA_027314595.1 Actinomycetota bacterium | reverse complement strand
TCCTCGCGCCCGCTCGGCCCGGCGCCGCGGCGCCGCCCCTGCGGCAGCCGCGGCCGGCCGCGGCTGCCGCAGGGGCGGCGCCGCGGCGCCGGGCCGAGCGGGCGCGAGGAACGTGAGGGCGGGCAGTCGCGACGGTCCCGTTCGGGATGAGTGATCTAATTTCATGCCAGGTGATAGGGATGCGCCTGGTTGAGTGATTAAGCGCACACCCGGCGTGGCAGCCGGATCCAGTTCCATTAGGATCACAGCGTGGGTGACCGGATTGTTACATGGCCGAACGCGCTCAGCGCCTTGCGACTGGCCGGCGTCCCGGTTTTCCTGTGGCTGGTCATCGGCCCGCGGACCGCGACGGCCGACATCATCGCGGCCGGCATCCTGGTCCTGGCGGGCATCAGCGACTGGCTCGACGGGAAACTGGCCCGGATGCTCAACCAGCAGAGCAGGCTCGGGCAGGTGCTCGATCCGGCGGCGGACCGGCTGTACATCGCGGCCACGATCATCGCGCTCGCCGTGCGGGGGATCATCCCGTGGTGGCTGTTCGCGGTGATCGCGGCCCGGGAGGTGTGCGTCGGGATGGCGCTGCTTGTGCTCAAGCAGCGCACGCCGTACGCCTCGCTGCAGGTGAGCTTCGTGGGCAAGGCCGCCACCTTGTGCCTGATGTACGCGTTCCCGCTGCTGTTTCTCGGCGATCACGGCGGGATCGCCGCCGAGGTGGTCCGCGTGATCGGGTGGGCGTTCGCCATCTGGGGTACTGCCCTGTACTGGTGGGCGGCCACGCTGTACGTGACCCAAGTAAGGGACCTTGTGAAAGGAGCGGCCGCGACTTGAAGGCCGTCGTAATGGCAGGCGGCGAGGGCACCAGGCTCCGCCCGATGACCGCCAACCAGCCCAAGCCGCTGCTGCCGGTCGCGAACCGGCCGATCATGGAGCACGTGCTGCGGCTGCTCAAGAAGCACGGGTTCGACGAGACCGTCGTCACCGTGCAGTTTCTCGCGGCGCTGGTGCGGAACTACTTCGGCGACGGCGAGGACGTCGGCATGTCGCTGGAGTACGCGACCGAGGAGATGCCGCTCGGCACCGCGGGCAGCGTCAAGAACGCCGAGGACGCGCTGCGCGACGACGCCTTCCTGGTCATCTCCGGTGACGCGCTCACCGACATGGACCTGTCGGAGATGGTGCGCTTTCACCAGGACAACGGCGCGCTGGTCACCGTCGGGCTGACCCGGGTGCCCGACCCGCTCGAGTTCGGCATCGTCATCGCCGACGACGACGGCCGCATCCAGCGGTTCCTCGAAAAGCCCACCTGGGGCCAGGTGTTCTCGGACACGGTGAACACCGGCGTCTACATCATGGAGCCCGAGGTGCTCGCCGAGGTGTCGCCGAAGGAGTCGGTGGACTGGTCGCACGACGTGTTCCCCAAGCTCCTCGCGCGCGGCGCGCCGCTGTTCGGCTACGTGTCCGACCGGTACTGGGAGGACGTCGGCACCCTCGAGAGCTACCTGAAGGCGCAGGCCGACGTGCTCAGCGGGAAGGTGATCGCCGGCATCGCCGGGTTCGAGGTCTCACCGGGGGTGTGGATCGCCGAGGGCGCCGACGTGGACCCCGACGCGCTGCTGACCGGGCCGGTCTGCATCGGCGACTACGCCAAGATCGAGGCGGGCGCGCACATCCGCGAGTACAGCGTGATCGGCGCCAACGTGGTGGTCAAGGAGGGCGCGTTCATCCACCGCGCGGTCGTGCACAACAACGTGTTCGTCGGCCAGGGCACCACGCTGCGCGGCTGCGTCGTCGGCAAGAACACCGACGTGATGCGCCTGGCGCGGATCGAGGAGAGCGCCGTCATCGGCGACGAGTGCGTGATCGAGCCCGAGGCCTACATCTCCGCGGGGGTGAAGGTCTACCCGTTCAAGACCATCGAGGCCGGCGCCGTCGTCAACACCAGCGTGATCTTCGAGTCCCGGGGACAGCGCACCCTGTTCGGCCAGCGCGGGGTGTCCGGGCTGATCAACGTGGAAGTCACGCCCGAACTGGCCGTCCGGCTCGCGTCCGCCTACGCCACCATGCTCAAGAAGGGATCGACGGTCACCACCTCGCGGGACGTGTCCCGCGCCGCCCGCACCCTGAAACGGGCCGTCCAGGCGGCGCTGAACGCCTCCGCGATCAACGTGGTGGACCTGGAGGCGCTGCCGCTGCCGGTGGCGCGGTTCGAGACGGCGCGCGGCGACTACAGCGGCGGCATCGCGCTGCGCACCACGCCGGGCGACACCCAGTCCATCGACATCATCTTCCTCGACGAGCGCGGCGCCGAGCTGTCCCTGGCGGCGCAGCGCCGCATCGAACGGGTGTTCTCCAGGCAGGAGTTCCGGCGGGCGTTCCCCGGGGAGATCGCCGAGCTTTCCTACCCGCCGCGCGTCGTGGAGTGGTACACGCACGAACTGCTGCGCTGCGTCGACCTGAACGGGCTGCGCGGCGCGGGCCTGAAGGTGGTGGCGGACTGCGCCGGCGGGACAGCGTCGCTGGTGCTGCCCACGCTGCTCGGCCGGATCGGCGTCGAGGTGCACACGCTGAACAACCGGCTCGACGAGGTGACGCCGACCCCGACCGTCGCACAGCAGCGGGCGGGCATGCAGCGGCTCGCCGAGGTCGTGTCGTCGTCGCGGGCCGCGTTCGGCGTCCGGTTCGACCCGGTGGGCGAGCGGATCCACCTAGTGGACGAGAAGGGCGCCCTGGTCAGCGACGAGCGCGCGCTGCTGGTCGTGCTCGACCTGGTGGCCGCCGAGCGGCGGCACGGCCGTGTCGCGCTGCCGGTGACCACCACCCGGGTGGCCGAGCAGGTCTGCAAGTTCCATGGCGTGCAGGTGGACTGGACGCCCACCTCGATGGACGCGCTCACCACCGCGGCGGCGCGCGAGGACGTGATCTTCGCGGCGGACGGGCGGGGCGGGTTCGTGGTGCCGGAGTTCGGCCGGACGGTGGACGGCATCGCCGCCTTCGTCCGGCTGCTCGGGCTGGTCGCGCGAACGCGGCTGACGCTGAGCCAGATCGACGCGCGCATCCCGCCCGCGCACCTGCTGCGGCGGTCGGTGCCGACCCCGTGGGCGGCCAAGGGCAGCGTGATGCGGACCGTGGTGGAGGCGGCGGGGGACAGCCCCGTCGACACCACGGACGGTGTCCGCCTCGTCGACCCCGACCGCGGCTGGGTGCTCGTGCTGCCCGACCCGGCGGACGCGGTGACGCACCTGTGGGCGGAAGGCAACGACGCCGACTCGGCGCAGGCACTGCTCGACCAGTGGGCGGCCGTCGTCGAGCAAGCCGGGCAATGACGCCCGCTGGGCGCATCAGCCGCGTCGCCGGCCCGCATCAGCCGCGTCGCCGGCCCGCATCGGCCGCGTCGCCGGCCGGCATGGCCGGCCAAACATCCCACCGGGGCCGGGCGGGCGGCATAGGCTAGTTCCCGGCGAGGCTTGTTACCTGCAGGTCCAGCCGCAATACCGGTAAGAGCAGGCGATATTGGCCTCGCTCTGGAGGTAATCTGAGTTGATTACGCAGGCGTGCGATTTCGCAGGGCCAGGAACGGCCGCGCACCGCAGGCCCGCGGGACCCGGAGGTGAGGCGGCTGTGTGGCGCAGACGGCGCGAACGAGGCAGCAGACGCGGGCTGTTCGCGTGGCGCATGGACCGGCAGCGCTCCGCACGGGTACCTTTGGCGACGTCGCCCGAGGCGACGCTGCGCGAGGGCGCCATCCCAGCAGAGGGGAGGCCGGGCGAGACCATGCCAGGTGTGTACTGTTCCCGGTGCAATCGTCCGAACCCCGACCACGCCAGGTACTGCTCCAACTGCGGCGCGCCGCTGATGCGCGCGGGCGCGCCGCACGACCGCGGCTGGGGGTCGCCGCAGGGCTGGGGCGGTGACCGGCCCGGCGAGACCACCTCGGTGATCTCTCCCGTCGCCGGCGAGCCGGACTACGGCGACGAGCCATATCCGGACTATTCGGTGGCGGACTCGCTGCCGCCCGGCACCGCGCTGCTCGTCGTGCAGCGCGGCCCGAACGCCGGCAGCCGTTTCCTGCTCGACGACGACTTCACCAGCACCGGGCGGCACCCGGACAGCGACATCTTCCTCGACGACGTCACGGTCTCCCGGCGGCACGCGGAGTTCTACCGCACCGGCGACCGGTTCACCGTGCGTGACGTCGGCAGCCTGAACGGCACCTACGTGAACCGGGAACGGATCGAGGAGGCCGAGTTGTCCGGCGGCGACGAGGTGCAGATCGGCAAGTTCCGGCTGCTCTTCCTGACCCGCGGTTCCGAAGTCGGCAGGCGTCGCGGACCTGGAGCCCAGGATTACGCATGACGGA
The DNA here is from genome assembly GCA_027314595.1 of Actinomycetota bacterium. Classification (GTDB taxonomy): domain Bacteria; phylum Actinomycetota; class Actinomycetes; order Streptosporangiales; family Streptosporangiaceae; genus Trebonia. The sequence goes on along the minus strand of DAHVAN010000025.1, from coordinate 6,962 downwards.
CGGCCACCGCGCGGGGCGCGGTCCGGCCCGGGCTAACGTTGGCATCGGGCGGGTGCTGGATGAACTGCGCCCGGATTTTCCGGACATCAGCCCGTCGAAGATCCGTTTCCTGGAGGCCGAAGGGCTCATCACCCCCGCCCGCGCGCAGTCCGGCTACCGGCGTTTCGCCGTGGCCGACGTCGAGCGGCTGCGTTTCATCCTCACCGCTCAGCGGGACGAGTACCTGCCGCTGCGGGTGATCAAGGCACGGCTCGACACCATGGACGGGATCGCCCCGCCCGAGCCTGACGCCATGACCCGCAGCGAACTGCTCGAGGCGGCCGGCGCGGGCGAGGAGATCCTCGCCGAACTCGAGGACTACGGGCTGGTGCGCCGCGCCCGCCATTACGGCACCGAGGCGCTGCTGGTGCTCAGGTGCGCGGTGGCGCTGCGCGAGTACGGGATCCAGCCCCGCCACCTGCGCGCGGTCAAGGCCGCGGCCGAGCGCGAGGTTTCCCTAGTGGAGCAGGTGGTGGCGCCGCTGGCCAGGCAGAAGGGGAGCCGGGAGCCCGCGCTGCGCGCCGCCCGCGAGGTCGCAGGACACATCGCCCGGCTGCACGCGACGCTGGTCGAAGACGGACTAAACGAGGCCGGCCTGGCATCGGCAGTGCCCGCCGCGGGTACACATCAGACTGCGCCCCAAGCCCCAGGGCTGCGCTCGGCTTCCGGGCGATAGCGGGTGTAGTTTGGCAAGAAGAGTGATTTCGGTTCGCTCAGCGTCGCTCAGCGTCGCTCAGCGCATGCGAGGACGGAGCTCTAGTGCGGCGGATGGAGGTCGTCGGCGTCCGAGTCGAGATGCCGTCCAACAGCCCGATTGTCCTGCTGAAAGAGGCGCAGGGAGACCGTTACCTGCCGATCTGGATCGGGGCCGTTGAGGCGACCGCGATCGCCTTCGCCCAGCAGGGCATGGTGTCGTTGCGCCCGTTGACCCATGACCTGTTCCGCGACGTTCTCGAGGTGCTGAACGTCCAGCTGCGCACGGTCAACATCACGGCGCTGCGGGACGGGATCTTCTACGCCGACCTCGTGTTCTCCAACGGCGCGGAGGTGAGCGCGCGGCCGTCGGACTCGATCGCGCTCGCGCTGCGCACCGGCGCGACGATCTTCGCCAGCGATGAGATCCTCGACGAGGCCGGCGTCGCCATACCGGACGAGCAGGAAGACGAGGTCGAGAAGTTCCGTGAGTTCCTCGACACGATCTCGCCCGAGGACTTCGGCCGCTCGACCTGACGGGCGCCGCCGCGCCGGCGGCCGGCCGCCGGTCGCCCGCGCGGCGCTGACGTGCGGCATCGCCGGCCTGGCACTTTTTGCGCCGCAATGTCGCGACTCGCCGTGGCAGGTCGTTGACGTGCCCGCCCGGGTCGGCTTACGGTGCGAGTGCCGGGAGTAGTCACAGGAGGTGGCCCGTGTCGGTATCAAGGGGTGGGTCCGGTGACTCCCGCGGCACGCCCGACAACAGCGACGCCGAGATCGGCTACCGTGGCCCGACGGCCTGCGCCGCGGCCGGGATCACCTACCGCCAGCTGGACTACTGGGCGCGCACCGGGCTCGTGGAGCCGAGCGTCCGGGCCGCCCACGGCTCGGGGTCGCAGCGCCTGTACAGCTTCCGCGACATCCTGGTGCTCAAGGTGGTCAAGCGGCTGCTCGACACCGGGATATCGCTGCAGCAGATCAGGGCGGCGGTTCAGCATCTGCGCGACCGCGGCACCGACGATCTCGCCCAGGTCACGCTGATGAGCGACGGGGTGAGCATCTACGAGTGCACCTCGGCCGACGAGGTGTTCGACCTGATCGCGGGCGGCCAGGGCGTGTTCGCCATCGCCCTCGGGCGTGTCTGGCAAGACGTTGCCGGCGAGCTCGCCGAGCTTCCCGCCGTCCGCGCCGAGGACGGCCTGATCGCGTCGGGAAACGACGAGCTCGCCACACGCCGCGCCAGGAAGATCGGCTAAGCTTGGTGCGCCAGTTATCCCGGCCGGGAGAGTTCCCGCCGCGTCAGTGGCGGGACGCCGAAGGGGCAACACATCCCCGGAACCTCTCAGGCACCAAGGACCGGGCGGGACAGGCACTCTGGAGCCGATTCGGTGACAGACGGGGAGCCGTAACCGGGGAGGCTCCTTGACCGCCGATTTGCCCGCATTCGCGAACCGTCACATCGGCCCGTCGGCCGAAGAGCAGCAGGCGATGCTCGCCTCGCTCGGGTACGCCTCGCTTGAGGACCTGCTCACGGCCGCGCTGCCGGAAGGCACGCAGGCCCCGGCGGCGCTCGCGTCGCTGCCCGCCCCGCGCACCGAGCAGGAGACCCTGGCGGAACTCCGCCGCATCGCCTCCCGCAACACCGTGCGGGTGTCCATGATCGGCCTGGGCTTCTACGACACGATCACGCCCGCGGTGATCCGCCGCGACGTGCTCGAGAGCCCCGCCTGGTACACCGCCTACACCCCGTACCAGCCGGAGATCTCCCAGGGCCGCCTGGAGGCGCTGCTGAACTTCCAGACGATGGTCTGCGACCTGACCGCGCTGCCGGTCGCCAACGCGTCCCTGCTCGATGAGGCCTCCGCCGCCGCGGAGGCGATGACCCTCGCCCGCCGGGCGGCCCGCGGCGCCGGGAACGTCTTCCTCGCCGACGCCGACTGCCTCCCGCAGACGCTGGCGGTGCTGCGCACGCGCGCCGAGCCCCTGGGTATCGACCTTCGCGTCACCTCCTTCACCGCGCAGACGTCGTACGAGGGCGTCTTCGGCGTCCTCCTGCAGTATCCCGGCGCGTCCGGAGAAGTCCGCGACCTCACCCCGGTCGCCGAGGCCGCCCGCGCCGCTAAGGCCACGGTAGCGGTGGCCGCCGACATTCTGGCCCTGACGCTGCTCAGGCCCCCCGGCGAGATGGGCGCCGACGTCGCGATCGGCTCCACCCAGCGCTTCGGCGTGCCCATGTTCTACGGCGGCCCGCACGCGGCGTACATGGCGGTCAGCGAGGACCTGCGGCGCCAGCTGCCCGGCCGGCTCGTCGGCGTCTCCGTGGACGCGGACGGCCACCTCGCCTACCGCCTCGCGCTGCAGGCCCGCGAACAGCACATCCGGCGCGAGAAGGCCACCAGCAACATCTGCACCGCCCAGGTCCTGCTCGCCGTCGCGGCCGGCATGTACGCGTGCTACCACGGCCCCGACGGCCTGGCCGCCATCGCACGCGGCGCGCACCGTAGCGCCGCCACCCTCGCGGCCACGCTACGCCGCTATGGCCTCCGAACGGGCGGTGGCGTCTGCTTCGACACCATCCGGATCCTGCTTGACGGGCCGGCCGAGGCGGCGGCTGCCGTGCGGCGTGCCCGCGAGGCCGGGTACAACCTGTACGACGCGGGCGACGGCGTGGTCCAGGTGGCCTGCGACGAGACGACCACCGACAGGCAGCTGCGCGAGGTGGCCGCCGCGCTCACCGGGGCCCCGACGGGCGGCGCCGGGCCGGACGGCCCCGGCATCGAGCTGGTCCCCGACGACGGGGAGCTGCCCGGCGGCCTGCTGCGGACCTCCAAGTTCCTGACCCACCCGGTGTTCAGCGAGCACCGCAGCGAGACCGCGATGCTGCGCTACCTGCGCCGGCTCAGCGACCTGGACATCGCGCTCGACCGGTCGATGATCCCGCTCGGCTCCTGCACGATGAAGCTGAACGCGGCCACCGAGATGGAGGCGATCACCTGGCCCGAGTTCGCCGGGCTGCACCCGTTCGCGCCCGCCGGCGACGCGGAAGGCTACGCGGAGCTGATCGCCTCCCTGCAGGGGTGGCTGTGCGCGGTCACCGGCTACGACGCCTGCACCATCGCGCCGAACGCCGGCTCACAGGGCGAGCTGGCCGGCCTGCTCGCCATCCGCGCCTATCACGCCGCCCGCGGTGACGGCTCGCGCGACGTCTGCCTGATCCCGGAGTCGGCGCACGGCACCAACGCCGCGAGCGCGGCGCTGGCCGGCCTGCGGGTGGTGGTCGTCAAGTGCGGGCAGGACGGCGCGATCTCGCTGCCCGGCCTGCGGGCGGCGCTGGCCGCGCAGGCCGGCCGGGTCGCCGCGATCATGGTCACCTACCCGTCCACCAACGGCGTCTACGAGACCACGATCACGCAGGTGTGCGACCTGGTGCACGAGGCCGGCGGCCAGGTCTACATCGACGGCGCCAACCTCAACGCGCTCGCCGGGCTCGCCTCGCCGGCCCTGCTCGGCGGGGACGTGTCGCACCTGAACCTGCACAAGACGTTCTGCATCCCGCACGGGGGCGGCGGCCCCGGCGTCGGCCCGGTCGCCGCCCGCTCCCACCTCGCGCCGTACCTGCCGGGCGCCTCCCGCCCTGTCACCGCCGCCCGCTACGGCTCGGCCGGCGTGCTGCCGATCTCGTGGGCCTACATCGCGATGATGGGCGCCGCCGGGCTGCGCCGCGCGACGCAGGTCGCGGTGCTGTCGGCGAACTACATCGCCCGCAGGCTCGCGCCGCACTTCCCGGTGCTGCACACCGGCCGCGGCGGCCTTGTCGCCCACGAGTGCGTCGTCGACCTGCGCAAGCTCCCCGGCGGGATCACCGTCGAGGACGTGGCCAAGCGCCTGATCGACTACGGCTTCCACGCGCCGACGATGTCGTTCCCGGTCGCGGGCACCTTCATGATCGAGCCGACCGAGAGCGAGAGCCTCGCCGAGATCGACCAGTTCTGCGACGCGATGATCGCGATCAGGGCCGAGATCGGGCGGGTCGCCTCCGGCGGCTACGACGCCACCGACAACCCGCTGAAGAACGCGCCGCACACCGCGCAGATGCTGATCGTCGGGGAGTGGAAGCACGCGTACCCGGCCGCCGACGGCGGCTATCCGCTCGCGGTCGCTTCCGGCGCCGGGGACGCGCGCACCCGCCGCGCGAAGTACTGGCCGCCGGTCCGCCGGATCGACCAGGCCTACGGCGACCGCCACCTGGTGTGCGCCTGCCCGCCGCCGCAAGCCTTCGAATAACCGGCGACGACGACCTGAGCTGTCCGCTGGTCATTCCCTGATCGCGACGGGAAGGCTGAGCAGTCCGGCCAGGTGCCGCGGCAGTTCCACCGTGACGACGCTTTCCTGCTCGTCGGGGTCGGTGCGGGCGACCAGGGCGATCGCGGTGACGTCGCCCCGGTTGACCGGCAGGTGCGGGGTGCCCGGCGGTATGTACATGAAGTCCCCGGCCCGCACGACCGTCCGCTTGGCGAGCCCCGCACCGTGCCAGACCTCGGTCTGGCCGCTCACCGTGTACACGGCGCTCTCGTGGCCGGCGTGCAGGTGCGGCATGCCGCGGGTACCGGGCGGGATCATGACCAGGTGCAGGCACAGCGCCCGGGCGCCGGCTGACTGGCCGCTGACTCCGGACGTCAGGCTCACGCCCTGCTTGCCGTCATAGCGCTGGGCCGAGCGGATGATCACGCAGTCACCGTGCGTGCTCATGTCGGGGCGGGCGGGCGCGCGGCGGAGCCACTCTTCGACCTTGCTAACTCTTAGCATTTGTCCATGTCCCATCCGTGATGTCTGCTCTGCCAGATTATTTCGCTGCATGCAGATATGAATACTTTCCGTGTAGGCATAGTAACGTAGCGTATCGGTAAGGAGTTAATGCCGGTTAAGCTACATCGAAAAAAGCCGCAGCACGTCAGCGTCAAGATTCGCTATCGCGACCGCGACTTTTACCGCAAATTGCATCGGCGCTGCGGCCGTCATGCCCGGCTACGACATAACGCTCCGTAATCCCTTGGCCTTACCGGCTGCCCGGTCGCGCTCCGTAACCGCCGGGACCGTGGTCGCGGCCGGCCACGCGCACAGACGACGGCGGCCAGGCAGAGCCCCCGGTGCGCCGGCCGCCGTCGCTCCTTGCCGCCATCCAGGGATGGGCGGCAAGCTCCAGTCAGTGCCTGTCTTCGGCGGGAATGACCACGACCGGGCAGTGCGCGTGATGCACGACCTGGGTGGTGACCGAGCCAAGCAGCAGGCGGGCGAAGCCGCCGGTGCCGCGGGAGCCGAGCACGATCATGTCCGCGCCCTTGCTCGCGCCGATCAGTTCCTCCGCCGGGATGCCGTTGATGGCCTCGACCGTGACGTTCGCCGGAACGGCGTCGCTGGCCAGCGCCAGCGCCTTGTCCGTCAGTTCCTGCGCGACGGCGCGGGCCTTGTCGGTGACCGCGCGGTCCCCGGGGAACGCGACCGCGCCGCCCCAGTAGCCGACCACCGCCCGGGAGACCGTGAGAACCCGCAGCGGCAGTTGACGAATCGCGGCCTCGTGGACGGCCCAGTCCAGGGCGCGCTGCGAATGGGTCGAGCCGTCGACTCCAACGATGATCCCAGACATGTCCCGCACTCCTTATTCCGTCCGCGTCGCGCGGTAGCCCGATGTCCTCTGCCACCCACGCTAGGGACCACGAGGTGCCAGGGTCAGTGGCCCGCGTCCCGCTCCGCCGATCCGATGGTCACCACCCGCCGTGACCTTCGTCCCGCAGGTGGATTAAGAAGGTGGCGGTGGCGAGGACGGCGCCGCCGGGGCTGACCAGCCGTGCGCCGGCGAGCGGGCCGGCGCCCGCCGGGGCTGGGCTGCCCCACGAGCCGTAGCCGTCGGTCAGGCGGAACGAGCCGACCGTGGTGGCGCGCCCGTCGCGGCCGACGACCTGGCAGATCACGGTCCCGCTGGCGGCGCTCATGGTCACGGACATGTACAGCCATCCGGGGTTGCCCCGGTAGTAGAAGAGCTGGCCCGCCGTCTGGTGACCGGCGGAGACCAGGGTGGCGTAACTCAGCGGGGACTGTGCGGGCTGGGTGCTCGCGCCGCGCAGGCCCCAGCCGCCGGCGGCCGCGGCGGCGACGGCGACCACGACCGCCGCGGCGGCGAGCAGCCGGCGAGTGTGCCGCGTCCCGGTCCAGGCGTGCCGGGGGCGCCCGGG
>DAHVAN010000024.1 GCA_027314595.1 Actinomycetota bacterium | reverse complement strand
TACGGTGGCTGGGGTTCCAGGGTCAGTCCGGTCTGGGCCAGGAATCCGTCGATGAGGGCGGGCCGGTACTGGATGCGCTTGAGCCGGTTCTTGATGATCGCGGCGAGCTGGTCCACGTCGCGGGCGGCGAGGTTGCCCAGGCCGTTCTTCATGTTCGCCCAGGCGCCCTCGGCGGCGTTGAGGTCCGGGGCGTAGGCGGGCAGCCGCACCTCGGTCAGCCAGTCCGGGTGAGAGCTGACGAACCTGCCCATCGCGGCGCTGATGTGGGTGTTCAGGTTATCCCAGATCAAGATGACCGGGGCGTGCAGTTCCCTGTGCGCGGCGGCGATCAGGCCGGCGTAGCCGGCTTCGGACATCGAGCGGCGCTCGCCCTTGCGCCCGCGGTGGATGCGGACCCGGTAGAACAGGTGGCCCCGCGCGCCGGGCCGCAGGCACGCCAGCCCCGCGACTGACACCCGCCCCGAGCCCTTGCCGCAGACCGTCACCACGGGGGTGTGCCCGCGGCGGGCCCGGGTCCGGGCCCTGGGCGGGCGCAGGCTCTGCCCGGCCTCGTCCTCAAAGCAGATCCACGCCCCGGTCGCCGCCGCTAGCCTCGTACCTTCGCCCGCGTCCGGCTCGCCACGCCGCGATCTTCGCCTCATCCCGCCCCGCGGCCCGGTGCACCGGGACCTGCGGGGTGTACCCGATGCGGTGCAGCAGATAGGAGGTGCCCCGCAGCGTGTACCGGACATGGAACAGCCGGCCGATCAGCGCCGTGACCCGGGCCAGCGTCCACCGCTGATCCTCACCCCGCCCCCACGCTGCCGGGCCGGCCTCCAGCGCGGCCCGCAGCCGGGCCAGCTGCGTCCCGCCCAGCCGGCACACCGCCCCGCCCGGGCCCCGGGACGCCAGCGCCGCCGCACCGCCGGCCCGCCAGCGCCGCCGCCACCCATACGCCGAATTCGATGAGACCCGCAGCCGCCGCGCCACCTCCGGCGGCGTAACCCCCTCCGTGAACCACTCCGCGGCCTGCAACCGTACTTCCTCGCGCCTGCCCCGCCCAGCGGCGGACAGGCCACCACCATCCGGATACCTCATAACACCGCAGTAGCCCCGCCAGCAGCCCCCGTCACCACGCCACGCCGCCCAGGCGCCAACTGTGATAATCCTGACAATTCAATCCCTGTAGCCTTTTGAGTGGTGTCGCGGAGCAGCCGGTGCGCCTGCTACAGGTAAGCATTCAGGTCCCCCTGTCGGGGTCCGGAAGTCTCTGGCATTGACGCCCGGCCCGGGGCCGAGGTCCTGGCCGGCCCGGGAACCCGGCCGGCCAGGTCGGCGAGGCGGGTCAACGCCGTGATGGCCGCGGTCCGGGGCATGGCCGTCCACGCGGTCGCAGAGGGAACGGCACCGGGAAGCCTGGTGACGCTGCTCTACGAAGCCGCCGATGATCGTGACCTGCCGGACGCGGCCCGTCCGGACGAGGGAGGGACGCTGGCGGCCAAGCTCGGCTATGACCGCAGCGTGATCGCCAAGGCGGAGACGGGCGAGCGTCCGCCGAGCCCGGAGGTTGCCGACGCGCTGCAGGCAGAGCTGTTCCCCGCCGGGCCGGACGGTCTGGTCGCCAGGCTGGCGATGCTGGCGCGCCGGGCTGACGGGCCGATCCCGAGCTGGTTCGAGAGCTGGCTGGAGGCCGAACGAGCCGCACACATGCTGCGGCTGTGGTCACCGTTGCTCGTTCCGGGGTTGCTGCAGATAGGCGAGTACGCCCGGGCGCTGTTCCTGGCGAGTGGGCTGGATGAGGACGCCGCCGCGGAGCACGTCGCGGTGCGGCTCGGCCGGCAGGCTATCTTCGAACGTCCGAAGCCCCCGCACGTGGTCGTGGTGCTGGATGAGCCGGTGCTGCACCACCTGATCAGCTCACCGCAGGTCATGGCCGACCAGCTGACCCACATCGCGGAGATGTCAGAACGGCCGAACGTCAGCGTCCAGGTGATCCCCGCCGATACCGGCGCGAACGCTGGCCTGAGCGGGGCGTTCGACCTGGCTAGCGGCGACGGTGCACCGGAGGTGCTCCGCATGGAAGCGGTAGAGGACGTCACCGCCGAGAGCAGGTCGCTGGTCCGCACAGCAGCGAATATTTTTGCTCGCGTCCAGGCTGACGCGCTTCCCCGCGCCGCTAGCCGGGCTCTGATCTTGGAGGCAACACAGCAATGGAAGACAAGATAAACCTCCGCTGGCGCAAGTCCAGCTACAGCGGGAACGGCGGCGGCAACTGCGTAGAAGTTGCCGCTGATGGGCGGGTCCTCGTCCGCGATTCGCAGGACCGCGCCGGAACGTTGCTCCGGTTCCCGCCGACCGCATGGCGCAAGTTCGCTGACAAGGTCAAGCGCTCGTTAGCGCTTGACCTCGCCTGGCGGGTATCCCACCGCTTTACCGCAGTGTTCGCTTTCCGGATACCGGCGCGGCGCGCACTCTTGTGCTCCGCGCCCCTGCCGATTCGTGCAGTGCGAACGGCCGCGGTGTTTGCGGAGGCAAGGACGGGCTTCGGGAAATACTAGAACTGGCTGTGGTTTCCTGCGCGGGTCCAGGGTTCCCCCGAGCGCGTTTCCGGATTTGATCTCCTTCCTGGCGCAGGTGTTACTGTACCTGGGTGGTGGGCAACGCCGGCCAGGAACGTCGCGCAAGGCTCGTGCCCGCGCCGTGACCGGCAATGCGAGGGAAGGGGGCCGATGATGGGCGGCAGCGATGAGGGCGCGGTCGCGGCCGACGCGTTTGTGTTCTTCGGCGCGACGGGTGACTCGTGTTTCCGAGTTAGGCGGCCTGGTCGTTGCTGGCCAGGGTGCTGCGGCCGGTTTTCGGGGCACGGCCGCTGCCTGGGATGATGCCGTTTATTCGGGCGTCGGTGAGGGCGTCGCGCAGCGCGGCGTGCATGTCGGCGACCGCCGGGGTGGCCTTGGACTGGTACCACGGGGCGCGGGCCCGCCGCTTGCCCAGGCCGTCGGCGGGGTCGCAGCTGATCGCGTACCAGATGATCATCAGGGACTGGACGAGGAACGCGAACGGGACGGTGCGCTCGACGGCCCGGGGGACGCGGTTGGCGGCGTCGCCGGCGCCGGTGACCTGCTTGCCGGCCGCGTTGGACGGCTCGATGGCCCACCGCCAGGAGTACCGCTCGATCGCCTGCTCTGCGGTCACGGCCCTGTCGAGGGTGAACAGTCCCAGGTCATAGGACTTGCCGGAGCGGGGGTCGCGCATCAGGACGAGCTGGCCGGGGGCGGTGCCGAAACTGCCGTGCCACAGCGCCTCCTGCGCGGTGACCTGCACCTTCTGGGGCTTGCCGTAGACGTGCACCACCGCGTCCCGCCACCGCATGGTCTCCGCGGCCTGCGCGCAGGTGCCGATCCGGCCGCCTTTCTCCCGGGGCCGGCCCCGTTTCCCGGCCGGCGGGGGCTTCGGCCCCCACAGGACCGATCTGGCCGGCAGCCTGGTGGTCCAGGTCGTGCCCTTGATGACCAGCGGTTCCCCGTGGAAGGCGGCGTCCCCGGTGCCGTGCACCTTCCTGTCCGGGAACGCCTTCGCCAGCAGTTCCACCAGTTCGGCGGCGAGCTGGACCTGGGAGGCGGTGCCCTTGCCGCGCCACAGCCGGAACAGCGCCGGCAGCGCCGCCGGCGACGGGCAGAACGGCAGCCTCACCACGATCGCGGCGATCAGCCAGGTGTTACCGAACCCGGTCTTCTTCCCGCCCTGCGCGCTGCCGTCGTACGCCCATCTTGCTTCCGCCACGCGCTTGCCCCAGCGGCGGAAGAAGGTCCCGTCCGCCGCCACGATGATGGGGTCACCCGGCTTGAGCAGGTACTTCACGATCAGCCGGGCCACCGCCAGGCCGAACTCGCCTGGATCCCAGGACGCCCCGGCGAAGAACCAGCAGGCCCGCCGCCATTCCCGGCCGATCCCGGCCGCAGCCGCCATCCCGGTCACCGTGCCCCGCCCGGCCAGGATCAGCCCGCACGCCAGCGCCGTGAACAGCCGGAACGTCGACCGGCGGGCGAACACCGGAGCGACCTGCTCCAGCAGCTCCCGCCACCCGGCAGGCATGGGCAGGCTCTCAGACGGCAGCATCGGCGGACACTCCGGGCAATCGTGGGTGTGTTAAGCACCGCCGATGCTGCCGCAACGCCTCATCACCGGGCAAAACGCCACGCCGCGCCCGCGCCAAGCTCTCACCCGCGCCAGCCGCCACCCCTCAGCTCACCGAGAAACTCGGAAACACGAGGGGTGATCTCGCTCATAAGATGATCTTCCCCGCTCTTCACCAGATGGTGAAGCGGGGAACGCTGGGCGTTCCCGTGGTGGGGGTCGCGGGGGCGGGGTGGGATCTTCCCCGGCTTCGTGACTATGCGCGGGAGAGCATCGCGCAGGCCGGCGACGGCGATGCCCTCGACCGGCTGCTGTCGCTTAGGTTGTTGTTTAAGCTGTCTGCCTGCTGGTTCCTGGGCCTGGTTTCGGTTCGCTTGACGGTCTTGCCCACGTCGTGGCGGGTGGCGGGCCGCTGGTTCTTCGACCCGGCGGGGCGTCCGGGGCCGGGGCGGGAGGGTTTCGGTGCGCTG
>DAHVAN010000018.1 GCA_027314595.1 Actinomycetota bacterium | reverse complement strand
CCGGTAACCGTGCCGGATGATCAGGGTGCCTGCGGCCAGGTCGAGGTCGGCTGCCTGGAGCCGGACCAGGTCGGCCTCGGGTACGGCGTGGATGGCGACCAGAGCAACGACGAGCCGCGCTGCCGGGCCGCCCGCGCGGTCGAGGAGCCCGGCGATGCGGTCGGCGGGCAGCGGCTGCGGCAGCCGGGCGGGGGCGGGCAGGGAGATGCCCCGGGTGGGGTCGCGGAAGATGACCCGTTCCTGGCGCATTGCCCGGAACAGGGAGCGGAGCGCGACGATGCGGTGCTGGATCACCGGGCCGTGCCGGGCGTCGATGGCGTCGAGGATGTCCTGGCGGGTCACCTCGCGCAGCGAGGCGTAGCGGCCCGCCCATCCGGTGAGCACGGGCAGCAGGTAGGCGAGGTAGTTCCGGATGGTCTTGTAGGCCAGCTCGGGATGCTTGACCCGGCCCTGCCCGCGGACGACCTTGACCCAGATCACGGCCTCGCGTCCGATCTGCCCAGGCAGGGAATCCAGCAGCCGCTGCACAGCGTGCTGGCGTGGCTCGGACTGCCGTGCCGGGTCGGCGATGAGCATGCCTTGTCCGGCCAGGAAGGTCAGCACGCGCCGGACCTGCACGCCGCGCCGCAGGCCGGCCAGGGCGCGGATGTCGGTCTCGTGGAACGGGGCGTCGGCACCGAGCCAGGCCACCAGGATCCGCAGCGCTCGCACCGGTCTCCCGGCCGCCTCGTCGCCTGGTACTGGCTGCGCTCGGCAGAAGTCGTCCAGCAGTCGCTGCGCGGCTCCGGTCAGCGCGGGCAGGCTGGCGGCACCGAGGACCGGGCGCCAGTCGCGGCGCATGGTAAACAGCGTCAGCTGGGCCGGGTCGACGCGGTGCGGCGAGACCGCGGGCGCGGCCTGCGGCTCGCCGGCGCGCCTCCAACGGCCTGATCCTCGCGGCATGCCCGCACCGGGAAGAGCGAACCACAGCTGAACCCAGCACTGGCGGGCGGTAGCGGGACCGTGCTCGCGGACGTGGATCAGGCAGCCCCGGCAGCGTCCGTCACGCAGCGGGACACCGGGCCGACCGCAGCGCTGGCAGGCGCCGGGCTGGTAACCGCCGGATACTTCCCACTCCCGGCATGCCTCACATCTACGGCGGGTGCCCCACGCTCCGCAGGTCTGGCAGCTGCGCGGCCCCGGACCGACCCGGTGCCGGATGCCCCGCGGACCTGCCACCCGCCCGCACGCCGCGTCCAGCAAGTTCGCTCGGCGGAGGATCTCCGCGGCGGCGCGGGAGAACCTGGGCAGGACATCGAGCACGGCGTCGTCGACGAGCAGCTTGCCGTCAGCTTCCCGCACGGTCAGCGCGAGGCGAAGCACCGCGCTCATCGTCTGCTGCCACGCCTGTCCGTACTCGTGCTCGGCCGCGTAGGCCGCCAGCACAGGCTCCGCCTGGTCCCAGCCGGCCAGGACGCGGTCCCCGATCTTGCGGGCATCGGCGACGACAAGCGCCCGGCGAGGTCCGAACAGCGGCAGCTGCCTGGCCATCGTCGGCGGGCAGAACCGCGGGTCGTCGAGTGCCTCGGCGGGAATCTGGGCGCGGGCCCACGGGGGCGGGTGGAACCGGCCGTCGGAGCGTGCCCGGTAGCTGCCGAACGGCGTCCGGGGCGGCAGCCGCAGCCGGGGCAGGATGAACGCCAGCTGGACCGGCCGCGGTGCCGGCGCGGGGCTGAAGTACCAGGCGGCGTCGGACTGCTGGATCTCCGTGATGCACGGCGGGCACAAACTGTCGGGGTTGACCAGCCAGGCCCGGCCGCAGCGGCGGCAGATGCCCGGCTGGTGGTATTTCTTGGACCGCCACTGGTGGCACGGCGAGCAGTACGGCGGCTGGGCCAGCATGCCCCAGCCCAGGCACCCCTGGCACTGCCCGGTGCGCGGGCGGGCCTTGCCCACGGCTCAGTTCGGCGGCAGCGAGCGAGCGCGGCCCGCCGCCCCGCCGTGGCCGGGGCCGGTCACCCGCTGCATGCTCGTCTTTCCCGCCGCCCGCGGCAACATGACGCTCCTCGGGCGCGGCACCGGCCAGCGGCTCGGCTTCCAGCAGGTCAGCGACCGTGCAGCCGAGCGCGGCGCAGATCTTGTCCAGGTCATCCAGTCGGACCGAGACGGGCTTGCCGCTCCACAGCGCCGACACCTTGCTCAGCGACGGCTCGAACCCCACCTCGCGAAACGCGACCAGCAGGTCCGACGGACGCCAGATGTCGTTGCGAGCGGCCGCCCAGCGCAGGTTCCACTTCACCGCAGCCTCCCGGTATCGACCGCCAGCCGGTGCACCGCGCGGCCCGCTGCTTCCAGGCTGGCCCGCTCCGGGTCGCCCTGGGCGGACAAAATGTAGCGGACCGTGGTGGTGGTCCAGTCGTGTCCGAGGATCTTCTGCACCTCCCACAGTGCGGTGCCCGTCTCGTAGTAGTGCGTGGCGCAGGCGTGGCGGAGCAGGTGCGGGTTCAGCTCTGTCACCGGCCCTGTCAGGTAAAGCGAGCCCGCCCGGGCCAGCGCCTTGCGGAACGTCGACGGCGTTACGGCAGGGGCGACCGGCGCGTTCAGCGCCGCGATGTTGGGAGGCAGCCGCTCGGACGGCCATACCGGTGCTTCGGGGTGTACTGGGGCACTGTGGTTATTCGGGGTGTGCACTATTCCTCCTGGCGAGGTCTTCGGCCCGGGCACTGAGATAGCTGGTCCAGTCCCGTTTGGCGAGGGCTGCCCACCGGACGGTGGTGGCCGGGTGGAGGTCCAGCAGGTCGGCGAGGACGGGTGCGGGGATGTCGTCGATGAGAGCGAGGAGAGCTGAGTTGCGGGCGGGGCGGGCATCGATGCCGTGGGCCCGGAGCTTGACGCTTAGGGTGTGCCGGCTGGCCGGCCTGCCAGGGGTCCGGCCGGGGAACAGCCAGGCGGGCGGGGCGTTCTTCTCGACGAGCGGCCGCTGGCGCGGGGCGGCGGTGAGCTCGCGGAGCAGGGCGGCCACCTTCGGCGGCAGGATCACCGGACAGGATCCGGGGGTGAGGTAGGTGCTGCCGTCACTGTCGCTGAGCGCGCTGGGGCGCAGGCGGAGGATCCGGGAGACGGGCAGGCCGAACAGCAGGACGAGCGCGCCGACGGCACGGACGTCGATCGGCAGGGCGGTGTCGTTGACGCACTGGCTGAGCTGTGCCAGCCGGTCGTCGTCGCCGAGGAACCGGACCGGGTCCTGGTGCGGGACGGCGGGGACGGCAAGGTCCGGGGCGATACCGCGGGCGGCGGCCCACTTCAGGAAGTGCCGGATCTTGCGGGTCCGGGTGTTCCCGGCCGCGAGCCAGCGGTCGAGCTGGTCCTGGGTGAGCTGGCCGAGGGCGGTGTCGTGCTGGTCGAGCCAGGCGAGCAGCTCGAGTGCGACCCGGACGCGGGTGCGCAGGTAAGGCCCGGCGCTGTCGGCGCGGCGGGACTGCGCGGCCCGGCGGCGGGCCCGCCGGAGCACGAACCAGTGGACGAACGGCCGGATGAGCCGGGCGTGCCCGGCCGGGCGCCCGGCCAGCACCTGGTCCAGCCAGGCCGGGATCCGGTCGAGGGTGTCGTTGCGCTAGGGCAGGACCCCGGCGTGGACGAGGACCTGGCGGACGTAGTACTCGCCGGGGCCGGGCGGCAGGTCATCGAGGAGGTCGTGGGAGAGGGCCTCGCCGCTGGCCGCAAGGCCGGCGAGCAGGCGCGCGTTCGGGCTCCGCTTCAGCCACTGCAGCATCCCGCGCGGGTTCCCGGCCGCGGCGAGAGCCTGGACGACGGGCGCGAGCTGCCCGGGGACCTCGCCGCCGGGGCCGGCCAGGTGACGGCGGAGCCGCTGCGGCAGCAGGCACCGGGGACAGAGCCCCTCCGCGTAAAGCCGCCCGCTGGTCCCGCAGCCCTGGCACGAGTAGGCGTCCGGGATGCCGGCGCAGGGCCCGCAGGCCAGGGTGCCGTCGCCGGCCCGGGCGATCAGCGGCCGGGCCGTGCCGCACCGGGGGCAGTGGCCGGGATGGTCCAGGATCTGCACGTAGCAGGCGGGACAGACCGGGCCTCGGGGCCAGCGGGCGTGAACGCGCCGGAGCTGGCCGCAGCCGGAGCAGGGTTCCTGGTGGTGCGGCCGGCAGGACCGGCAGACGAAGCCGCGGTCGGCGTGCTGGTAGCCGGGCCTTGTCTTTCCGCAGATGGCGCAGGGGGCGGGCGGGAGCAGGCCGCTGCAGTTGTAGCAGAGCCCGGGGCTGTCGGCGGTGGCCCTGGCCGCGATGGGCCGTACCAGCCCGCACCGGCCGCAGGCCCGGCGGGGCTGGCGAAGCCGCCGGTAGCAGGTGTTGCAGTACGCGCCGTCGGCGCCGAGCGAGGCGGGCCGCTCGGTGCCGCAGGACGAGCAGGTGCGAACGGGCGGCCGCCAGCAGCTCTCACACAGGGCCGTGCCGTCCGGCCGCCTGACGGCGGGCCGCCTGGCACGGCCGCAGCCTGCGCATTCCTCGACGACCCGGGGATCGGTCCTGTAGCAGGACTGGCAGATCCCGCCCTCGCAGCGCCGGGCGACGATCTTCCCGGTCTGCCCGCACCGGGCGCACGGCTTCTTGCTCGTGCTGATGTAGCAGCGCCGGCAGGACCTGCCCGCCGGGCCGCTGAAGGGCAGTTCCACGGTGCCGCGTCCGCACAGGTGACAGCCCGGCGAGACGACGGCAGGCTGGCCGGCCGCGTTCAGCGCGCGGGCGAACTGCACGAGCGCGAGCGGGCACCGGGGGTCACCCGAGGTCAGCGCGTCAGGGTGGGCGGCCAGGTGCTCGTCGAGGTCGCGCAGGGCGATGCCGCGCGGGGACTCGACCGACGCTATGGCAGCGGCCCAAGCAGCCTCGCCCAGGTCCGGGACGACGGTCGTGACCGTGCCGCGGATCCGGGTCCGGCGTTCCTCCCGGTCCGCGGCCCGGTGCCCGGCTTGCGCGCGGGTCACTGGCCCGGCCTCCGGATCGTGGTGTGCCGGGCCGGCGGCGGCGGCGGCGGGGCGGCCTGGCCGTCGGCGGTCTTGGGAACCTGGGCGCTGACGGTTTCTATGCCGATCAGGTCGTTGGGGGTGGAGCCTAGGATGTCGCACAGCGCGGCCAGGGTGTCCATCGACAGCCGCTGCGGCGGCTGTGTCACCAGCCGGAACACCTGCTCGCGGGACAGGTGAACGCCGCGCTCGGCCAGCGGGCCGACCAGGTCGGTGGTCTGGAACATGTCCCGGGCCGCCATAAGCTTGCGGAGATTCCAGCGGATGCCCATTTTCTTGATCATTGCCCGTCCCGCAGGTCGGCGTGGCGCTCGTTCAGTACTCTTTGCAGGAGCCGGTTCCGGTACTCGTCCGACACACCTGTATAGATCGCCGTGGTACTCGCGTAGGCGTGTCCTACCTGCAAGGACACGAATTTCTCGGGGTAATCGAACTCCACCAGGTGAGTCACGTAGCTGTGGCGCAGGGCGTGCAAGTCTGCCTCCTGCGGCAGCCCCGCGTCCGCCCGTGCCTGCTCGAACGCGTTGTCCAGCCCGCGCAGCGACATCCTGCCCGCGCGTTCGGTGACGAACAGCGCCGGCAGGCTCCCCGGGGACAGCAGCGGCCGGATCTCGGTGACCCAGTGGTCGAGCACGTCGACGATCCAGTCCATCTCCGGCACCGTCAGCACGGTCCGGCGCTTGGGCGGGCTGCCGTTGGACGCCTTGCCGCAGCGGACGAACACCCCGCCGTACTGCCGGTACTGCGGGGCCTTCGGAGTCCGCCGCAGGTCAGGCAGGTCGAGCATTCTGGCCTCGTTCCTCCGGAGGCCGTAGGCGTATACCGTCTTCAGCAGCGCCGAGTCCCGCATCGCGGTCAGCGCGCCCTTGCGGTGGAACTAGGGGAAATCGAGGCACGGCTGAAGGCGCAAGCCGGGCTCGCCGACGCGGTCGTGGTCAGTCAGCAATCCGCCAGCCAGGGGAGGCGGCTGATCGCCTACTACCTGCTGGTTCCGGGTTTCGACCTCCCGCCCCGCACGCTACGGCGATCGCTGGCCGAGATCGTGCCCAGCACATGGTCCCGTCCGCCTTCGTGGCGCTCACGGAGTTGCCGCTGACTCCGAGCGGGAAGGTGGACCGCAGGCAGCTAGCGGGCAGGCCGCTCCCGCCGGACGCCGACGCGGCTTACCGGGCGGTGCTCGACGGTCAACAGGGCGGGCGCCAGCGTCACACGTCCGGTGAAGCGGACGAGACCGGTGGGCCGGCGCCCATACATCGGGTCGTCGCCGAGGTGTGGGCTGACGCGCTGTGCCGCGACGCGGTGGACATCGACGCCGATCTCTTCGCTGCGGGGGCGAACTCGCGAGCCGCCCTGGAAGTCGCCGCACAGCTCTCCGAGATCTTCCAGGTTGACCTGCCGGCTCGTCTCATGTCCGACTTTCCCACCGTCGCCGACCAGGCAGCCTATTTGGCCGAGGTCGACCGTTCAAGCTCCCATTCGATCGCGGCCGAGGAGGCCCCACGGTGATGCCCCGGGAGTTACCGTGCGGGTCCGCAGCCTGTGCCGCTTCAGAACTTGATGCACGGCTTGTGACCTGTGATTTGGTGGCCTAGGGCTGGTTGGGACATGCTCGCGGTTCGTGCCTGCACCCCGGTGTTCATCCCATCTGCCGGGGCTCTGGGTAACGAGGCATCAGCGGGGGTTCACTCACGTTCGCCCGTCCGGCCTTCCCCTCGCCTGCGCTCCCGGATGGAACGGGAGCGCTTCGGCTTCTTCCCTGAGCTTCGCACCCCGCAGTTGCCCGCGACGCACGTCAGGGCGGGGACTGGCCTTGAACACTGACCAGAAGCTATGTTACCGACATCATCGGCCCTCCAACCTGCAAGCTCACTCGCACCATGCGACCTCGCGTCGCACGCCCTCAGCCCAGTCATCGCCGATGAACAGCAAGCCTCATCCCTCCCGTGCTCCGTCATCTCCGGCAGCAACAGGGAGAACCGCCAGCGACCTAATGAGCTTCTTTCATCCTCGCCTGCGCAGCTCATCGGTGATTTGACAGATTGAGGGAAGTTCTTTCCCCTGGCTGGCCGGGGTGCCTGGCGGGGTGTGCTGGTACGGGACCCGGCGGCGGGCTGGTGTAACGATCCGGG
>DAHVAN010000014.1 GCA_027314595.1 Actinomycetota bacterium | reverse complement strand
GCTGGCGGGCGGCGGGGTGATCGCGTCAGCAATGCCATAAGCGCGCGCAGGTCTCGTGGGACTGCGCGTCCTGTATGAACCGGATCTTAACAGTCTGCTCCAAGCACGCCTGTCACGCCACGATCATGCCGTTTCATGCCTCTGGTCGTTACCCAACCGGGACCGATCTCGCCCGCGATCACGGGCTTCTTGTCTCAGGGCGACTGTTCGGGCCGGTAACGGGGCCCGTGCGGTTCCTCGCAGTGCGTCTCGTCCACCTGCGTGTCGCGCCCGCCGCCTTCGGCGGTCACGTGGTCGACCTGCAGCGTGGCGTGCGTTATCCCGTGCTGCGCGAGCAGCGCCTCCAGGTCGGCGCGCACCGCGTGGCAGTCTTCCCCCTGATCGACGAGCACGTGCGCGGACGCGGCCGGCATGCCGGAGGTGATCTCCCACACGTGCAGGTCGTGCACCTCGGCCACGTGAGGTCGCCCCGCCATCGCGGCGCCGACCCGCGCCGGGTCAAGGCCGGCGGGCGCCGCCTCCAGGAAGATCCGCCCCGACGCGCGGATCAGCCCGCCGCCGGCGTGCAGCATCAGCCCGACGACGACCAGCGTGGCGATCGGATCCGCACGGTCGAAACCGGCGGTGATCACGATCACCGCGGCCACCGCCGTGGCGGCGAACGCGAACAGGTCGGTGAGGATGTGCGCGGCCGCGCCCTCGACGTTCAGGCTGCGCCGCCCGCCCTTGTCCCGGGACCTGGCGATCATCCGGCTCGCGGCCAGGTTGACGCATACCCCGGCGAGGGCGACGGTCAGCATCAGCGAGCCGGTCACCGGCTGCGGCGCGATCAGCCTGCGGACCGCCTCATAGCCGAGCCAGATCGCGAGCAGCACCAGCGTGATGCCGTTAGCCTGCGCGGACAGGATCTCCATGCGGCGCAGGCCGTAGGTGTAGCCGCCGCGCGGCGGGCGGACCGCGACCTTCGTCGTGACAAGGGCGAGCGCGATGGACGCGGCGTCGGTGAGCATGTGCGCGGCGTCCGACACCAGCGCGAGGGAGTGGGCGACCACCCCGGCGACGACCTCGCCGGCCATGAACACCACGATCAGCGCGCCCGCCGCGGCCAGCCAGCGGCCGTCAGCGTCCTGCCCCAGAACGTGCGAGTGGCCATGGTGCTGCTGTCCAGCCGCCGGCACCGACCTGCTCATCCGAACCACCGCTCACCCGTCACTGCAGTCTGATTACCCCGATATCTCCTGTATATGGTCCCGCGCGGTGTCCACGGCACGGGACAGCACTTCGGCCGCGACTCCAGGTCCTTGAGCACCGTGCCGGCGTCCCGCGTCCCGCTCGTTCGATCGGCGTCTTCTCGCTGGTGACCAACTCGTCCCCGGGCAGCGTCCGCAACTGTTCGGCCACCCGCCGGGGAACTCCCCGTGTCCACGACCACACCCCGCAGAATAGGCCCGCCCGTCGCGCGCGGCTGCCGTGGCCGCCGGGCCCGGGCCCGGCGGCCAGCAGGCTGGTCGTGACGCAAGAGCCAGCCGTGATCAGATAAGCCATCTAAGAAGAAGACTTTTCGAAAAGTATGGCGCTTAGGCTATCCTGGCGGCCGCAACGGGCAACATCTGTCCGGCGGGAACTCCCGTCCCGCTAGCGCCTCACGCGGACTCGCCACTTTCCGCGCAGGGCCGCCGCGCCGGCACTGCCCGCATCGGCCTCACCGATGAGGCAGCGCCGCGGCGCGCTGACCGCATGGCACACGACGCACCCGCTGCCGGCTGACGATGTGAAACATCCTGGCTGCTGGAGGGGCTCTGCCGCATATCTCTGGCTGGTAACGACGACCGCCTCTAACCTGCGTCCCGTGCATCCCGCACGAACCACTGGCTCGTGCCGCGTTCCTGGCCAGATGCGCGGAAAGTCGGACAATGGGTATACGCCCAGTTCAGCGGGCATAATTACCGCCGTCCGCAGACCAGCAGGCAGTGCGCAGCCGGGACCTGTCAGCACACCTTCGAGGCATCGGCGATCGAGCGTTGCCGGCACGCGCGGACTGTCCGCTACACCCAGGCGGGTGCTGTCCGGGACCGGGCTGAACAAGGCCCAGGACTTCCAGCTAGAGCTAACGCGCGGCAAGCGCGCCCAGGGCAAGACCTATGTGGACCCCAGGGCCGGGAACCAGCTTTTCGGCCCCGCGGCCGAGGCGTTCATCGCCTCCAGCGCTCTCGATGCCGGCCCGGACACCCGCGCCGGGTACCGGTCCTGTTACCGCAGCAACATCGGGGAGCGGTTCGGACGCCGGACGCTGGCGCAGATGGCGGGCCAGGCGGGCAAGAGCACCGGGCAGCGCCGGGCGGCGCGGATGATCATCACCGCCACCATGGGCGCCGCCGTCAGGGCCGACAAGGCAGGCCGTCACAAGCTGGCCGGGATCAGCCTCACCGAGCCAGCCAGGTCCGCGCCCGCCCCCGGAGATGACGACGACGAGGAGTGCGGCGCTTTCACGTTCATCAGCGATGAGCAGGCGGCCATGCTGGCAGCCGGGATCACGGCCGGGACCGGCAGCGGCCGGACCCGCAAAGTCGTTTCCGCAGTTCAGTCGTCGATTCCTGGCTATTGGCATTACGAGGTGCTGCGAGGCCAGGCTTCGCAGCGTGGGGCTGGCCCGGCTAGTTTCGGTTACCTTTCGTAGCGGACGAGGCGGGCTGCGGGCGTAATGCCGCTGCCGTGGCCGGGCACGGATTGTGATCGCAGCCGGGCAGTGTTGTGCCGGTTTAGCCGCGTTACGGCGGCGCTGTTCGCCGGGCGGAACGGGCCGTGCCGGCTACCGGTCGGCTCGACGGGCCTGCGGGCGGGGGCCGGATGCCGGGCCGAAGGCGGCGACCCGCTTGGCTGCCACGTCGTCGAGGCGTTCCTCGAGGGTGGTGATGACCGCCCGGCAGCGGGCGAGGTCGTCCTCGGGGAGGTCATCGAGCAGGTCGCGGGCGAGACCCTCGTAGTGCTCGCGCAGCCTCGCCAGGGCGGCGTCCGCCGCTGGGGTGAGCGAGATGATGGTGGCGCGCCGGTCGGCCGGATGCGGGCCGCGGGTCACCCAGCCGTCGGCTTCGAGCGCGTCGACCAGGCCGGTGACCGTCCGCGGCGATATCCCGAGAAGCTGGCTGAGCGTCCGCATGAGCACCGGCCCGGACTCCTGCAGCGCCCACAGCACCCGGCCGCGGGCGAAGCCGAGCCCGTACTGGCGTGCCCCGAGGTCCTGCAGGTCCACCAGCCGCGGGGCAAGCCGGAACAGCCGCCCGACCACGCTGACTGCCAGGTCGGCGTGGGAGGGATCGGTGCTGCGCGACGCGCGGGCGGCCTCCAGGTCCGCGGCCGCGGGATCCGCCGCCGGGGCGCGGCTTCCCCGGCGAGATACTGAGTCGGCCATATTGTCCGTTGCCCTCACTAACCGATAGGCTCACAGTGTGGGCAAGCTTATATCCCCTGGCGGCTCGGAGGCCATCAAGGCGGCCGGGGTGGTTAAGGCGTTCGGCGGGGTGACCGCGCTCGACAGGGTAGACCTCACGGTCGGTTCGGGCACGCTGGCGGCGCTGCTCGGGCCGAACGGCGCGGGCAAGACGACTCTGGTCCGGATCATCGCCACGCTGAGCAAGGCCCGACGCCGGGCAGGTGCGGGTGCTCGGGTATGACGTCACCGCCCGGCCCGCCCAGGTGAGGGCACGCGTCGGCCTCACCGGCCAGTACGCGGGCCTGGACGAGGAGCTGCGCGGGCGGGACAACCTGGTACTCATCGGCCGCCTCGCCGGGCTGCGCCGACGCCAGGCGCACCAGCGGCGGGCGGATCATCGCCTCCGGCACCGCGGCCCAGCTCAAGGCCCGCGCCGGCCGCGGCGTGGCCGAGATCCTGCTTGACGATCCCGCGGCCGCGCCGGCCGCGGCCTGCGCCCTGGCCCGGAGGCTGTCGCTGCCGCCCGGCGAGATCCGCACCGAGGCCGGGACCGGCCGCCTGACCGTGGCCGCGCACGACTCGTCTACCCCCTCGTGCAGCCGCTGGTGCTGCTGGTGCTGTTCGTCTCCGTGCTCGGCAACCTCGCCATCACCCGGCAGCCCGCAGCCGGGTCATACCGCGAATTCCTCATCCCCGGCATCATCGTCATGAACGCCGCGCTCACCGCGCCCGCCACCGGGCTTGCCCTGCTCCGGGACGCCGGCAGCGGCCTGGCGGACAGGTTCCGCTCGCTGCCCATGTCCCGCGCCGCCGTGCTCATCGGGCGGCTGGTATCCGACGCGCTGGTGTTCGCGGTCCAGGCGGTCCTGCTGCTCGGTGCGGCCACGTTGCTGGGGTTCCGGGTCCGGACCGGCCTGCCCGGCCTGGCCGGGATCGCCGCGGTGGCGGTCACGTTTGGCCTGTCCGTGGCGGTGACCTCGGCCTGGCTCGCGATGCTGATCAACGACGCGGAGACGGCCGAGCGGGTGCTGCCCTTCCCCGCGATCGCGATCGCGTTCGTCAGCTCGGCGTTCGCCCCGGTCGGGCAGCTGGAGGGCTGGGTGCAGCCGATCGCCCGCGCCAGCCCGGTGACCGCCGCGGCCGGCCTGCTCAGGTCCCTGGCCAGCGGGGGGCCGGCGGCCCGCCCGCTGCTGCAGCTCGCCTGCTGGGTGGTCGGGCTGATCATCGTGCCCGGCATCCTGGCCGTTCGCCGCTGGCAGGCGCCGTTCTAGGACGAAGGAATTGCCAATGTCTCTTGCCGCCTGCCGGGAGACCCCGCTGCCCGTCCAGTCCCGCATGCCCGCGCCCGCCGCCGCGCAAGAAACCCTGGCCGAGCTGGCTGCCCATGCCGCCAGCCTGGAAGCGGCGTCGGGCGGGAACCTGCTGGAGTGCTTCGCATCCGTGCCGGACCCGCGGGATGCGCGCGGGATCCGGCACTCGCCGGCGTCAGTGCTGGCGCTGTGCACCGCGGCGGTGCTATGCGGGCATCTCTGCGCGCCGTAAATCTCCTATCCCGATCTGCAAACACAGAATTTGACTCACAATTTAAGACATATTTCACCCAAGCCCTCCAGCCATCGGGCTCATCCGCCAGGAAGACTGACACGAAATTGGGTGCTTCCGGGGCGCGCGGCAGCAGCCGGCGGCGGTTTGTGCCGTCGGCTAGGGGGGGGGGGTGGGGTCGGGTGGCCGGAGCGCCCGGGTCAGCCGGCCGGGGTCATCAGGCGGCCTCCGCTGGGGTGATGGTGATGACGCAGCCGGGGTTGAGCTTTTGGAGCTGGCGGACCAGGTAGTCCTGCCTGGCCTGGGCGGAC
>DAHVAN010000012.1 GCA_027314595.1 Actinomycetota bacterium | reverse complement strand
AAAAAGCGGCTTTATCCTTGCGACGAGATCTTCGAATTCCCTGTCCCACGCTTCAAGGTCTTCCGGGGTAACCGCGCCATCCGGCAGTTCGGCTGTAACGTGAAATTCGCTCACATATAGATAATCTCACAAACGATCCCGCCGCATCGGCGACACGCCGGGATCTAGCCCTGTAGTACTAGTGCCGCTGCTTGCCGGGTGGGCTGACCTCGACGAGCGCGAGAGCGCCGCAGGCATCGAGCCGGGTCACCCGATCCTGATCGACCCGGAGTTCCAGATTGACCCGGTGCTGGCCGGGTTCCTGGCGAGGTCGCGGTTCACCTGGCTGGCGGAGGGGAGACGGGCAGCGTACGCCAAGGATTACCGGCTGCTTTTCTCCTTCCTATGGCAGCGCGGGAAGTACTGGCACGAGGCGGACCCGGATGACCTGCTGGACTGGGAATCCTGGCGCCGCCGGGGCCAGCCGGGCTCGCGGATCGGCGGCAGCAAGTGGCAGCGGGAGCTGGCCGCTTTGCGGCTGCTGTATGAGTGGGCGGAGAAGAAGGGCCATGTCGCGCGCAGCCCGGTGCTGGTGCACGCGGTGCGGCTGCCGGACGGCGGCACGGTGATGGCGGCCGATCAGGCGCCGCGGGATGTGCGCTGTTCGGATGTGAAGTGCGTGACGCCGCGGACCTACCGGCTCTGGCTGGAGGTCGGCCTTCTCGGCTACGACATCTCCGGGCAGCCGGACCGGTCGTGGCGCGGCCGCAACGACGGCCGGAACGCGGCGTTCACGGACCTGCTGTTCAGCAGCGGGCTGTTCTCCTTGGGTGCATAACGCATAATTCGGGCATTTTCCTGGCCTTTCCTGGTCAGGTGCTGGTTCGCGCTTCCCGGTCTGCGCAACAGGTGTGGCGCAACGGCGTCAGTACGACGGTCTGCGCTCGGCATATCCGTGCCAACACCTGCCCGATGGCTCGTGCCGGCGATCCGGAACCTGCGCCGCTGCGGGGGCGGATGCTTCTGGCAGGCGGCGGCTCCGCCGCAGTGCCATACAACATATTCGCCAGAAGTCTTGCTTTCACGTACACATGCCCTGTGATAGCCTGCTCACGCGATAACAGGTATATTTTTGCGTGAGCGGAAGGAACAGCTGTGAAAGTGATGATCATCGAGGGCAGTCCAGAGGAGCTGGCCGAGTATGAGGCGCAGACCGGAGTGATCGGGCGGGGGAACGCCGCCGCCAGCGCGCCGGAGCCCGAGGAGGCTGTGCCGGCGGGAGATGGCCAGGCAATCGGCGGGGTGGAGTTCGAGGACGAGATGATGCTCCGGTCCTTCATCTTCGGCCGGGCGCGCACGCCGGTCATCGGCGGGCGAGTCGAAGCTTACGTTCGCCGGGTGCTTGACATGGACGGGGCTGAGGTCGAGATCGGCACTTCAAAGGCCAGCAAGGACGGGCGCGCCGACTACTTGCTCGTGTATGACGCCGGGCCGCGGCGCTACGGCGCGGTCGCGTACGTCAGCGCCAAGAACGCCGGTCTCACCTTGCGCCTGACGAAGGAGGACGTAGCCGATGTCACCGACCGGGCCGTCAAGTTGCGGGAAGTCAAGCCAGGCAACGGGTACCAGGTCAACTGCCCGGTCGCGACCACCGATGCCGTCGACCTCGCCGTCATGCTGACACAGCGGGCACTTGAGAAGGTCCGCAGCTCCGGGAAGAGCTGAACGCCGCCAACGGCAGATCCCATGGGTGGCCGGCCATTGCGGGCTGGTGCCTTATCGGCGGCGTGCCGTGGCGTTGAGCTGGGCCATGAGCTCGCGGTTGGCGGCCCGGGCAGCGGAGAGTTCCTCGTTGCGTTCCTCTGCCTGGAGCTGCAGGTCGACGACCTGCTGCTCCAGGCGGGTGATTTGCTGGCTGAGGGCGTCGATGTCGGCGGGCGCGCCGAGCCCGGATTCACGCCAGGCCTGCTCGCCGAGCGCCTCGGACAGGCGTTTCTCAAGCTGCTGAACGCGGGCGTTCAGCCGGATAGCCCGTTCGTGGGCGGCGAGCAGATCGGCTTGCAGCGAGGCCCGGGTGACGGCCGGGCCGGCTCCCGCCTCCGCAGGAAGCGGGGCGGCTTCGAGCGCGTGGATCTTGGCGAGCAGGTCACGGTGCCGGTAGAAGAAGATGCGGTCGACGGCCGCGGCGCGGGCGATAGCAGAAACGCTGATCTCGGTGCCGTCCGCTGCGGCCTTGTCGAGCGCGGCAAGGACGCGCTTACGGCGGCGGGCTGAGTCGGCCTGGCGGCCTTTCATCATCGGCTCGGCCCGCGCAGGTGTCCGGGCGCTGGCCGTTTCGGATCCGGTCATGCCAGGGCCTTGCCTGCTGGCGGGACAGCACGGACGGCCGGCATGCCGATATTGACGGCGCGGTGCTTGCGGATGACGGCGACTGCCTCGTCGATGCGAGCACGCTCGGCGTCGGGCAGCTTTGCGATGTCGCCTTTGATCCGGGTGATGAGCCGCCGGATCCTGGTGATCTCCTCCCGGGCGGGAGTGGCGTCTGCGCGGGCCCACTCATCGACGCCGTCGATGGCGGCGGCCAGCCGTTCCCGGGTGCGCAGCAGGTCATCGAGGTAGGCGGTCAGGTCGGGCAGGTAGGAGACGTCGGTGCGGAAGTGGTCACACCCGGCGCAGCGGAACCGGACCGGGCAGGCGCCGCCGCCGGCCTGCACGTTGGATGGCTCTGAGCAGCGGCCGTAGGGGACGGCGACTTCCCCGACCGCGTGCCGGGCGTGCTCGGATTCCAGCAGGGCGCGGGCGTCGCGCCAGACCCGGTTGCCATGCCGGTCGAAGCTCATCGCGGTGACCTTGTCGACGGCGTCGCGGCGGCGTTCCTCACCAACCCGGTAGTAGCAGCGTGTGACGTTAAGGTTCCGGTGGTCGAGTAGTTCGGCCAGCACATCGATCGGTACTCCAGCATCGGCATGACGCTGGGCATAGGTGTGGCGGTAGGCGTAGAGGATCGCGCGGGCCTTGTCGAACTCGGCGCCGTCGCGGGTGCGCAAAACGCCCAGGGCATCGACCCAGTCGCGGTGCCGTCCTTCCAGCGCGGCCAGGGAGATCGGGCGGCGCCCGTCGGGATTGGCCCGTGGTGAGGGCAGCAGCTTCAGCTGGCTGACGGGAGTGCCCGGGAACCGTGACCGGACCCGCTGCTGCTGATGGCTGATCACTGCCGCGGTGGCGTCGCTGATCGGCAGGCGGCGGGCCAGCCGGCCGGCTTTGACGTTGTCGTAGACCAGGACGGCACCGCCAGGGTCGCGGTCCAGGCAGCCCAGGGGCAGGTCGATGATGTCCTCGGGCCTGCGCCCGGTGTCGATCCCGATCTGGACGGCGGCCTTGGCCTCGGGCAGCCGCAGGCCGTCGAGGTTATCGCACAGCACGGTCATGATCTCCGGTGGCAGGTCGCGTCCGGGTTCGCCGCGGTCGGGCTCGGCGGGGATATCTCCGCGTCCGAGGGAGAAGTCGCCGGGCAGCCCGGCCGCGGGCTTGCCCGCCCTGGTCAGGCCTAGCGCACGGATCCCCGCCAGAGCGATACGCAGGTCGCGGCAGACCACGATCCTGCGGTTCCGGCTGATCCGTGCGTCCGATTCGAGATAGCCGAGCCGGCTCAGGAAGTCCTCGATGTCCGCCCGGCCGAGCACGGCCGGGACCAGGCCGTGATCGGCCCGCACGCGCAGGGACACAGACAGCCGCCCCAGCGCGTTGACCTTGTCCCGGACCTTGCTCGCCCCAGCGCCACGGTGATGGGGCAATTCCTCGGCCGCCCACCGCTTGGTCGCCTCGCGCAGCCACGGCTGCGAAATCGGCCCGAATGACAGGTTGCCGCGATGCCCGAACACCGCCAGGTCCCAGATGTCCTTGACCTGCTCGCTGCCGGGATCGGCCAGGCCTCGGCGGACGTGGCGGGCCAGCGCGTTCAGCAGCGACCTGACCGGCCTGGAGGGAACGTGTCCAGCCTGGCACTCGTCGATGGTGGTGACCTGGTGGCGGCGCAGCGCGTCGCATGCCGCCCGCAGGTCCACGTCGGTGATCTTCGCTCCGCCCCGGACCCGCTGCCAGACCCCGAACAGCACCTCGGCTACCACCAGGGGCGGCAGCCCCCGCAGGCTCACCAGCCCGGGTTCGGCTACCGCCGGTTCCCGGGCCTGCCACCATCTCGGGTCCAGATCCGGGTCGGCCTTGGCGGCTATCCGCCACCGCTGGTAGTGGGTGTTGCAGTAGCCGCAGGCACTGTCGGCCGGCCGGATGCAGGCCGCCACCGCGCACCGCTGCCGTGGCGGCAGCGGCCGGACCCGCGGATCGGCGAGGAACTGATCAATCGTCTGCTTTCTCACCCGCCCGCGGAACTGCCTGGCATGCGGTTCGCACAAGACCGCCTGCGTCACCGTCGGCACGCACCGGCATCCGGCCACGGCACAGGACGTGACGGGTCCGGGCAGCGGCACCAGCTCCGCCTCGGCGATCTCTGCCCTGCTCAGCCCCATCCTGGTCAGCCGGTTGAAGCAGCTGTAACACACCCCGGGAAGACGGCTGAGAGGCTTGGCCAGGCAACCGCCGGCCCGGCAGGCCCGGCGCCCCAGCAGCCGGTGCCCGGCGGGCAGGGCCAGCATCTGGGTCCCCGGATCCCATCCGGCCTCGATAAGGAACCCTGGATCCAGCAAAGCGGCCAGCCGCGCCGCCGCCCCGTCCAGCCCCACACCATCCAGCACATGGCCATACCCGCCCGGATTCTCATCCTCGCCGGCCGGTACTGCCAGCGTGAGCGCGGTGCTCGTCACGATGTCGCCCCGGGACGGAT
Organism: Actinomycetota bacterium; assembly: GCA_027314595.1. Lineage (GTDB taxonomy): Bacteria > Actinomycetota > Actinomycetes > Streptosporangiales > Streptosporangiaceae > Trebonia. The sequence goes on along the minus strand of DAHVAN010000012.1, from coordinate 1,850 downwards.
GCGAGGGCTGGGCACCCGGTCGACCGCGGCCCGCAGCCGGGTCGGATCAGGGTGAAGGTACACCTGAGTCGAGGTGGCGCACGCGTGCCCGAGGATGTCCTGGGCCTCATCCAGCGCCCCGCCCGCGTCCAGCAGGTTCGACCCGCACGCGTGACGGAGCTGATGCGCCGTGACGGACCGCTCCAGCCCGGCCCGCACGCACGCTGCGGTGACCAGCTCGCCGGCCGCATCCGGTCGCATCGGCGCACCGACCGGGTCGCGGAACAAGTTGACCAGCACGAAGTCACTCAAGGCGGCCCGGGACACGCGCATCCGTTCGAACTCGTAGGTGTCGAACGCCTGCACTGTCAGGAAGTCCAGCGGTACCGTGCGCTGCCGCCGCGATTTCGCCCACGCCCCGTTCGGGTTGTCCTCCCGGCGGATCACGTGCAGGTGCGCGCGGGCGACCTCGCACCCCAGCGGATGCGAGTCGGCCAGCAGGTGCACATCACTGCGGCGCAGCCCGCACAGCTCACCGCGGCGCAGCCCGGCCCGCGCCATCAGCAGCACGATCAGCCGGTCCCGCGCCGACAAGCACGCTTTCAGCAACGCCACGATCTCGGCATCGGACGCCCGGTCCACCGGCGTCTCCGGTTCGCGAAGGCGATGCCGGGCCCGCAGCCGCCATCCCATCCGCCCATCACTATCCCGCGCCTGATCCGGCAGGTCCCGGTCATCGGCGACCTCATACAGCAGCGGCACCAGGTGCCCCGGCGCCTGACCGGCCGCGACCGCGTGCACCACCATGCCGCGCACCGCGGTCAGGACGCCGTTGACCCGGCGAGCCGAGCGCATCGGCGCTGCACCCGGGCCGGCCAGCACTTCCCCAGTGCCGTCGGCTTCCGCGCACGGCGACTGCGGGCTGGCGTGCCGCAGCCAGGTCATGAACGACCCGAGATGCTCCGCTCCCGCAGGCCATGACCGTCCCGTCCGGGCGCACCAGCGCAAGAACAACGCGATCGAGTTGGCGTAACTCTTCGTTGTCGACTCCGCGCCGTCGCGGCCGAACCGCACCTGCCGCAGAAAACTGTCCGCGACAGCGACGACCGCCAGATCCTCATCCAGCACCGTCCAGTACCTGGCGCCGGACGGCAGTCTCACCGGAAACGCACGCATCCCCGATCCTCCGATATCACTGAGCTGCCTGAATTACTATCAGCTACGAGCGCCACACCCAGGGAGACACGCCGCAGAACCTCATCAGATGACTGACCGGGACAACGTCATGCGACAGACCAGGGACCCCTGGAGAAGGGCTGCGGCTGCGGGAAGGCGGCTGCCTGCTCACCCTTGAGGTTCCCGAGGCCGCAGCCGGGCACTGCTATCACGAGGGCAGTGTCGCTGGCGCGGTGGCCAAGCGGCGCGAGCGCATGTTCTACGCCTCGGCCGCCGCGCTGCAGCGCGTCGCCGGGTATGTTGCCACCACGCGGGCCGAGGCGATCCGCCGCGCCCGGCGGCATCACCGCTATGAGCAGGTGCCGGGGAAGCTGATCGTCACCAAGGTCAGCCACGGCGCCCGGAGGACGCTGTGCTGGCGCGATGATCAGGGCCGGACAGGGGAGGTGCCGGTCGGGGCGATCGGCCCGGCCGAGCGGATGCGTCTGTTCACCGAGACTGAGCATGGGCTGGAGCCGTTGTGGCTGTGGCTGGCCGAGGGCGGCACGCCGATGGTGTGCCGCTCGAATATTGAGTTACGTGGCCTGAGCTGGGGCTACGCGGTGTGGCGATACTCGTTGATCAGTCCCATGACGACAGGTTTTCGGCGGACGGATCGCAGGTCGGCCACGTCCCCGATGGGCTGCGCTTCGATG
>DAHVAN010000009.1 GCA_027314595.1 Actinomycetota bacterium | reverse complement strand
CATCGAATTCGTGACTGTGCGGTGCCGTCACGTCGGGAAGCGAGGGCCCGGGCGAACAGCCAGGTCAGCCTGGCCGAGAAGTCCCGGGCGCGCCAGACCGCACGCAGGCGCGCGGCCGGGGGGCCGTCGAGGGGACGGGTTCGGGAGCTGCACCTGGACCTCCAGACGACAATCAATTGCACGGGAAAAGCAACGTCTGACGTCTAATGGTCACCCGGGCACAACTGGACCGGCAAGCACCGGTATCACATCTAGGGGTCGGCCGGATCATTCCTAGGGGCACCCTGCTCACTGGGAACGGATATCTTCTATCGACATTCTTGGACGCCTCAGAAGCATAAGCAGCGATTTGATTTCTGAGGATTCGGAGACGAGACCGTGCGTGATTTCTTCGAAGAAGATCTCATGGTCGGCACCACGTCCGGGCCGGTGCGCGGTCTTCTCGACCGGAGGGTGCCCAGCTGGCGGGCGTGCCCTACGCGCAGACGCACTAGGGGCTGCTCAGGGGGACACCTATATGGACCCCTAGTAGGGGTTGCACAGGAATCGGCATCCTGTATTGTCAATCTCGGTATTCGCGATGACTAGGATTCAGCCGACCCAAAGAATGCTTTACGGTCAGATCACGCAGGGCGATTAACCAGAAGTCGCGTTACACCGATGAGCGAGAAACCCAGCAGGGAGGCTACGTGGTATCGCTGACCGAAGAAGTTATCCGGGGCGCCGATCCGAACGAATTGAGTCGCATTCCGGTACCTGACGACTTCGTAGCTGCTCACCTGCGGAAGGAAGACGCCGGCATCTTCGCCGACGGCACCGATAAGGACGTGCGCAGGTCGCTGCGGGTGGGCCGGGTGCCAATGCCCGAGCTGGCGCCTGACGAGGTGCTGGTGGCCGTCATGGCCAGCTCGATCAACTACAACACGGTGTGGTCGGCGACGTTTGAGCCCATCTCCACCTTCGACGCGCTCAAGCGGATGGGCAAGGAGGGCGGCTGGGACGCCCGCCACGACCAGCCGTTTCACGTCGTCGGTTCCGATGCCTCGGGGATCGTCGTGCGGACCGGCTCCAGCGTCCGCCGGTGGCACGTGGGCGATCGCGTCATCGTCTGCCCGGTCGTGGCGGACACCGAGGACCCGCTGACGCACGCCGACGGCATGCTGTCCGCGATGCGCGCGTGGGGGTATGAGACGAACTACGGCGGGCTGGCCGAGTACGCCACGGTCCGCAGCAGCCAGCTGGTCCCTAAGCCCGGCCACCTGACCTGGGAGGAAGCCGCCTGCATGCCACTGTGCGGCGCCACCGCGTACCGGATGCTCATCGGTGAGCACGGCGCCCGCATGAAGCAGGGCGACATCGTCTTGATCTGGGGAGCGACCGGCGGGCTCGGCTCGTTCGCGGTCCAGATGGTCAAGAACAGCGGCGGCGTCCCGGTCGGAGTGGTCAGCTCCGAGCAGAAGGCCGCCCTCGCCCGCCGGCTCGGCTGCGACACGGTGATCAACCGCGAGGAGATCGGCATCGGGGCCGAGGTCGAGCCGGGGGCGGCGACCGTGCAGACGGCCAAGCGGCTCGGCCGGGCGATCAGGGAAGCGGTGGGCGAAGACCCGCACATCGTCTTCGACTACGTCGGCAAGGCGACCTTCGGCCTCTCGGTCATCGTGGCTCGACGCGGCGGAGCCGTCGTGACCTGCGGATCGAGTTCCGGATACCAGCACACCTACGACAACCGCTACTTCTGGATGAACCTCAAGCGCATCGTCGGCAGCCACGGGATGAACCTCCACGAGGCCACCGAGACAATGCGGCTGGCCCGGCTGGGCAAGCTGGCCCCGGTCCTGTCGGCGGTCTACCCGCTCGCGGAGGCCGCCGAGGCGACCCGGCTCGTGCAAAAGAACGCCCACACGGGCAAGGTCGGCGTGCTCTGCATGGCACCCGAGGAAGGCCTCGGGGTCACCGACCACCAGCTGCGCGCCCGGCTCGGCGAGCAATGGCTCAGCCCGCTCAGGACTACGCCGTAGCTGCCGAGAGACGAGACCTCCCAGAAATATGACCACTGCAGCGTTCGAGTCCCTTACCCGAGTGGGCCTCACCCTTCCGGTGGTGTCGCGGATCAGGGCCGAGAAGCAGGCCGACGACCTCGCCTACGTGTTCCTACGCGACGGCGAAACCCCCGAGCAGACCCTGACCTACGGCCAGCTCGACGCGGCGGCGAGGTCCCGCGCGGCCGCCCTCGACGCGGCCGGGATCGGCGGTACCGCCGTCCTCATCTACCCGTCGGGACTCGAGTTCGTCAAAGCGCTCCTCGGGTGCATGTACGCCGGGATCAGCGCCGCGCCGGTACAGGCGCCGACACGGCTGCGCAGTCTCCAGCGGGTCAGGCGGATCGCCGACGACGCCGGTACCTCGACGATCCTGACCACGTCGGCGCTCCGGCGCGAGCTGCTTGAAAGCTTCGGCGACCAGCCGGAACTGGCCGGGCTCACCCTCCTCGACACCGAGCTGATGGAGGGCTACCCGGCCGATGACTGGGCCGGGCAGCCAGCCGACGCCGACGACATCGCGCTGCTCCAGTACACCTCGGGCTCCACCGGGAATCCCAAGGGCGTCCAGGTAACCCACGCCAACTTCCGCAGCAACGTCGCTGAGACGGTCGCGCTGTGGCCCGGCCGCTCCGACGGAACGATCGTCAGCTGGCTGCCGCTATTCCACGATATGGGACTGATGTTCGGCGTGGTGATGCCGCTGTGGGCGGGCGTGCCCGCCTACCTGATGACGCCGCAGGCGTTCATCCGGCGGCCCGCGCGCTGGCTGGAGGCGATCTCCCGGTTCCGCGGCACCCATGCCGCCGCGCCGAGCTTCGCCTACGAGCTCTGCGTGCGCGCGGCCGCCAAGGACGGGATCAGCCCCGATCTCGACCTGTCGTCCTGGCGGGTCGCCGTCAACGGGGCCGAGCCGGTGCGCTGGGGCACCGTGCTGGCGTTCACCGAGGCCTACGACGCGGTCGGCTTCCGGCCTGAGGCCATGTGCCCCGGTTACGGGCTGGCCGAGAACACGCTGAAGCTCAGCGGCACTCCCGAGGACCGCGTGCCCACCGTGCTCCGGCTCGACGGCGAGGCCCTCGCGCAGGGCCGGGTGGCGCGGCTCGGCGACGAGCGGCCGGGCGGCGTTCACCTGGTGGGATGCGGTATCACCGTGGGCACCTCGCAGGTGTCCATCATCGACCCCGCCACCGGCGTCACCTGCCCTCCCGACCGGGTCGGGGAGATCTGGATCAACGGGCCCTGCGTGGCTCGCGGATACCATGGCCGGCCAGCAGAGAGCGCCGAGACCTTCGGCGCCCAGATCGCGGGCGAAGAGGACAGGGGAACCTGGTTGCGAACCGGCGACCTGGGCTTCCTCCACGAGGGCGAGGTCTTCGTGGCGGGCCGGCTGAAGGATGTGGTCATCCACCAGGGACGCAATTATTACCCGCAGGACATCGAGCTGTCGGCCGAGCGGTCGGATCCCGCGCTCCACCCCAACTGCGCCGTGGCCTTTGCCGTCGATGACGGCAAGACGGAGCGGGTGGTACTGCTCGTCGAGGCCGGCGGCCTGGCGCTCCGCAACGGCGGGGCCGAGTCGCTGCGCGCCCGCGTACGCGACGCCGTGCTGGACGGCCAGCGGCTCACGGTCGACGAGATCCTGCTGGTGCGGCGCGGATCGCTGCCCAAGACCACCAGCGGCAAGGTGCAGCGCCGGGAGGCCCGCCGCCGCTACCTCGAGGGAGAGTTCGGCCCGCGATGGAGCTGAACGGCGCTCCCGCCAGCCTGGACCAGGTACGGGTGCTCGCCCTGACCAATTACGGGCACTTCACGTCGATGCTGGTGCAGGATTTCCGTGCACGCGGGCTGTCCCTGCACATGGAGCGGCTGACCAGGGACTGCCGGCAGCTCTTTGACGCCGAACTGGACACCGACGCCGTTCGCCACTACGTGCGGCACGCCCTGTCAGGAAGCCCAGGGCCGGTCATCGTCCGCGTGACGGTATACGATCCGGCTCTCGACCTCGGGACGATCGGCTCGGACGCCGAGCCGAGCATCCTGGTGACCACCAGGCCCGCCGGGCACGGCACCTCCGCCCCGTTGCGGCTGCGAGCCGTCGCTTACCAGCGCGAGGCTCCTTCGGTCAAGCACGTCAGCGTGTTCGGCGCGCTCAGGCAGCGCCGTCACGCCCAGCGGGCCGGATTCGACGACGTCCTGCTCACGAAACCCGACGGGATGATCTGCGAGATCTCCACGTCGAACATCGGCTTCGTGCGCGGCGGCCGGATCGTGTGGCCGCGGTCGGAATGGCTGCCGGGCATCACCATGGCCTTGCTCAACCGGGCACTCGACGAGCCGGCCGCGGTAGAGCCGGTCAGGCTGTCTGACCTGTCTGACATGGAGGCCGCGTTCGCCACCAACGCGATCACCGGCGTACGCGCGGTGCGGTCGGTGGACGGCACCCGGTGGGCCACCGACCACAAGGTCCTGGCCCGGCTTAGCGAGCTGTACGCCGAGACCCCCTGCGAACCGCTGTAGCCTGCGGCGGCCGTAGGCGCCTGGCGCGTTGGCGACCAGTCAATCCCGGGAGACACAGCGCCCAGGCCGACTGAACTCCTTCAGCGGGCTAGTTCGCTGGCGAAATCTCGATCGACCTGGCCTTGGCGCATCTCAAGTGCTTCTTGACCGAGGAGTAGCCGCAGGCGTCGTGAGTCTGCTTTAAATCTGAACGGCGGTGCCCAGGGCGGCCCATTCCGCAGCCGGCGCTGCGAGGTCTGCGAGGTCAGCTGCGAGGACACTCATGGTGGTGACCGGGGGCTGCGGGACGGGCATCCGGTGAAGCTGCTGTATCCCGTCTCCGGCAGCGGCGGCCCTAGGCGCGGCCAGGCATTCACAGTCTTCCTCGCGGAGACCCGCGAAGCGGTAGGCGATCTCCATCATCCGGTTCCGGTCGGTGCCGCGGAAATCAGCGATCAGGTGGACTCCGGCTTTCCGTGCCTCATAGTCGAGCCACCGCAGCAGGATCGTGCCGACGCCGAAGGCGACGACGCGGCACGAAGTGGCGAGCAGTTTGATCCGGTACGCATCGGCGCACCGCTCGACGAGGATCACCCCCACCGTGCCATGCGGCCCGAACCTGTCGGCCAGGGTGACTATAAGGACCTCGTGATCGGGGTCGGTGACGAAGTTAAGTAGCTGCTTCTCCGAGTAGTGAATGCCAGTGGCGTTCATCTGGCTAGTCCGGAGGGTGAGCTCCTCGACCCGGGTGAGATCCTCGCGGCGGGCCCGGATGATCTCCATCTTCATGTCGAGGCTTCTGAGGAATTCCTCGTCTGGCCCCTGGTAGCTGGCCTGCTCGGCCTCGCGCAGGATCCTCGCCTGGTACATCGCGCGCCGCCGGCTGGCATCAGCGGTGACGACAGCGGGGGTGAACTCAGGCAGCTCGGTGAGCGAGCTGGCCTGGTCGGCCGGGTAGCAGCGGACCGTGGGCAGGAAGTGCCCGACTTCGGCGCGCTCGTAGGGCTGGTCATCGATGAAGGCGACCGTGTCCTCGTTGAACCCGAGCTCGGTGATGATCTCCTTGACCGAATCGGACTTCCGGCCCCAGCCGATCCTGGGCAAGATCAGGTACTCGGCGATGCCGAACTCCTCTAGGCGCTCCCAGGCGTGATGGTGATCGTTCCTGCTGACCACCGACTGCAGGATTCCCCTTCGGTCCAGCTCCCTGACGGTCCCCCTGATCTCGTCGGTCAGGCGGACGTCTTCGTCCTCCAGCAGGGTTCCGTGCCACAGCGTGTTGTCCAGGTCCCAGATCAGGCACTTCACGAGGCCGCTGCCCTGAGTCATGAAAATCTGCCTTCCGCGCAAGTCTTAAGATTCGGTCATGGGTTCTCCCCGGCGGCCTGCCGGGCGAGGATGAGCTGGCAGATCTCTGATGTGCCCTCGATGAGCTCCATCAGCTTGGCATCGCGGTAGGCCCTTGCCACCACGTGGCCGTCCTGGGCCGCGGCAGAGGCCATGACCTGGACGGCGCGGGCGGCGCCCCGGGCCGCGCTACCGGATGCCAGGTACTTAGCGAGGACCGCATCCGAGACGAGTTCCGGCGACTGACCGTCCCAGCTGGCGCTGGCTCGCTCGCAGGCGAGCGTGGCTGTCCGCTCGGCGACGTAGAGGTCGGCGATATGGCGGGCGACAAGCTGGTGGTCAGCGAGCGGTCTGCCGAACTGCCGCCGCCTGGCCGCGTGCCCGGTCGCGGCCTGCAGGCAGGCGCGCAGTATGCCCGTGCTGCCCCAGGCAACCGAGAGCCGGCCGTAGGTCAACGCGATAGTGACGAGCATGGCCACGGGCAGCCTGGAGCCGACCAGCAGGGCGTCGCGAGGCACCCGGACGGAGTCGAAGCGGACGTTCGCGTGCCCGGCTGCGCGGCAGCCCAGGGCATCCGGGATCTTCGTGACTGTCACGCCGGGCGCTGCGGCCGGGACCAAGGCAACAGCAGCCCCGGACCGGTAGGTGCCGATGACCACGAGGAGGTCGGCATAAGCGGCCGCGGTTGCCCACACCTTGCGGCCAGTGACGACGATCGTGTCGCCCTTGTCGGAGATGTGGGTCTCGATAGCCGACAGGTCACTGCCGGCCTCCGCCTCGCTGAAGCAGACGGCGGCCAGGTCTCCTGCCGTGAGTCGGCCAAGGTGGGCGCGGCGCTGGTCGGGACCGCCGAACCGCTGGATGGTCCAGGCGGCCATGCCCTGGGAGGTCATGACGCTCCGCAGCGAGCTGCAAAGACTGCCTGCACGGGCGGTCAGCTCTCCGTTGGCCTGCCCGGACAAGCCCAGCCCACCATAGTCCGCGGCAACTTCCGCGCACAGCACGCCCTGGGCCCCCAGGGCCCTGAGCAGGTCGCTAGGTATCTCGCCCGCGAGGTCCCAGTCGCCCGCGTTGCCCTTGACGGCATCTGTCAGGAGAGCCAGGACATCAGCCATGGCTCGCGGCAGCCCGGAGGCGGATGACCATAGCAGCCATGGCTTCGATGGTGCGGAAGTTCTCCAAGCTGAGGTCCTCGCCCTCGATGGTGACGCCAAAGGCCCGCTCGACATGGACGACCAACTCCATCGCGAACAGGGAGGAGACGGCTCCGGACTCGAAGAGATCAGTGGTTGGCTCCCACACGTTCTTGGTGCGGGCTTTCAGGAAGTCCGTCAGGGCCGCCTGCACGGATTCCGCAGCATGGGAGGTGCTTGACATAGTGGAGTTTCTCCATTCTCAGACAGAAAGCGAGCTAAGTGCCGGGTGAACTCAGGCTGGTCGCTTCCGGGCCAACGTGACGCCATCAGCGATGGGAAGCATGGAGAACTCCACGCGCTTGTCTTCGCGTACTCGCTCGTTCAGTGCGCGAATACCGAGGGTCGCGGGATCCTGCGCGGTGGGATCGGCAACCCTTCCGAAGAAGAGCGTGTTGTCCAAGACGATAAGGCCCTTTGGCTTTACGAGGGTGACTGCCCGCTCGTAGTATGCGACCGACTGCTCTTTGTCAGCATCGATGAAGACGAAGTCAAAGCTTTCTGGACCGTCCCCCTCAAGGAGTCCGTCAAGAGTACGGAGGGCGTCTCCTAGGCGGAGATCGATCCGGTCCTGAACTCCTGCCCTGCGCCAGTAGCGATCGGCGATCCGCGTCCACTTCTCGCTGATGTCACAGGTCACGACTCGCCCGCCCGGCGGGAGCGCCCGGGCCAAGCAAAGCGTCGTGTATCCGGTGAACGTCCCGATCTCAAGGACTGCCTGGGCGCCAATTGTCTTGGCGAGGAGGCTCAGGAACTGCGCCTCCTCTGGCATGACCAGCATCGTGTTAAGGGCGGGGAATTTTGCAGTCTCCATGCGCAGGTCAGACAGGATCTCGTCATCCGCGAGAGACATCTGCCTGACGTAGTCGCTGAGGACAGCATCTACGATTACCTGCCCAGCCATGTCACGCCCCCGTTCTGCCGTCCCCAGGGACTGTCGGTTCGGCTTTTCGAGAATCTTCTAGTAGGTGTAGAAGCCACGGCCTGACTTGCGGCCATGGTGGCCCATCGCCACCTTCTGAAGCAGCAGGCGGGCCGGCTGGAAGTTGTCATCGGACGTCCGCTCGAAGAGGATGCGAAGCGAGTCGGCCAAGTTGTCAAGACCGATAAGGTCGGCCGTGCGCAAGGGGCCGGTGGCGTGCCCGAGGCAGTTCTGCATCAGCAGGTCAACGTCCTCGACCGAGGCGCGCCCCTCTTCCACCACCTTGATGGCATCGTTGATCATGCGATGCGAGATACGGCTCGTGACGAACCCGGGGCCGTCTCCGACTATGACGCCCTTTCGGCCAAGTACCGCCAGCAGGGACAGCGCCCTCGCCTTGGTCTCTTCCGAGGTCCGCGCGCCTGGGACTACTTCGACGGCTGGGATGAGGTAGGCCGGGTTCATGAAGTGGATGCCCAGGATGGACTCCGGGTGCGGCAGGCCTGCCGCGAGCTCGTCGACCGGGATCGATGACGTGTTGGTGACGAGGAGGGTATCGGGGCCGACAGCCGCGGATACCTCCTTGAGCACGCGGGCCTTCTCGTCCGCGATCTCCACCACTGCCTCGATCACCGCATCGGCGGGCAGGCCTGCCGCGAGCGAGGATGCCGTGACCAGTTCGCCCGGCACCGCGTCGCGGTCGACCGCGCCCATGAGTTTGGCCAAGCGGATCTCCTGCGCTACTCGACCAGCGGCCATCCCTATCTTCCCGGGGTCATTGTCGATAAGGGTCACCCGGAGCCCGCGCGATACGCCAAGCGCACCGATACAGACCCCCATTACCCCCGCACCGACAACGGTCAGTTGATTTATTCCGCCTGATCCAGCCAAGTGATTCTCCGATACTATCTGGTCAATATGCGCTTCGGCCGGGACTGACCGCATTGATATTCCGGGCATCAGGCACCAGGAAATCAGGCAGGCTATCGGCAAACCGGCTCGATATTTGAACGTAATACCCTAGGTGTTCCTTATCAATGCGCCGCTGACGATCAGGGCCTGACCGGACAGGCTAATCGCGACTCCCTTATATTCTTCGGTTCGTTTTTACTGCTCAGGGGATTCATGCGCAGGAACCCCTAGATCGCGAACTGGGGTCCGCGGAAGGAGTTCGGTCGGCGGATAGAGGTTACGACTGGAATTCCCTTATCCGCTCCGCGCGTTCCGCATCGGTCAGTTCGGGATCGAGGATCAGGTCGGTGATCTTCTCGTACTCGTCCTGGTCGATCACCATGCGGCTCGCCTCCCGGCCGGCCTCGTACGTCATGAACCGGCGGCCGGTCATCAAGACGGTCGAGTTCCCGACCACCCGGCTGAGTATCCGGAGGTTCCCCGCCGGCCACTCGCTTAGCTGCGCGGCGATCTCGCTGAGGCTGGCGCCGAAAGCGGCGAGCGAGCGCGCCACTGCCTTGAACCGGTAAAGCCCCGACCAGCCTTTCACCGGCGAGAGCCGCTCGAGCAACCACCACTCGCCGTCGCGCACCATGCGGAACTGGAAGCCGTCCTGCCGCTGCACCTCGGTGGTGACCCGCAACGGACCGAAGGAGGTCGGCTCGCTGTAGCCGACGTCAGCGAGCCACTGCTCGCCGTCCAGGTCGACCAGCACCGCCAGGTGCTCGATCTCAGGCCCGAACCCGCCGCTCGGCAGCCGCGTGCTCGCCGACAGCCGGTGCGCCGTGAAGCCGAGCTGCCCGAGCAGCTGCAGGAACGGCTCGTTCAGCTCGTAGCAGCTCCCGCCCGCCCGGTCGGCGATCGAGTGCTGAAAGGCCTTGTCCACGTCGAATTCGGCGCCGGTCAGGAACTCGGCGTCGTCGGGCCGACTGTGGTAAGGCACGGCCCGGACATGGCACTCATGCAGGCCCCTGAGCGTTTCCAGGCTGGGATCGAGCGGCCCCTGGTAGCCGATGGCGGCGAGGTACTGGCCAACGTCAAGCATGTGCGTCCTCTTGTCTCATCAGTTCCGCCAATCGCACGGCGATCATGGACGGGGTCGGATAGTCGAACACCAAGGTCGCGGGCAGCGGGGTCCCGATCAGGGGGGTCAGCCGGTTGCGGAGCTCCACCGCCGTCAGCGAGTCGAATCCGATATCGAGCAGCGGGCTGTCGGCGGTGACCAGGTCCCGCCCGGCCGCGCCGAGGATGACGGCCGCCTCCGAGCTGACCAGCTCGGCCAGGTGCTGAACCCGGTCCTCCGGCGCCATCGCGGCCAGCGTCGCTTGCAGGGCGCCGACGGTGCTGGCGACGGCGGCGGTGCGACGCCGCGGCCTGGCCAGCATGCGCGCCAGCGGCCAGGCCCACGGCGCTCCCGGGACCGGCCCGTCGTGGCGGCGCAGGACGGCCAGGTCAAGCACCATCGGGACCAGCACCGGCTCCGGAGCGGTCAGCGCCGCGTCGAGCAGCGCCATCCCCTGGGCCGTCTCCAGGGCGCCAAGTCCGGCCCGCGCTATCCGGGCCACGTCGCCCTGGGTCCTGGACCCGGTCATCGCGGTCGCCTCAGCCCAGTATCCCCAGGCGAGGGATACCGCGGTCTCTCCGGCGGCCCGCCGGCGCGCCGCCAGGGCGTCCAGGAAGCAGTTCGCGGCGGCGTAGTTCCCCTGCCCGGGAGTACCAAGCACCCCCGCGCCCGAGGAGAACAGCACGAACGCCTTCAGGCCCATCCCCCGCGTCATCTCATCCAGGTGCGACGCCGCGTCCGCCTTCGGCCGCAGCACCACCTCCAGCCGCCCCGGCGTAAGACCGCCCAGGACCGCGTCATCAAGCACCCCGGCGGTGTGGACCACCCCGGTCAGCGGCCCCGGCACCCCCGCCAGCAGCGCCTCCGCCTGCTCACGCTCAGCCACGTCACACGCCACGATGTCCACCTGGGCACCCGCCGCCTCCAGCTCAGCCCGCAACTGCGCCGCACCCGGCGCCGCCGGCCCCTGACGCGACGCCAGCACCAGGCTCCGCACCCCGTGCACCGCCACCAGGTGCCGCGCCACCAGCCCACCCAGCATCCCCGTACCACCCGTGACGAGCACGGAGCCGCTACTCAGATCCCCGGCCGGCATGACGTCGCCGACCTGCTCGGCCCGCGCGAGCCTGGGCGCTTCAACCTGCCCGTCCCGAACCCGGATCTCCCACTCCCTCGCGGCAACAGCCTGCTCTAGGAGGGCCGGCAGTTCCTTGAGGTCGACCGCAGCCGGGGTGAGGTCGGCGAGCAGGATGCGGCCGGGATTCTCAGACAGGGCCGAACGGGTCAGCCCGGCCACGGCGGCCGCGACCGGGTCACCGCCCGCACCCCGCACCACCACCGCCAGCCGGGTACCACCGGAGACCGACCCGGCCGTAAAGGCCTGCAGTACCTCAAGCACCCGCGCCAGCACCACCCGCACCCGCACCAGCTCACCCGCACCGGCCTCGGCACGCGAGCTGCCGTCAGAGCGAGCGAGCGCGTCCGCGTCCAGGACCAGCCACTGCGGCCCGTCCGCGCCCAGCGCCTCCAGGTCCGCCACGCCCGCGATCACGGCGCTGCCCGGCTGATCAGAGGCCGCCCCGCTACCGTTGCCGCTCGTGGCGAGGGCAGCGTCGGAGAGCGGTACCCAATCGACGGCCAGCATCATCGCCTCGGCACCGCCCGCCGGCGGTGCGGCGAGCTCCGACGGCACGATGGGGCGCGAGGTCAGGGCGGCGAAGCTCAGGACCGGGTCGCCGGCGGTGTCGGCTAGGTCCAGCTTCAGCCCGCCGGGGCCCAGCGTCGCCTGTATCCGGAGGGTGGTGGCGCCGGTGGCGTGGAGGGCGACGCGGTTCCACGCGAACGGTATGAGCACCTGGCCGGGGTCGCCGGCCGGGGTGGTGGCCATGGACAGGTGCAGGGCGGCGTCCAGGAGGGCGGGGTGGATGCCGTACCCGGCCGGGTCGGTCCCGGTGCCCTCGGGGAGGGTCACTTCGCCGAACAGCTCCCCGTCGCGGGTCCAGGCCGCGGTCAGGCCCTTGAACGAGGGACCGTAGCTGTAGCCGTGATCGGCCAGCCGCTCATAGAAGCCCTCCAGGGGCACCGGGCGCGCTCCCGGCGGCGGCCACGCTCCCCGCATCGCCGGGCCGGCCTGGCCGGGGGCACTGGTGGCGGAAGTGAGGAAGCCTTCAGCGTGTCGCTGCCATCCCTGCGTCCCGGCCAGGCGTGAACTCACCGTCACCGGCCGGCGTCCGGTCTCGTCGGTGTCGGTGACGTGGACCTGGATCTCGACGGCACCAGAGGCGGGGATCACCAGGGGTGCCTGGATGACGAGTTCGTCAAGGACCGGGCACTCGATCAGGTCCCCGGCGGTGATGGCGAACTCGACCAGGCCCGCGCCCGGGATCAGGACGGTGTCGACGATGGCGTGGTCGGCCAGCCAGGGGTGCGCGTCCAGGGACACCCTCCCGGCCAGCATCACCCCGCCGGGCACGTCGACCGCCGTGTCCAGCAGCGGGTGGCCCGTCGCGCTGGCCCCCGCCAGGCCGGCGGCGGCCCGGCCGTGCGCGGTGGGGCTGAGCCAGTAGCGGTCCCGCTGGAACGGGTACGTTGGCAGCGGGACCAGCCGCCCGGGGACCGGGGCCCCCGGGACCAGGGCGGCGAGGGCGTCCGCGGAGACGGGGCCGCCCCCGGCCCACAGATCGGCCATCGACTGCAGGAACCTGGTCGGCTCGTCTTCGTCGCGCCGCAGCGTCCCGGTCACGAGGGCGTCCTTGATCCCGGCCCGTTCCAGGGTGGCCTCGATGCCCGTCGTCAGTACCGGGTGCGAGCTCACCTCGATGAACACCCGGTACCCGTCGGCCGCCAGGCGCTCCACCGCCGTCGTGAGCCGCACCCGCGAGCGGAGGTTCCGCACCCAGTAGCCGGGTTCCAGCTCCCCGGTGACCCAGTCCGCGTCCACCGTCGACATCCACGTCACCGCAGGACCTGGCGGCTGATCCCGAGTCTCCTCGGCGTGCGGGCCCGGGTCGCCGGTCCCGGTCAGCGCGGCGGTCACGGCGGCGGTCAGCTCGCTCTCGATCGCCTCAACGTGCACCGAGTGCGACGCGTAGTCCACCGGCAGCAGCGAGGACCGCACCCCGGCCGCCTCGCAGTCGTCACGGACCGCGGCGATCACTGCCGGGGCGCCCGCTACGACCACCGAGTCGGGGCCGTTGACGGCGGCGATCTCCACCGCCCGTCCGTCGATCAGCTCGCCGGCCCGCTGCTCGCCCACCGCGACGGACAGCATCGCGCCCCGCCCCGACAGGTGCGCCGCGATTACCCGGCTGCGCGCCACCACCAGGCGCATCCCCTGGGCCATGGTCAGCTTCCCGGCCACGACCGCCGCGGCGATCTCGCCCTGGGAGTGGCCGACCACCGCCTGCGGGGTGACGCCGCGCGCCCACCACGTCTCGGCCAGGGACACCATCACCGCGAACGAAACCGGCTGGACCACGTCGACCCGGTCCAGCGACGGAGCGCCGGGCATCCCGTCCACGACGTCTCGCAGCGACCACTCGAGGAGCCCGTCACACTCGCTCATCTTCGACGCGAAAACCGCGTCGGCCGCCCACAGCCGCCGCGCCATCCCGGCCCACTGCGCACCCTGACCGGGGAACGTGAACACGACGCCCCCAGGCGACCCGGCCGCCTGCTCCCCGCCCGGCGAGGCGGCCACCGCGCGGAGCCTCGCCACCGCTTCGGACCGGTCCGCGGTCGCCACCGCGGCCCGGAACTCCCAGGCCGGGCGGGTGGTCAGCAGCGCCCGGCTCACCTCCGGTAGCCGTTGCGGGTCCGGGTCCTGTTCCAGGAAGTCGGCCAGTTGCCCGGCCGCCGCCCGCAGCCCCGGCGCGGAGCGCGCCGAGACCACCAGCGGCACCGCGGCCGGCCCGTCC
>DAHVAN010000007.1 GCA_027314595.1 Actinomycetota bacterium | reverse complement strand
CGACCAGCACTAGCCATTTGACCCGGCGGCCCGACGGCGCGGTCGCCATCCCCCGAAGAAAACTCACTTCCCGTCCTCCCAGTCCTGTTTCCGTCCTGCCATCAATAGGACGTCGCCGCGCACCGGGGATCATCGGAATTGAGCCGGCAAAATAATCTCTCGGCGGGCACGACCCCGGCGTCCGCGATCGGCAGCAGGACAGACGTGCCTCGCGAAGCGACCCGTCCGCCCATAGTCCGTCGCCGCGCACGCCCGGCACAAGTGAATTTTCCGGCAAGGGAATTTAGTGCGCATAAAACAACTACAGGGTTTGAGGTGCCGAGGTCTTTCGCCGCGATCCTCCCCGGCCCCGCCCGCCCCGCAGCCCTCACCCCTCTCGCCATCACGTTCGAGAAGAACCATTCAGAACCCGGTTATTTCATGATCACGTAAGAAAAATGTCCTATACGCACGATTTTCTTACGTGATCATGCGGAAGCCGCAGCGGCCGGCCGATGACGGGGCGAGAACCGCCGTGCGGCGCGCATGCGGCGCGGCGGCCCCCGCGATCAGCAAAGCACAGCGGAACTGAAGCGCTGAAGTCATGCCGATCCCGGGGCGCCGAGGACCCCGGCACTTCAACCTCTGTAAGACGCGGCGAACCTCGCCACGCTGCTTCATACCTCCAATCTTCTGCCCGCCCAGGTAGGGTGCTGAGCCATGAGGACGGTAGAGCCCGAAGTTTTCCTGGTCGCGCGGCCCGAGGCCGACTACGAGGCGATCACCGCCTACCTGCGCGAAGTCGGCGGGGAGCGCTGGCTGGAGCGGCTGGACCGCGACCAGCTCGACACCGACGCGCAGAACCTCGCCGAGTTCGCCGGCAAGATGTGCTATCGCTCCTGGGAGCCCGGCCTGAACCCGAATGTCCGCAGGGTCCGCGACGACCAGGCCAAGTACCTGCGGAACATCCTGAGCATGGGCCACGGGTCCGTCCTGGAGCACGTCAGCTTCACTTTCGTCCTGCATAACGTCAGCCGCGTATTCACCCATGAACTCGCCAGGCACCGCCCGGGAACGGCTATCTCCCAGGAGTCGCTCCGGTTCGTTCGGCTCGATGAATTGCCTTTCTGGTTCCCGGAATGGGCACGCGAAGACCCGGAGCTCATGAAGCGGGCGACGGCCCTGCTCGCGGAAATGGAAGCATTCCAGCACTGGATGGCGGACCGTTTCCGGCTCGACGAGGACGCCGTCAGCATGCACGACAAGAAGCACAAGACCTCGTTCATGCGCCGCTTCGCCCCCGACGGGGTGGCCACCGGCATGGTCTGGACGGCGAACATACGGGCGCTGCGGCACACGATCGAGGCGCGCACCGACCCCGGCGCCGAGGAGGAGATCCGCCTGGTGTTCGGCAGGATCGGGGAGATCATGCGCGCCGAGGCGCCCGCGCTTTTCGGTGACTACGAGGTGACCGACGGCGCGTGGGTGCCGGGCTGGCGCAAGGTCTAGGGCCTTGTTCTCCCGAACGGGCCCGGGGCGGCTGTCCGGCGTCAGCCGATCTCGCCGGGCAGGTCGTAACGCAGCCGCGCGGCGGGCACGCCGAGCGTGCGCAGCACCTGCACGGTGCGCGCGATCATCGCGTCGGGGCCGCTGACGTACACGTCGCGGTCCTGCACGCCGGCCCGCGCCGCCAGGGCGGGGATCGTGCCGTGCCTGGTGCCCGCCGCCCTCTCCTGCGAGGTCACGGGGATCACCTCGAGCCAGGGGAACTCCAGCTCCATCCGGCGCAGCGCGGGCAGGTCGTAGAGCTCGGACTCCGACCTCGCGCCGTGGTAGAGCACGATCTCCCGCCGTTCCCCCGAGCCGGTGATCGCCTCGGCGATGGCCTTGAGCGGGGCGAGGCCGGTCCCGCCCGCCAGGCAGAGCACGGGACGCCCGGACTCGGTGCCGGCGGTCATCGTGCCCTCCGCGCGGCCAAGCAGCACGATGTCGCCGGGTGCGGTGTGATGCACGAGCGTGGTGCTCACCAGCCCGCCGGCGACCGCGCGGACGTGCAGGGTGAGCGTGCCGTCGGCGCGCGGCGCGTTGGCGACCGAATAGCGGCGCCACAGCCGCGGCCACCGCGGCGTCTGCACCGACAGGTGCTGGCCGGGCAGGTAGGCGAACGGCTCCTGCGGCTGCACGGTCAGCACGGCGACCTGCGGGGTGCGCTGCTCGTGCCCGGTCACCTCGGCGGTCCACCAGGCCGGAGCGCGGGCGGCGTCCTCCTGCGCCGCCCCGATCATGATCTCGGCGGCGCGGTCGAACGCGGACTCCCACTGGTCCGCGGGCCTTCGCGGCGCGAACTTGTCCGCCGTCGCCCGCAGCGCCGCGCGGAACGACGCGTAGTGTTCCTTGCGCACCCCGAACTTGCGGTGCGCGCGGCCGAGCTCGGCGAGGTAGCTGGTGAACTCCGGATCCTCCGGCGGGCCGGCGTCCGTCCCGTCAGGGCAGTCGGCGAGCCTGGCGGTTATCTGGCAGAGCACTCGGTAAAAGCGCTGTCGCTGAACGTGCATCGCCGCCGGGAACATCGCGCTGATCTCTGGTTCGGCGGCGAATAGATGTGCGTAGAAATAAGTCATCGCCACGTCAGACACGGCATTGTTCAGGAAGAATGACGATGTGACCGGGCCGGGGGTCTGCGGGCTGCCGGACGGATGCGACGTCACAGCGCACAGTGTTCCACCCAGGGCACTGCGTCACAAGCGAAAGACCCAGTGTCATAAGGGATTCCCGTACGGCGGGACAGACATAGCGCGATTGGCGAGGAGGCGAGATGGGCCGTCCGATCATCGGTATCACGAGCGAACTCGAAGCGGCTCGCTGGGGAGACTTGATCCGGGAGGCCGTGATCTCGCCTGTCAGCTACACCCGTGCCGTCGAACGGGCGGGCGGGGCGCCCGTCGTGCTGCCGCCGGTGCCGCCCGACTCGGCGCGGGCCGTGGTCGCCGCGCTTGACGGGGTCGTCTTCACCGGCGGCAGGGACCTGAACCCCGAACTGTACGAGCAGCAGCGCCTTGACGAGACCGACATGCCCGACCATCGCAGGGACCGGTTCGAACTGGCGCTGATGCGCGCCGCCATCGATGCCGGGCTGCCGTTCCTCGCGATCGGGCGCGGCCTGCACGTGCTGACCGTCGCGCGGGGCGGCGCCCTGACCCAGCACCTGCCCGGCCACCGGACCGACCGGGTGCGGTTCCTGCCGCACGACGTGCGCCTGTCAGGCGACAGCCTGCCCGGCCGCCTGCTCGGCACCACGATCCGGGTGCCGTCCGCGCACCACCAGGCGCCGGCCCGTCTCGGCGACGGCCTGGTCGTGGTCGGCTGGTCGCCGGGCGACGACGTGACAGAGGCCGTCGAGCTGGCCGGCCACCGGTTCGGCCTCGGCGTGCACTGGCACCCCGAGGAGGGCGACGACCCGCGCCTGCTGGCCGCCCTCGTCGAGGCGGCGGCCGAGGCTGCGGGGGCGCCTGAGCCGGGCAGGCAGGCCGCCCCGGCCGCGGCGGGCCACCCGCAGAAGAAGGTGGCGGTCAAGCCTAGAGCGGGGGCTCGTAGCCGTTTATCCAGTGGGCGCGCACCCAGTCGATCGCCGACGTCCACGCCCCGGTCACCTCGAGGAGGCCGACGACGACGAGCATGGCGCCGCCGATCCTGCTGACCATCCGCGCGTTGCGGCGGAAGAACCCGAGCACGGTCACCACGCGCTGGAACGCCACCGCGACCAGGAGGAACGGGATGCCGAGCCCGAGCCCGTAGATGAACCCGAGGAACGCACCGCGCACGGCGGTGCCCGACGACGCGGACAGCCCGAGCACGGCGGTCAGCGTGGGGCCGATGCACGGCGACCAGCCGAAGCCGAACATCGCGCCGACCAGCGGCGCCCCGGCCAGCCCCGCCTTCGGCCGCATGGACGGGCGGACGATCCGCCCGGCGAACGTGAACCGGTCGAACGCGCCGGCGAACAGCAGGCCGACCGCGATCGTGACGCCGCCGAGCACCTGGGTCAGGCCCGCGTCGTGGGCCCGGAGCAGCTGCCCGAGGCTGCCGAACGCGAGCCCGTAGAAGGCGAAGACCAGCGAGAACCCGACGACGAACAGCGCCGTCCCGGCGACCGCCCGGCCCCGGGGGAGCGCGGCCGGGGCGCTGGGCGCTGCCGCGGCGGTTCTCGTGCGGGTGCTGACGCC
>DAHVAN010000006.1 GCA_027314595.1 Actinomycetota bacterium | reverse complement strand
CCTGGCTTGAGCAGCGTGTGTAGTTTGACCCCTCGCGAGGGGTCAAACTACACACGCTGCTCAAGCCAGGGCAGCAGGTCGGCTGCCCTAGGGCAGCAGGTCGGCTGCCAGGGAGGCATCCGTGCTCGGCAGGCCGAGGTCGTGGGCGCGGCGGTCGGCCATCGCGAGCAGGCGGCGGATCCGGCCGGCGATCGCGTCCTTGGTCAGCGGCGGGTCGGCCAGCTGGCCGAGTTCCTCCAGCGAGGCCTGACGGTGCGCGATCCGCAGCCGGCCGGCCATCGTGAGGTGCTCGGGCGCGTCGGGGCCGAGGATCTCCAGGGCCCGCTCCACCCGGGCGCCGGCCGCCACGGCGGCGCGGGCCGAGCGGCGCAGGTTCGCGTCGTCGAAGTTGGCGAGCCGGTTCGCGGTCGCGCGGACCTCACGGCGCATCCGGCGCTCCTCCCAGGCGAGCACGGAGTCGTGCGCGCCCAGCCGGGTCAGCATCGCCGCGATCGCCTCGCCGTCCCTGATCACCACCCGGTCCACGGCGCGGACCTCGCGGGCCTTGGCGGCGATCTTCAGCCGCCGCGCGGCGCCGACCAGGGCCAGGGCCGCCTCAGACCCCGGGCAGGTGATCTCGAGGGCCATCGAGCGGCCGGGCTCGGTCAGCGAGCCGTGCACGAGGAACGCGCCGCGCCAGGCGGCCTCGCAGTCGCAGGCGCCGCCCGAGACCACCTGCCGTGGCAGGCCGCGCACCGGGCGGCCGAAGGTGTCGATCAGCCCGGCCTGCCGCGCCAGGCTGTCGCCGCCGCGGGACACCCGCACCACGTACCTGTTGCCCCTGCGCAGCCCGCCGGGGGCCAGCACGAGCAGCTCGGAGGTGTGCCCGAACACCTCGGTGATGCTGGCGCGCAGCCGCCTGGCCACCGCGGCGGTGTCGAGCTCGGCCTCGATCACGATCCGTCCTGCGGTCAGGTTCAGCCCGCCGGCGAACCGCAGCAGCGTGGACACCTCCGTCTTGCGGCAGCATGGCTTCACCACGGGCACCCGGCTGAGCTCGTCCTTGACCAGGCCGGTCATCGCCATCGCGGTTCTCCTTTCCCCGGGGGACGCCCCCCGGTCACCCCCCGGGAAAACACCGTCCGGTACGCGCTGGCCAGCCGCACCGGGTCGTGCCGCGCGCCGTCCGCGGCGGCGACATCCGACAGCACGAGCGAGGCGTGCAGCAGTGCCGACGCCTTCTCAAGCTCGCTCTCCGCGCCCGCGGCCGCGCCGCGGTCGGCGAGCACCACGTCGACGGACAATGATGGCGCGTGGTCGGCGAGGACCTCCAGGTGACGGTGCGGCGAGAATCCTTCCGTCTCCCCCGGCTGCGGCACCAGGTTCAGCGCCACGAGCCGCCGGGCCGGCGTCGCGATCAGGGCCGAAGCCAGCGACGGCACCAGCAGGTGCGGCAGCACGCTAGTAAACCACGACCCGGGGCCGAACACGACCCAGTCCGCGGAGAGCACCGCGGCTGCCGCCTCGGGCACCGCCGGCGGGTCCGCCGGCACCAGCTCGATCGACCGCACCCGGCCGGAGGTCACCGCGACCGACGCCTGTCCGCGCACCACGCAGACCTCGTGCGGCCGGGCGGGGTCGGCGCCCTCCACCGTGGCGAAGATCTCCAGCGGCACCGCGGCCATCGGCAGCACCCGCCCGCGGACGCCGAGCATCCGCCCGACCCAGTCCAGCCCGGCCACCGGGTCGCCGAGCAGCTCCCACAGCGCGGTGATCAGCAGGTTCCCCACGGCGTGCCCGGCGAGCTCGCCGCCTCCGCCGAACCGGTGCTGCAGCACGCGGGACCAGCTCGCCCGCGGCCCGTCGCGCCCGGGCTCGCCGGGGCCGCCGGGCTCGCCGGGCTCGTCCTCGGCGCACAGCGCGGCCAGCGCCATCCGCAGGTCGCCGGGCGGCAGCACCCCGTAGTGCCGGCGGAGCCGGCCCGACGAGCCGCCGTCGTCGGCGACCGTCACGATCGCGGTCACCTCCGGCGTCACCCGCCGCAGCGCGGCAAGCGTGGCGGCGAGCCCGTGCCCGCCGCCCAGTGCTACGACTCTCGGCGGCAACCGGTCACTCCCGCCCCAGGTCCCGGTGCGAGACCGTCACGTCGCGGCCCTTCAGCCGCGCCGCGAGCTGCTCGGCGATCGCCACCGAACGGTGCTTGCCGCCGGTGCAGCCGACCGCGATCGTGACGAACCGCTTGCCCTCCCGCTCGAACCCGGGCAGCGAGACGTCAAGGACGGCCACGAACGCGTCGAGGAACGCCGGGGCGGCCGGCTGGCCGAGCACGTAGTCGCGCACCGCCGCGTCACGGCCGGTCAGCGGCCGCAGCCCGGGGACCCAGTGCGGGTTCGGCAGGAACCGCAGGTCGGCGACCAGGTCCGCGTCCACGGGCAGCCCGTACTTGTAGCCGAACGACACGATGTTCAGCCGCAGGCCGGTCACCGAGTCGCCGCCGAAGTAGCCGTGCATCCGGGCCCGCAGTTCGTGCACGTTCAGCGCCGACGTGTCGAGCACGATGTCGGCGTCGCCGCGCACCGCGCGCAGCAGTTCGCGCTCGGCCGCGATGCCGTCGACGATCGTGCCCGAACCCTGCATGGGGTGCGGGCGGCGCACGTTCTCGAACCGGCGGACCAGCACCTCGTCCGAGGCCTCGAGGAACGCCACCTGGGGCGACACGCCGCGTGCCCCCAGCGACGAGATCGCCGTCTTCAGGTCGGTCGAGAACGCGCGCGACCGGACGTCGACGATCGCGGCGATGCCGGTCAGCGACGCGCGGTCGGCGAGGTCGAGCATCGTCGGCAGCAGCGCGGGCGGCAGGTTGTCGACGACGAACCAGCCGAGGTCCTCCAGCGACTTGGCCGCGGTGGACCGCCCGGCCCCCGACATGCCGGTGACGATGACGATGTCGGGGGCGCCGTGCGCGCCGCGTTCACCGCCGGGATCATTCATCATGTCCCCCCCGAACCTGAAGACGCCTTGGCCAGCGCGCCGGCGATCGACTCGGCCAGCCGCGGCCCGATTCCCGGCACCGCCGCGATCTCGGCGACCGACGCCGCCGATACCGCCCGCGCCGAGCCGAACTTCTTCAGCAGCGCCGCCCGCCGCGCGGGCCCGAGCCCCGGCACGGCGTCGAGCGCCGACACGGTGGCGGCCTTGCCGCGCTTGGCCCGGTGGTAGGTGATCGCGAACCGGTGCGCCTCGTCCCGCACCCGCTGCAGCAGGTAAAGGCCCTGACTGGTGCGCGACAAGATCACCGGGTACTCCTCCCCCGGCAGCCACACCTCTTCCAGCCGCTTGGCGATGCCGCAGACCGCCACGTCGTCGATGCCCAGCCCGGCGAGCGCGGCGGCAGCGGCCGCGGCCTGCGGAGCACCGCCGTCGACGACGACCAGGTTCGGCGGGTACGCGAACGTGCGCTGACCAGTCGCCACGCTCCGTTCCGAGGAGTTGGGGTTCTGCTCCTGATTGGCCTCGGGATCGCCGAGCCGGTCCAGCTCGCCGGTCTCCTCCCGTTCGGCCAGGTAGCGGCGGAACCGCCGGGTGATCACCTCGCGGATCGCCGAGACGTCGTCGGTGCCGTCGTAGCCGCGGATGGAGAACCGGCGGTACTCGCTCTTGCGGGCCAGGCCGTCCTCGAACACGACCATCGAGGCGACCACGTGCGTGCCCTGCAGGTTCGACACGTCGTAGCACTCGACGCGCAGCGGCGCGTCCTGCAGGGTCAGCGCCTCCTGGATCTCGTGCAGCGCCTGGCTGCGGGTGGTCAGGTCGCTGGCCCTGTGCAGCTTGTGCAGCAACAGCGATTCCCTGGCGTTGCGCGCGACGGTCTCCGCCAGTGCCTTCTTGTCGCCGCGCTGCGGCACCCGCAGCTGCACCGGGCCGCCGCGGCGGGAGGACAGCCATTCGGTCATCGCGGCGGGGTCGGGCGGCAGTTCGGGGACGAGCACCTCGCGCGGTATGCCGGAGTTGACCTCGGTTTCCGCGGCGAGCCCGCCGCCGTAGAACTGGCCGAGGAAATGCTCGACCAGCCCGCCGGCGGTGGTCTCCTCGACCTTCTCAAGGACCCAGCCGCGCTGGCCGCGGATCCGCCCGCCGCGCACGTAGAAGACCTGCACCGCGGCCTCGAGCTGGTCTTCGGCGAGCGCGATGACGTCGCAGTCGGTGCCGTCGCGCAGCACCACCGCCTGCTTCTCCAGCGCCCGCTCGAGCGCCTTGATGTCGTCGCGGAGCCTGGCCGCCTTCTCGTATTCCTCGGTGTCGGAGGCGTCCCTCATCTGCGCGGTCAGCTTCCTGGTGAACCGCGCCGTCTGGCCGGACATGAAGTCGCAGAAGTCCTCGGCGATCCGCCTGTGCTCGTCCGCGGTGACCCGCTGCACGCACGGCGCGCTGCACTTGCCGATGTAGCCGAGCAGGCAGGGCCGGTCGATCTGGCGCTGGCGGATGAACACGCCGGTGGAGCAGGTCCGCACAGGGAAGACGCGCAGCAGCGTGTCGACGGTGTCGCGGATCGCCCAGGCGTGGCTGTACGGGCCGAAGTACCTGGTGCCCTTGCGCTTGGCGCCGCGCATCACCATGACGCGGGGGTATTCCTCGTCCATGGTCACCGCGAGGAACGGGTAGCTCTTGTCGTCGCGGTACTTGACGTTGAACCGGGGGTCGAACTCCTTGATCCAGGAGTACTCCAGCTGCAGCGCCTCGACCTCGGTCTTCACCACCGTCCAGTCGACGCCCGCGGCGGTGGTGAGCATCGCCTGGGTGCGCGGGTGCAGCGCGGTGAAGTCGGCGAAGTACTGGCTGAGCCGCTGCCGCAGCGACTTGGCCTTCCCGACGTAGATGACCCGGCCCTGCTCGTCGCGGAACCGGTACACGCCTGGTGATTCCGGGATCTCCCCCGGCGCGGGGCGGTAGCGGGACGGGTCGGCCACGCATGCCACTTTACGCGCCGGCGGGCCGGCGTCCGCCCGCTTAAGCTGGCGCGCGCGACGGAATCTCGGGGCACCAAGATCCGCTGAGCCGCCCGGCCGGCCGGCCGGCCCGTTGCAGAGCCGGTCATCCCCGTCTGTAGGATTACGGTGCTGACCCGCAGCCGCGCCCGAGAGGCTCCGGAACAAGGCCGAGTTCTCGCATGCAGGGAGGCGGTTGGGGTGCGACAGCGTCCGGTCAGGTCGCGGGCGGCGAAGGTCCTGGCTTTCGCCATGGTGACCGCCGCCCTGAGCCTGGCTCCGTCCGGTGCCGCGTCCGCGGCGGCCGCGCCGTCCTTCGTCCAGGGCAGCGCCTTCGCCACGGGCGGCCGCGTCGCGTCGGCGACGGCTTCGCTGCCGTCCGCGGTCGGTGCGGGCGACCTGCTCGTCGGCTGGTTCGCCCAGTATGACACCGCGGGCGAGGTCCAGGTCTCCGACGACGTGAACGGCGCCTGGACCCGCGCTCCCGCGTCGACGGCGTTCCAGAACGACACCGGCGACATCGCCCTGTACTACGTCGCGGACTCCAAGTCCGCGCCCGGCGGGCTGACCGTGACCGTCTCCGATGGCGGGACCGCTTACCTGCAGGGGGTGCTGGCCGAGTATTCCGGGGTGGCGGTGGCCGGCCCGCTCGATCAGATCGTCTCCTCGCGAGGGGTCGGCACCGCGGCCGGCACGGGGCCGACGGCTGCCGTTCCCGCGGGCGAGCTCGTCTTCTCGGCCCTGGTGACCGGGGGCAGCCCGTCGTCGGTGACACCGGGAGCCAGCGACGGCGTCAGCTACACGCCGCGGGCCGCCACCTCCTCAGGCAGCGCCTACGAGCAGGACATCCTCTCCTGCGCCGCGGGCGCTCAGGCCGGGACGGCGACGCTGGCCGCCGCGACCGACTGGTACGCGGTGACCGCGACGTTCCTTCCGGCCTCAAGCGGCGACACGCAGCCGCCCTCGGTGCCCACGTCGCTGCACGCCACGAGCGTGTCGGCGACCAGCGTAAGCCTGGCGTGGTCCCCGTCCACGGACGACGTGGGCGTGACGGGATACACCGTGTACCGCGACGGCGCGCCGCTGGCGGTCGTGAGCGCGACCTCCTGGACTGACGCCACGGTCAGCGCGGGGACGGCCTACACCTACACGGTGGACGCGTTCGACGCGGCAGGCAACCACTCGGCCCAGTCCCAGCCGCTGCAGGTGACCACTCCGCTGACCTCGCCGGCCTTCGTCCAGGGCGCGGCCGGCTCGCCCGGCACCCGCCTGACGTCCACGACGCTCACCCTCACCCAGCCCGTGGCCGCCGGCGATCTCCTGGTCGGATGGTTCGCCCAGTACGACTCGGCCGGGCAGGTCCAGGTCTCCGACGACGTGAACGGAGCCTGGACCCGCGCGTCCTGGCAGACCTTCACCAACGGCGGCGGCGACATCGCCCTGTACTACGTGCAGGACACGAAGGCCGCGCCCTCGGGCCTGACGATCACGATCTCCGCTTCCCAGCCGACCTACCTGCCGGCCGCGGTGTCGGAGTACTCGGGGATCGCCGCGTCGGGCGCGCTCGACCAGACAGCCGTCGGGGAAGGCGAGGGCACGGCCGCCGGCTCGGCCCCCACCGCGGCCGTCGCCGGCGGCGAGCTTGTCTTCGCGGGCCTGATCACCGGAGGTCAGCCGCTTACGGTGACTCCTGGCAGCAGTCAGGGCGCCCCGTTCGCCCTCGAAGCCCGCAACGGCAGCGAGTCAGCGGACACCGCGGCGGTGCTGTCGGGTGCGGCGGGGACGCAGCAGGCGCAGTTCACGCTCGCGAGCGGCAGCGACTGGTACACGGTGGTAGCCACGTTCCGTCCCGCCTCGTGAGCCTCCCCGGCCGCGGGCTCGGGGCGCGGCCGGCCGGAGTTCTCACACCACCTGCCTGAGCACCAGGAACGGCTCGGCCGCGGGGCGGCCGATGTGGCTCCCCCAGTACGCGGCGCGCTCCCTCAGCGCCCGGGAGGACCTCGGATGCGGGTAGTCCCGCAGCTCGGTCTCGTAGCACTCCATGGCCGCGACCTTGACGTCTATCGTGTCGGTGACGTCGACGAACAGGCTCGGCTGCAGCGGCGTGCCCGGCAGCGGCCACGCCCACTCCGTCGACGACGGCGTCTCGAACACCGCGAACATGCCCAGCCGCTGCCTGCGGTACGGGCGGCAGGCGACCCAGGCGCACCGGGCGACGATGCGGTGATCGTCGTTGACGTCCTCGGGAAAGTGGGTGTAGACGACCCCGGGTCCGATGTCATCGAGGATGGCTTCGAGCTGCTGGGTCAGCTCGATGAGCGGTACGGTGTCCAGCCGCTGATCCGGCAGTGCCAGCAACCGCAGCGACGCCAAGCCGACGACCTCGGCGGCCCGCCGCGCCTGCTTCTCCAGCGTGGCCGCCGCCTCGGCGGGGTACCTGCTCCCGGCGCCGTCGGCGACGATGACGGCGTGCACGTCGTCGCCGGCCCGCGCGTGACGCGCGATGGTCGCGCCGGCCCCGAGCAACTCGTCGTCGGGGTGCGCCCCGATGACGACGACCTGCCTGCCTGCCATGCCGGCCTACCTCCCGCGGTCGGGGTCCGGTCCGAGCCCGAGCGCCCAGGCGGCGGTGCCGGGCGGGACCGGGCGGAACCTGTCCCCGGCACCCAGGCCGGTGCGCCTGGCCCACCTGGCCGCCGGCTCGGGCTGCTGGCCGGCGTCCGACATGGCGGTGACGAGGAGGCTGCCGCCCGCGGCCGCGACCGCGACGCCCTCCGCCTCGTAGCCGAGAATCTGCCCCGGCCCGGCTGCGGGCACCCGCGGGCGGCGCCGCGACGGGACGGCTGACGCCCACAGCATGACCTTCCGGTCGCCGAGGACGGTGAAGGCGCCGGGGTAGGGCTGGGTCAGGGCCCGGATCCAGTCATGGACGGCGCGGGCCGGCCGGTTCCAGTCGGTTATCCCCATCGCCGGGGTGCGCTTGGGAAGCATGGCGTTCCCGGCAGCGTTCCCGGCAGGGCCGCCATGCTGCGGCCGCCGCGGCGCGGCGCCGGCCAGCAGGGCGGGCAGATGACGCCGCAGCATGGCGGCGCCCGCGGCGCCGACGTTGGCGTAGACGGTCGCGCAGGTGTCCTCGGGCCGGATCCGCACTGGGCGCTGGTCGATGATGTCGCCGGCGTCGGCGTCGGCGCTCAGGTACATCATCGTGTTGCCGGCCGTCGTCTCGCCGCGCAGGATGGCCCAGTTCACCGGCGCGCGGCCGCGGTTTCGCGGCAGCATCGAGGCGTGGAAGCCGACGCAGCCGCGGCGCGGCACCGCGAGCAGTTCCGGGGACAGCAGCCGGGTCCACCCGGTCACCACGATCAGGTCCGGCCGCAGCGCCGCGACGGCGCCGACCGAGCCGGCGGAGTTGACGTCGGCGCACCGGCGGACGGGAACACCGTAGCGGGCGGCGAGCGGCTCCAGGTCGACGAAGCCGGCCGTGGTGGCCGCCCGCTCGTGCGGCAGCGTGATCACCTCGGCGACTTCGGCCGCGCTGACCAGCAGGACGCCGAGCGCCGGCACGGCCTCGTGCACCGCGCCGATGAAGATGACGCGGCCACGGTCGCCGCCGGCCGCGCCGCTCACCGGCCGAGTCCGAACTGCGCCGCCACGTCCGCCGCGCCGCCGGCGTGGCTCAGCGGCCTGGCGCCGATGATCTGATCGATCAGCCGGGTGAGCGCGTACTGGCTGGCCGGGGCGGTCATGACGGCTCCGGAAAGCCCGGGGGCCATGAGCACGAACGGCACCTGCTCGGTCGTATCGCCCTCGTCGAACACGACGACGATCGCGAGCCTGCCGTCGCGCCAGTCAGGCCCGGACGTCAGCACGGGGATCCAGGCCCTCAGCCACGCGTCCGCCTGCGCCAGGGTCCCGTCGTGGCCGTCGTGCAGGAGGTTGGGGGTGACCAGCCCGACAGCGGGAAGGTTCCCGGCGCGCACGTCCGAGACCAGCGCCCCGGCGGCCGGCGTGCCGGCGGGCACGTCGCCGGAGCGGCAGCTGGCGGCCTCGCCAGGGAAATACGCCCACGGGTTGTGGTTGACGTCGTATTCCCCGCTGTCGGCCAGGTCGCAGGGCCGCGGCATCGACTCCTCGTACGCCCTGGCGGTCTGGCCGAGAGCGAGCGCCTGGCCGAACACGGTGGGTCCTTGATAGGCGCAGCCCGGGCCCGGCACGCAGTCGTCTGGCTGGTTGAACGCCGACCCGCTGAAGATCGCGAGGTAGTTGGGCAGGCTCGGATGGCCGATGTCGCTCCAGTCGGTGGCGTACCCGTAGCGGCGGGCCAGGCTCCACAGGTAGGGCATGCCCGCCGGGAAAACCTGCTGTTCACTGTGGTTTTCCTCCATGATCACCAAGATCTTGCGCAGGCCGCCCGCGACCCTGTCCGCCCGAGCCGGGGCGGTGCTGCCTGAAGCGGACGCGCTGCCGCCCGTCCCGGCGGCTGAGCTGGCGGCGGGCGAGCTGGCGGCGGGGCGGGAACCGGCCGCGGTGGCGGCGCCGCACCCCGCCGCGAGCAGGCACCCGGCCAGCACGGCGGCGCGTATGGGGACCTGTTGCATACCCGGGGAGTCTAGGCCGGCGGGGCGTCTGGCGGGTCCGGCAAACGACGTAGGAAAAGGCTCCCAACTAGCGGCGATCAGCCGAGGCAGCGGGCGACTGGCCAGCCGTACCGTGATGGCTTGTCGCGTGACCTGGTGACCTGGGGGGGAACTTGAGGTGAATTCGGGGGGAAGAGTTGGAAGCTAGCGAGGCGATCAGGCGCATTTTCTGGCGGCACCGGTGGCTGCTGCTCATCCTGGCGATCGTGCCCGCTGCCGCCGTGGGGGCGCTGCGAGAGCACCAGCCGGTGACGTACGCGGCAACGGCCGACCTGCAGGGGCAGGGGATCACGCCGGACTCGAGCACACAGGTGTCGGCCATCCAGAGCCGGGTCACCGCGGTAGCGACCGATCCTGCCGTCGTGCGGCAGGCGATAGCCGCGGCGGGCGTCGCCAGGGACGCCGCCCAGGTGGCGCGGCGGGAGGTCTCGGTGGCGCCGCTCGGCACCTCGGCCGTGATGACACTGACAGTCACCGACCGCAGTCAGCCGGTCGCCGTGCGGCTTGCCGGAACGCTCGCCGGCGTGGTGGTCGGCCAGCTCAATCAGCTCGGGATCAAGGACAACCCCGAGCTCGCGGCGCTGAACAAGTCGATCACCGCGCTCACCGCCACGCGCGACACGCTGGTGAGCCAGCTCGACTCCATGACAGTCAGCGGGGCCTCCTCGACCAGCGTGCGGGCGCAGTCCCTGCTGTCGCGGCTCAGCGCCACCGAACAGGAGCTGGCCACGGACCAGGCCACCAGCCAGCAGATACTCACCAGCCTGTCCGCCAACGCGGGGGCATCGGTCGTCAGCACTCCGTCCGTCGCGAGCCAGGCGCCCCGGCACGCGCTGACTTACGGAGCACTCGCCGGGGTGCTCGGCCTGGTCGTCGGCCTGCTGGCCGGCGCGCTGCGCGAGATCGTCCGGCCCACTGTCGCGCAGCCGTCCGCGGCCGCGCGCGAACTCGGCGCGATCCCGCTCGGCGACACCGAGGCGGCCGGCGACCTGGTGACCGGAATCGACGACGGCCTCGCCAGGGCGCTGAGCCTGACCGCGCACCGGGCCGGCACTCCGACCGTGATCTTGACCGGCCCCGTCACCGGCGCGCTGCTGCGCGCGCTGGCCGGCCGGCTGAACGCCGAACTGGCCGTGGCCGCGCCAGCCGGGCGCCGCGATCCGGACAGATGGCTGCGCACGCCGGTGCCCGTGCAGGCGCCGGGACCAGCGCACTCGTCCGGTGCGGCAGCCAGCCGCGGCGCCCCGGCCTGGCGCGGCGACGGACCGGAATACCTGGCGCAGACGCCGAACGGCGACGGCGCGGGCAACGGCGCGGGCCATCCGGCTGACACCCAGGACGGCTGGCCGCCGCTGACGGCGGTGGCCCTGCCGGACATCGGGCCCGGCGACCGGCTTCCTGACGCGGCGCTGGTCGTGGCGCTGCCCAGGTTCGCCCCGGTCAGGTCGCTGGAGGCGGCCGCGGACCTGCACGCCGCCACCGGCTGGCCCGTTCTCGGCGTCATCGGCCTGCGGCGCCGTGGCCGGCGCGGGGCAAGGCAGGCGGCCTCACCGAAGACACCGGACGCGGAGTCAGGCATGGACGGGGCACCCGGCACGACGGAGGAGACGGAGGGGGCAGATGACTGACCTCAAGAGCGCCGGCCGGGGCTGGCGCGACGGCTTGCGCGCCGCGGCGCCGT
>DAHVAN010000003.1 GCA_027314595.1 Actinomycetota bacterium | reverse complement strand
GCGGTCCGGCCGACCAGCGGCTCGCGCGGCCGGTGGGCCCGGTACCGGGCGGCGCGGGCGCTCACCTGCGCCTGCTCGCGCGCTTTCACCGCGGCCAGGTCATCCTCGCTCACCCGCGCCGCCCGGATGACCTCGCTGTTGATCACTTGTACTCCGCCCTCCCCGACCGCGCCCATCCCGAGCTCGGGCTGGAACGGCACGCCGAGCTTGCGGACCACGATGACGTCAAGCGGCGCGCCGAGCGCCCGGGCGACCTCGAACGCGACCGGGACTCCGCCCCGCGGCAGGCCGAGGACGACGACCGGCTCGTTCTTCAGGTGCCCGAGCAGGGCGGCGAGCCGCCGCCCGGCATCGGCGCGATCGGCGAAGACCATGACAACCCACCCCCGTTACTGACAGCTTCCTCGCGGCCGGCCGGCTCGGCCAGGGACCATGGTCACCACGGAGCTGACCCGCCGCGCCGCTGCTGCCCTCTTTTATCCCGAACGCGCCCTCCTGACTCCGGTCCGCAACCGCCTGCGCGTGCTCAGGCGGCGATGTCAGGTCCCGGCCGCGGGTGGTGCCTGGCCCATTCCTGGTAGGCGGGCACCGCGGTGGGCAGGGTGGGGAAGATCAGCTGCTTGCCGATCTTCTGGGAGAGGCCGAAGGCCTGCAGGTCGTCGAGGAGGTCCTGCTTGACCCGGGCGAGGCCGACGACGATCCCGCGGCGGCCGACGCTGCGGCGGAAGGCGGCCAGCCGCCGGAACGCCCGCGTGTCGACCAGGTTGGCCGCCGCGTAAACGACGATCGCGGCCAGCGCGGCCAGCGGGAAAGAGGCGAGGACCGGCCGGGCGAACAGCAGCACGGCCACGACCGCGGCCAGGGCCGTGAGCGAGTACACCTGGGTGCGCGCCCCCGTGGTGCGGGCGATCGCGGTCCTGCTGGCACTGCTGCTGACCGGGAATCCGCGCAGCAGGCTGGCCCCGGCGTTGGACACGCCGAGCGCCAGCAGTTCGGCGTTCGCGTCGATGGCCCCGCCGCCGCGCTCGAACGCCCGCGGTCAGCACGTCGTCGCTGAACGCCACCAGGAGCACGCTGTCCCCGCGCAGCCATGCCCGCTGGTAGCCGCGCAGCGTGCCCAGGCCCGGCGCGCTGACGATCAGCCACCGGCGTACGGGGACTCCTGCGCGATCTCCACTGGCCATGCCCTTGCCCGGGCTGCCCCCGCGGCAGGCCCCCGGCTAGGTTGCCGCGGCCCGCCGCCCGGCCGGCAGCGGGATGTGCTCGACCATGGTGTCGGAGGAGGGGAAGAACGAGCTTTCGTGCCCGTCGGTCCACCGCACCAGGTACGGCGGGGTGCCGTCCTCGCCGTGTACTTCGGTGATCACGCCCCGGCGATCGGCGTCGCCGACGTGATGTCCCTTGACGATGAGCTCGTCACCGACTTGTGCCTTCATCGCCGGCCCCCAATCATCACGACAATCCTCTGTCCCACCCCTACCCGGTCGCGAACCGCCCCGATAGGGACCAAGGCCCCGGCAGCCGTGGCGGGCGGGCCGGCTAGCTGCTCGCGCAGATCGCCTCGACGAACTCGGCCACGGACTGCTCGGGCAGGTGCCGCGCCAGGTCCGCTTCGCTGATCATGCCCACCAGCCGGTGGTTCTCGATCACCGGCAGCCGGCGGATCCGGTGTTCCTCCATCGTCGCCAGCACCTGCCCGGCGCTGGCGTCCGCCTCGACGGTGAACGGCTCGCCCTGGGCGAGGTCTCCCGCGGTGAGGGTCGCCGGGTCGCCCCCGGTGGCGACGCACCTGAGCACGATGTCCCGGTCGGTGATGATGCCGTGCAGCCGGTCGTCGTCCCCGCAGACCGGCAGCGCGCCCACATCCAGGTCGCGCATCCGCCGTGCCGCCTGCGCCAGCGTCTCGTGCTCGCCGATGCATTCCGCGCCGGCGTGCATGATCTCGCGTGCGATAGTCATCATGACCTCCTCCGCGCCGCCGCTGTCGCGCGGCGGCGCTGTCGCTCCCGTATGTCGTGGCTGTACCGCCATCTCACGCGTCCGAAACGGCCCAAGGTCCCCTCCCTTGGTTGGCTCGCCTTCACCGCAGCGCGGCCCCGTTAAGGGCCGTTCGGCCCGGTCCCGGCCGGGTCAAGTCGTGGTGTCGTGTAAGGAAGAGGGAAAAGCAGCCAGCCTTGTGCTGGCGGCAGACGTGATCCACGGGAGGGGGGTCTCATGAACACGCACCCCGGCCGGCATCAGCAGGAACCGCTGACCGCCCCGGCCGCCCCGGCCGCCCTGGACGAACGCGTGCTCGTCCTGGAGGACCGGGTGGCCGCGCTCACTGAGGCGCTGCGCGTCCTGGCACACGGCCTTGAGGATCTCCCCGCGGCTGAGCCGAGGGGACGGCGGGCGGCCGAGGCCGCCCGGCAAGCCTACGACCTGCTGCTGGTCGCCGGGCAGCACGCCGGTGAGCCGGACAGGCGCCCGACGCCTGACGGCCCGCGCGGGCGGTTACCGTCTCGCGGGCGGCTGCGATGGCCGCTGCGCCGGTGCGGCTGTTCGCCTGCGGCGACGTGATGACCGGCCGCCCGCCAGGGTGGGCCGCGGACACCGCGCGGCCCGGGATCGGCTTCCTGCCGGGCCTGTCCGGCGCGACCGCAGGCTCATCCTCTACGGCTGCGGCGACTGCATCGACGACTACGAGGGCATCGGCGGCTATGAGGAGTTCAGGGACGAACTGCGCCTGCTGTACTTCGCGTCCCTGACGCCAGGCACCGGCACGCTGCAGGCCCTGCGAATGGTGCCCATGCGGGCACGGAGAATGCGGCTGCAGCGCGCCGGCCCCGCCGACAGCAGATGGCTGGCGCAGACGCTGACCCGGATCGGCCGCGGCTTCGGATCACGGACCGGCCAGCAGCCAGACGGGACCCTCCTCCTTAGCCCGCTGTGACGCGCTCTCCTGGCCATATACTGCCTCTGGAGCACCGCCAGGGCTAGGAGTGCCGGTCAGTCCTGCGCATGTGCCGTTGCCCTGGCGGCCGTGCCCGGGTCGCTTGGAGTCTGATGGGCGTTAGGTTCGGCGGCCGGGCGGATCGTGGCGTGAAGGCAGAGCCGACAGCGGGGCACGGGCGGGTGCGCGGCTGGCTGTCGCCCCCGTGGTGGAGCCGCAACCTGACCGTCGTGGCCGCCGCCCGGGTGGCCATGAGCGCCGGGCGCGCCCTGGCCGGCGTGGCGGCGCCGATCTACCTGGCGCTCGAGGGTTTCAGCGCTTGGCGCCTGTCGCAGTACGTCCTGACGGTGGCCCTGTGCGCGGCCGTTCTTTCCACGCTGGCGGGCACGCTGTCGGACCGGGTGGGGCGCAAGCCGTTCCTGGTGGTCATGCCGCTGCTGTCCGCGGCGGCCGCGGTGACGTTCGCCTTCACCGCTCGTGTCCCGGTCCTTTTCGTGATGGGCGCTCTCGGCAGCTTCGGGCGGGGCGCCGGCGCGGGGGCGGGCGCGGTCGGCCCGTACCAGCCGGCCGAGTCGGCTTTGGTGACCGACAACCTTGCCCCCCGCCACCGCAACGATGCCTTCGGCCGGCTGGCCTTCGGCTCTTCCCTCGGCGCTACCGCCGGCGGGCTGCTGGCCCTGCTGGCCCCGGCCGGCCATGTTCACGGCGCCGCCGCTACGACCGCCTTCAGGGACGCTTTCATCGCCGTCGCCGTGGTGTCCGCCCTCGCCGGGCTCATGGCGCTCTGGCTGGCGGAACCGCCACGCCGGCCGGCGGCTGCGGTGAAGCGGCGGGTGCTGCCCAGGCGGTCCCGCTGGCTGCTGTACCGGCTGTGGATCACGAACGGCCTCAACGGCATGGCCATCGGCATGTTCGGCCCGTTCGTCACCTACTGGTTCTTCCGCAGGTACGGGGCCGGCGCCGGGGAGGTCGGCGCGCTCTTCGCCGTCATCAACGCGGTCACCAGCATCTCGGTCCTGTCTGCCGCTGGCCTGGCCCGGCGGTGGGGCGTGGTACGGACCGTCGCCGTGGTGCGGACGGTACAGGCCGTGCTCCTCGTGCCGATGGTGCTGGCGCCCTCGTTCGCCTGGGCCGGGGCCGTGTACTTCGTCCGCATGATCGTCCAGCGCATCGGCATGCCCTTGCGCCAGTCGTACACCGTCGGCCTGGCCGACCCGGGCGAGCGCGGGGCCGTGGCAGCGCTGTCGAACCTGCCCAGCCAGGCAGCCATGGCCGCCAGCCCGCTGCTGACCGGCTACCTGTTCGATGAGGTCAGCCTCTCGCTGCCCTTCGAACTGGCCGCCGTCTTCCAGCTGGGCAATGCCCTCGCCTTCTGGTCCTTCTTCCGTCATCGGCCCCCCGACGAGGAGCGACGCGAGAAGCGCTTCGCCGCTTCGGCGGCTCAGCCTCCTGACATCCCCCCAGGCGGCCGGTAAGCCCGCGTGACCGGGGCGGCTGCGCATCTGGCCCGGTAGGATCGGGGCGGCTGCGCATCTGGCCCAGAACGCGGCACGAGCCAGTGGCTGGCGCGGGACGCACGGGACGCAGGTTAGCGGGTGTGTCCGGCGACCGGAGCAAGGGTGTCACGTACACCCTGAGCCGCTCAGGGCGCCGGCACCGCGGGCGTGAGCGCTCAGGACGCCGCACTGCTCTCCGCCCGGGCAGGCCGATCGCGAACGCCGGTGGGCGAGGGCCAGCCGGACCAGGCTGCTTTCGAGGTCGCGGATGTCCAGGCCGGCCGCCGCGGCGAGCCGGGCGATCTGCGGGAGGGCGGCGGTGGCCTGGTCCGTGCTCAGGAAACCCAGGTGGCGCGCGCCGAAGGCGGCGCGCGGATCAAGCGGCGGTCGCGCGCCGGGCCACACGCCGCGCAGTTCGCGCAGGAACAACTGCACGGTCACCGGTCCCCAGCCGGGCAGCACGATCAGGGCCGTGCGCAATGCCGGGTAGGCGTGGTGTCGGCGGCCGATCTCGGCCGCCTGCCCGTCATATCGCTCGTCGATGATCTCCGACAGGGCCTGCAGCCGGGATGCCGTCCGGAAGTCGTAGCGGGCGTAGCCGCCGGTATCGAGGAGCTCGACGAGATCCTCCGCCGGCACGTGACGCGCCTGCCCGATCCTGAGTAGGCCGGCATCGTTCAGCACCGCGAAAGCGCGCTCCGCCACTGCGCACGAGATCCGCGTCCCGAACAGGGTGGCAGCCAGGAACCATCGCTCTACCTCGGCGTCCCCGGCATCGACGTCGATGCCCAGTTCCGCCGAGAAGCGGCCGCCCAGCACGCCGACGGCGGCGCGGGCAAGCCTTGCCGGGCCGGTAAGCAGAGGGTCGGTGAAACGGGCACGCGCCGCGGCAGCACCTGGGGCCCGCTGTGTCACAGAATGACTCATGGAAGCCTCCTGCGGGAACTCGCGCTTCATGCTGCGAGCGTCTGTCAGCATCACCGCGAGGCGCTAGGGACCTCGGACCGGTGCGGGCCGGCCGAATGGCCCTGACGCGGCAGCGTCCCGTGGCCATCTGTCATGAGTGGTGTGATGAATCCGGTCACCGGCCCCGAGAGGCTGGCCGTGCCCGCCAGGGACGGCGTCAGCTCGCGGGCACTATGAGGCCGTAGTCGCCGTCGTAGCGGTGGTAGAGCAGGTTCCCGCGGCCTGTTCCGGAATTGACGAAGAACAGGAACGGCTGGCCGGTAGCCTCAAGCCGCATCGCCGCCTCGGCCACCGGCAGGCGAGGTGCGGGGATCGTGCTCACCGTGGTCGAGCGGTCAACCGGGCCGAGCCGGCCGGTCCCCGGGTCAGCCAGCGCCAGCCGGTAGCCGTCCGCGGTCCGGTAGATCACGCTGTCCTGGCCGGTGGTCGCCTCGGTGAACAGATGGAAGTCGTAGTCCATCAGCTCGGCGTCGGCGGCCGCCTCATCCGGGCTCTGCCGGGCCACCGCGTAGGACTTGCGCCTGACGACGGCTCGCTCTCCCCGCGGGCGGGGGTAGTAGGGCAGGCGCGCCGCCGGGAGGCTCTGGTGCCGCCACTCGCCGGGCCCGGGCACCGGCCGTCCGCCGCGGACCGCTTGCCAGTTCCGTTCCGCGCGCTCGAGCCGGATCCGCAGCCGGTCGCAGACGTGCTCCACCGCCGCGCGCATTGTCTCGCCCGCTGCCTGGGCACGGATCAGCCGCCCGTTCAGGTCGACATTCGCCTGGGCGATCGCCGGCCGCTGCACGGCCGGGTCCGCGCTCATGGTCAGCCTGACCCGGGCGAACAGCACCGGCTCAGAGGCCGCGTGCAGCAGCGAGCTGATCCGGTGCACAGCGAGGTCGACCGCGCCTTCGGGCACCGTTCCCCGGGTCTGCGTCTGGACCGCTACCGTCCGCATGTCCGCCATGATGATCGCTCCCTTCACCGCCGCCGGTGCCGCTGGCCCTACGCGGCGCCCGCGGCCGGGGCTGGCTCTAGCATTTCCCGCGCCTTGTCGATGCTTCGATCCAGGTTCTCCACTCCCGTAGACATCATCACAACCCCCTCTCACCACCTGAGTACCTCGCCGCGGCCAAGCTCCCTAGAGACGAAGGTCCCGCACGCTACGGGCCTGCGTTCGGCTACGGGGCCTGCGTTCGGTGCGGATTCCGCGCCATCGGCGCTGGGCCGTCCTGGGCCGTCCTGGGCCGTCCTAAGTCACCCCCGGCACGCTCAGCAGCGGGCTTGACCTGCGAGGGGACCCAGGGACTGCGCCGCCGGTGGCGTCGACCCGGACCTTTGACCCTAGCGAGCGTGCACCTGCCGCTGAACGCTGATCGCATAGTCCAGGAAGGGGGGAACATGATGATAAGCAGAGCGGAGGTCGATAAGCTCGCCCGGGTACAGGCCGCGGAACCTGCCGTGCTTTCCCTGTACCTGAGCGTGCCGCCGGATCCGGCGGAGCTGCGCGAGCTGGCCGCCAGGGCCGATGACCTGATCGCGGCGGCCGCGGGGGGACCCGGCGACGGCACCCGCAAGCACGTGACGGACGCCGACCGCGCCGCGGTGCGATCCGCGGTGGTGACGCACGGCCGCGACTGGCTCGGTCACACGGTGGCGATGTTCGCGTGCGCCGATCTGGGCCTGTTCGAGGTGCAGCCGCTGAGCCGCCAGGTCCCGGAGGGGGCGGTGCTCGCCGCCAGGCCGCACATCCGGTCGCTGCTTGCGGACCTGCAGCGGCGTCCCGACTACCGCGTCGCCGTGGTGGACAGGCGGCACGCGTGGGTGCTCGCCGTCAGCGACGGCGAGATCGCGACTGTCGCGGCGACTGACGCGGCAACCGTCGCGAGCACGGGCTTCGGCGGCTGGTACGGGCTGGACTCCTACCACGTCCAGCGCCGGATCACCGAACTGGCCCGTCATCACTACCGGCAGGTGGCGGACCTCATGGAAGACCTCATGCGAGGAGGCGAGCCCGGGCCGCTGGTCATCGGCGGACACGAGGACGGCATCGGGCAGTTCTTCGCCAGCTTGCAGCCAGCGGGGCGCAAGGCCTTCGCGGGCAGTTTCATCGCCGATCCGAACGCCCTGACCCCGGCCCGGGTTCGTGACCTGGCCGAGCCCGTCGTCGCCCGGTGGGCCGAGCAGGAAGCCCAGCGGCTGGCTGCCGGGGTTCTTGAGGTATCGCCGGGCGGGCTGGCCGCGGTCGGCCTGGACCGTTGCGTGGCCGCGGTCAACGCCCGTGCGGTGAACCAGCTGATCGTCGCCGGCGACGGGCTGGTCCCCGGCTATGTGTGCGGCTGGTGCGGCCTGCTCGGCACCGCCCCGGACAGCTGCCCGGACTGGGA
Source organism: Actinomycetota bacterium (assembly GCA_027314595.1). Taxonomy (GTDB): domain Bacteria; phylum Actinomycetota; class Actinomycetes; order Streptosporangiales; family Streptosporangiaceae; genus Trebonia. The sequence goes on along the minus strand of DAHVAN010000003.1, from coordinate 10,001 downwards.
GATCGCGGCACGGCCGGTCCCGGACCTGATCGACGAGATGGTCCACCGCAGCCTCGACGACGGCGGCCAGATCATGGCGGTCCGCGACGCCTCGTTCCAGATCGCCGCGCGGCTGCGCTTCCCGGTGGCCGGCTGATGATCATTTACCTTCGGCTGAGGTTCCGCGGGACCTCCGCCTCTACTTGACCGGTACGCGCCACTGTGGACTTGTCGTGTGAAGAGGTGGTTCGCGCACCGCGGTGACGCTGCCCCTGTCCCGCTCGATGATGAGCTGCCGGGGCCGGCTGGCCCGCTCGTTCTCACCGACCGTGCCTGCTGCTGCCCCGCCAGGCCAGTGGTCACGGTCGTCATTCCGCCGGGTCAGGGACATCCGCGCCCGGCGGACCTGCTGCTGTGCGGTCACCACTACCGGGCTAACCGCGCCGCCCTGCGCGCCATCGGCGCCGACGTCTACGATGAGGCCGGCAGGCTGATCGCGGCCGAAGACGGCGCGCTCTCACCCGCCGACCGCAAGCCCATCGCGGCAGCCGCCTGACGGCAGCCCGCCTGACCGGCAGCCCGCGTGACCGGCAGCCGGTCATGCCGTGGCCAGCTCGTGCCGCCGCACCGCCTGGCGCATGTCGGCGACCGTGACGATGCCGACCACCTGGCCCCCCGCGAGCACGACCGCCATCACCGCGCCGCCCAGCGGGCGGCGCGACAGCAGCGGCGCGGCCGGGTCCTCGGGCGCGGCCAGGTAGGACGGCGGAACCGCGAGGGCGACCCGGTCCAGCCGCAGTCCCGCCCTGCTGCCGGGGGGAATCCTGGCGAGCAGGTCGGTGACCACCACGCCGGCGAGCCTGCCGTCCCAGTCCACGACGGGGAAGGCGTCCTGCCGGGACCACGGGGAGAGGCGGCTGGCGAAGTCCTGGACCGTGGTCCAGCCGTGCGCGATCTGCGGATCGACCAGCATGACGTCGGCGACGCGCACCCCGGCAAGCGCGGACGACGCCGTAGCGGCCCGCCTTTCCGCGTCGGCGGCGCCGATGAGGAACCACCCGATCAGCATCAGCCAAAGGCCGCCGATGATGTCCCACAGCATCAGTTCCACGACGCCGACGCCGATGATCCCCGCGCCCAGGAACTGCCCGGCCCTGGCCGCCCCGGCCTCGGCGCGGCGCCGGTCACGGTAGCGCCGCCACAGCAGCGCCCGCAGCACCCTGCCGCCATCAAGCGGCGCGCCCGGCAGCATGTTGAAGACGGCGAGCATGCCGTTCATCAGTGCGAGCCACACCAGCGCCGCGGTCACCACGACGGGGCCGCCCCCGTACTTGACGGCCATGGCCGCCCCGATGAACACCCCGGCCGCGACCGCGCTGGCGGCGGGCCCTGCCACCGCGATCCGCAGGTCCGCGCCGGCGTCGGGAGGCTCGCCCTCCAGTTCGGTCATCCCGCCGAGCATCCACAAGGTGATCGAGCGCACCGTGAGCCCGTTGCGCCGTGCCACCAGCGCGTGCGAGAGCTCATGGCCGAGCAGCGACGCCAGGAACAGCACCGCCGCCGCGCAGGCCAGCAGCCAGTAGAGGGCCGCGGGCTGATCGGGAACCGCGCCGGGCAGGACGCTCCCGCCGAGCAGCCAGCCGATGAGCACAAGGATGAGGACGACGGTCCAGTTCGCCGCGACCGTTACGCCCGCCACCTGGCCAAGCCGTATGTCTTGCCGCACCAGCGCTCACCTCCAGCCTGCCACCAGGCTGCGCCGTCGGCGGCGGTCCGGCCAGGGCCGACGTTCCTGCCCCGGCGGGTCCTTCCGCCCTCCCTCGGCGCCTGCCGCCTGTCACCCGAAGGCGATCGGCGCGTCAGCTTCCTGGGTAGGCGCGGGTGTTGCCTGAGTCACCGATATCAGGCAGGCCTGGGCGGGGCCGCACACGATCTTGTTCGCCCCGAACGGACCCTTGGTGACCGTGACGTCGCTCTTTACCCGACCGCTGGCGTCGGAAGTCACGGCCTGCATGGCGTTCAGGTCGCAGTCACCGGGTCCGGTGGCCGTGCCCTTGCTTGCGCACTCGGTGATGACCAGGGCCTGCCCGGGCGAGAAGCCCGACGCCTGCACCAGGACCTGCTGGCCGGACTTGAGCCCGGTCGCGGGGGTCACCGTCACCTTCTGGACAAGCTTGCCTGTCGCGGTCGCCGACGGGGTGGCCGTGGCCGGGGCGGTGGTCGTCGCGGGCGGCGGGGTAGTGGACGGGGTCCGGGTCACCTGGGTCGGACCGCTGCCGCATCCGGCGGCAAGGGCCGCCAGCACGACCGCCGCCAGCCAGCGCCGGGGAATGTTCACGGTCCTCACCTGCCCGCCCGCGCGGCGACGCTCCTGGTGCGCCCCCGGCTCGGCAATCACTATCACCGGCCGGGCCGTCAGAATGCAGAGCCGAAGGTCCCGGCGTTCCCGTACGACAGGCCCGCCGCGCCAGGGAAAATTCGAGATCATCATCCCGAACGAAGCGGGCCCGCTGCGGACCGTTCCCGATCCGGGCGCCGTTTGTGGCGGCACTGCTGCTGTCAGCGGTCCGTTTGGTGGAGCCGCTGGAAGTCCCCGGATCAGAAAACTGTTAGCTTCCCGTCGTGGCGGCCCCGCCCCGTCGACGCCCCGTCGACGCGGTGCCGACGCGGTGCCGACGCGGTGACGACGCAGTGGAGGATCTGATGGCAGCCATCTCCAACCCCGGGGGGACCGAAGTCACCGATGGAGAAGCCGTCCCGCTCGTCGATGTCGCGCGCTCTCTTGAGCCGGTGATCCGTGAGCACGCGCCGGCCCTAGAGGAGGGGCGCATTCCGCCGCCGCTCGTCGAGGCGCTGCACGACGCCGGCGTTTTCAGGGCGATGCTCCCGCGTGAGGTCGGCGGTCTCGAAGCCGAGCCGGTCGAATGGCTCCAGATGATCGAGGAGCTTTCGCGGATCAACGCGTCGGCCGGGTGGCTCGCGTTCATTCAGTCGGGCGTGGGCCTGACCTTCCTCGATCCCGAGCGGTTCGAGCGCTTCCGGGTGCGCGGGGGCGGGCGCCTGATCCTCGCGATGAACCTCGGCCGGATAGCCGGGAAGGCGGTCAAGGTCGAGGGCGGCTACCGCATCAGCGGCCGGTGGCCGTTCGCGAGCGGCTGTCCCTTCGCGACCTGGCTCGGCGGGATGTCCTACGTCTGCGACTCCGGCGGGTCGCCTGTCCTGGGCGCCAACGGCCAGCCCCAGCTCCTGCTCGCGATCTGGCCCGCGGACCAGGCCCGGCTCATCGACACGTGGGACGGCCTCGGCCTGCGCGGCACGGGAAGCGGCGACTTCGAGATATCCGGCCTGTTCGTCCCGCAGGAGCAGGTCAACGCGGGGTTTTACAGCGCGACCAGCTACGACCGGGCGCTTTTCCGGATGAAGGAGATGCCGGAAATGGGGCACGGGGCGCACGCGCTCGGCATCGCGTCCGCCGCCCTGGAGTCGTTCGTGGACGCGGTCAACTCCAGGCCCCTTGCGGGGTCGACGCGGCACATGGCGATGGGCCACATGCAGGCTCACCAGATCGCGTTCGCCCGGGCCGACGCCGCGATCCGCGCGGCGCGGGCACTCTTGCACCAGAGCGTGCGCGCCGCCTACGAGGACGCCACGGCTCACTCCGAATTGTCCCTCGAACTGCGGGTTCGCCTGCGCGAGGCGAACATTTTCACCGTCAGGGCGGCGAAGGACGCGGTCGGCCTGGTCTTCGAGATGGCCGGATCGAGCGCCGTGTACCGGGGCCGGCCGATCGAGCGAGCGTTCCGCGACATCAACACCGCGGCCAACCACACCAACTACCTGGACACCGCGTACACCGCGATCGGCTCCTACTTCCTGACCAGGGACCGGGAAGGCGGTCCGGAGATCGCCGGCCGCCCGTTCCTGTGACCGGCGGCGCGCGTTCGAGCGCCTGACCGGGCAGCCTTCCCCCGCCGGAGGCGAGCGCCGCCGCATCCGGCCGCGCCGCGCGCAACGGCCCCGCCTGGACCGATCGTCAGCGCGCTAGATTGACCCATTCGTTCGGTGCGGCAGGCCCGCACGCCCGCAGTCCCGGCCGGCCGTGCCCGCTCCGCAACCGCGCACCCTGCCCGGCGTGAACCCTTGCGCCACTGCCCCGCCTCACGTGCCCGCAACGCGCGGCGGCCAGGGCAGGACAGCGCTCGACGCATTGACCACCACCGGATCTGCTGAGCGAGGAAAACCCCTAGCGTCGCGCCGGGAGCCGCCCTGAGGGGCGTGCAGTGGCGCTGGCAGCGCGCGGGCCGGGTTCCGGCTTGCCCTGCGGCTCGCGCGGGCGGCCGCGGCCGTGTCCGCGAACCTGATCATGGGGGGCCTGTGGTGGAAGAGGCAGCGGGCGGGCCGCTGTATTGCGGGCTGGCCGCCGGGATCGATGCCGGCAGGGGGCGCAGGTCCTGGTGACCGCCGGCTTGCCCGGCGGCGCCCGCCGGGGGGCGGCCGGGCCCGGGAGTTCCGGGAGTTCCGGGAGTTCCGGGCCTGCCGGCAGGGGCCTGCCGGCGCTGGCAGGCTGGCTGCGGGCCTGGCAGGTGGCCAGGGCGGGCGTGGAAGCCGCGCCCGGCTGCCGGAAGCCGGCGTGCTCGCTGCCCGGACGCGGGGGCCTGGACGAGATCGGGCTCGTGCGTCCGTCGGCACGGACTGCAGCCGGGTATCGGGTCTACTCTGCGGGCGACGTGGAGCGGCTGCGGGAGGTGCTGGCTTACCGGCGGCTGGGTTTCGGGCTGCGGGAGATCGCGGACCTGGTTGACGACCCGGCAACCGACGCGGTCGCGCACCTGCGCCGTCTGCGCGGCCTGCTGCTGGAGCAGCGGGACCGGGCCGATGCCATGGTGGCGGCCATCGACAGGGAGCTCACGGCACGGGCGAAGGGAATGGCAGTGACGGCAGAGGAACAGCTGGGAATGTTCGGCGCTCGGTTGTATGACGCCATCGGGGGCGCGTACCCCGCGACGCGGCGCACCGATCCCCGGATCGCCGCGCAGGTCTGGGACGCGCTCGGCGACGCGCGGACGGTGCTGAACGTCGGGGCCGGCACTGGCTCCTACGAACCGCCCGGCCGCGATATCACCGCGGTGGAGCCGTCGGCGGTCATGCGGGCGCTGCGCCCCGAGGGCTCGGCGCCGTGCGTGGCCGCCGCCGCGGAGAGCCTGCCGTTCGCCGACCAGTCCTTCGACGCCGCGATGGCCTTCAGCACCGTCCCCCACTGGCGGGACCCGGTCGCCGGGCTGCGCGAGATGCGGCGCGTGGCCCGCCGCGTGGTGGTGTTCACCTATGATGCCAGCGAGTTCGCCTGGCGCCGGCGGTTCTGGCTCACCCGTGACTACCTGCCCGAGGCCGCCGGCCTCGCTGACCCTGACTGGCTGCCGCGGCTGGCCAGCGCGGTCGGGGGCCGGGCGGAACCGGTGCTCATCCCGTGGGACTGCGCCGACGGCTTCCTCCAGGCATACTGGCGCCGCCCCGAGGCATACCTGGAGGAACATGTGCGCCGGGCGTGCTCGGTGTGGACGCGGGTCGGGCCGGAGGCCGAGCAGCGGGCGGTGCGCAGCCTCCGCGATGACCTGGCCTCGGGGCGGTGGGCTGAGCGCAACCGCGACCTCGCCGGGCTTGACGAGGCAGAGCTCGGCCTCCGCCTGCTCGTAGCCTGAACCGCGTTGCCTCCTCAGCATGGCGGCGGATCCTGGTCTGCCGGCTGGCTGGCGTCTGGCTGCGGGGGCGCGAGGGCGCGGACGGCGGGGTGGCCGAGGGCCTGGAGGAGTGCGCTGCCGCGGGCGGTCGGCCGCATGGGGTGCCCGGGACTGGAGCGGTGGTAGAGCGTTGCGCCGATGTCTCGTTCGAGCCGCTGGAACTGGTGGATGAGCGCGGAGGGATGAGCGCCGATCTGCCTGGCCGCGGTGCCGACGGCAGGGTGGCCATGGCTTGGCGGAAGCGGTGAAGCCGCTGCCAGCCGTGCAGGCTGCCCTCGACGGCGCGGCGGATGTCGGGTGGTATGTCCTCGCCGAGGGTGGTGATCATTTCCGGCCTGCTGTGGACGCCTTTGGGCCGGCCGGGGATATGGTGGCGGCGGGCGGCGGCGATGACGGTCATGACGCTGACGCCGAGTTCGGCGGCGATGTCGGAGTAGGAGCGGCGGGCGTACTGGCCGCGCAGCCAATGCGGGTCGATGGCCCGTGGCTGCCAGGCGTTGGTCAGGGGGATTGCGTAGTCGCGGGCGCGGGCGGCCAGGCGCGTGCTGGGGATGCCCGTCTCGCCTCGATCTGGTGGAGGGGTTTCCGCGCGGTGAGGTACTCGCGGGTGAGCAGGGTGCGTGCCCGGTTTTGCCATTCAAGCGAGCGTAACCTGCTACGGGACCAGCGTCCGGCACCGCCCGAAGACGCGTCCGCGATTTCCCGAGGTCAGCCATGCCCATCTCCGTCACACTCGCCTGCGGCGCCTACGACCGCACTCTGCCGCTCGCCGACGGCCGGGTGCGCGCCGAGGGCGCCGAACTGAACTGCATCCTGCTGCCCGTGGAGGAGATTTTCTTCCGCACCGCCCGCAACGCGGAGTTCGACGTCGCCGAGATGTCGCTTGCTTCCTACACGCTCACCCTGGAGCGTGACAGGCGATTCGTGGCAATCCCGGTGTTCCCGTCCCGGGCGTTCCGGCACAACGGCGTTTACGTCAACGCCGGCAGCGGCATCACCGAGCCCGGCCGCCTGGTAGGCCGCACCGTCGGAGTTCCCGAGTACCAGGTCACGGCGGCTGTCTGGATCCGCGGGATCCTCGCCGAGCACCACGGTGTGCCGGTCGGCTCCGTGCGCTACCGGACCGGCGGACTGCATGAACCGGGACGGCGCGAGAAGCTGGCCATCGAGGTGCCCGGGGTGGACATCCAGCCGGTCGGCGTCGGCCAGACGCTCGCGCAGATGCTAGTGGCGGGCGAGATCGACGCGCTCTACACGCCACGCGCTCCGGCGCCTTACCTGGCGCGCGACCCCGCGGTACGCAGGCTTTTCCCAGACCCGAGGTCGGTCGAGGAGGACTACTTCCGCCGGACAGGCATCTTCCCGATCATGCACACGGTCGTCATCCGCCGCGACGTGTACGAAGCCCACCGGTGGCTCGCCGGATCGCTGTTCAAGGCCTTCGCCGCGGCCAAGGCGCTGGCCGCGGGCCACGTCGAGGAGACCGCGGCGCTTGCCAGCATCCTGCCCTGGAGCTACGCCGACGCTGAGGCCACCCGCGATCTGATGGGCGCGGACTTCTGGCCCTACGGGATCGACGCGAACGAGCACACCCTGCGCACCTTCCTCGGCTACCTGCACGACCAGCACCTAGTCGGCCGGCTATTCGAGCCCGCCGAACTGTTCGCGCCGGAGACGCGCGCCTCGTTCGTGATCTAGGGCCCCCGGTCAAGCGAGCGCCGTCGATGCCGGGTGTCGCGCCGTCGGCGGCCCTTCGGGTACAGAAAGCCACCGTAGACAGTCATCCGGTTCCCCACGGTTCTGTATGGTTCACCACGGCAGACCGCGACTACCGGCAACCGGGCGGCCTCGATCGACGGCCACGTGCTGGATCACGCGCTCAGGGCTTCGGCCGACAGAGCCCCGGCCCGGCCCGGCCCGTCCCCGGGCGCCCCGGGCGCCCCGGGCGCCGCGGCCGATCCCGCCCGCAGCCTCCTGAGACGGGCCGCCATGGCTGCCCGCCACCTCCCGTTCGGCTGGCAGGCCAGCCTGAGCGCGGCGGCATGAGCCTGCGCTTCCGTCTGGTCGTCCAGGGGCCTCAGGGACGGCAGAGAATCCGGCATGTCCCGGTACCGGTGCGCCAGCGCCCGGGAGATCAGGTGGTCTGCCAGCCAGGGGTTTTTCGGCAGCACCGGCCCGTGCAGATATGTCGCGTACACGTCCCGGTAGCGCGCCCCTTCGGTGCCGTCCTCCCCGTTGTTGCCGGATCCGGCGATCACCCGCCCGAGCGGGACCGCGCCCGGGCCGAGGTAGGTGCGGCCGCTGTGGTTCTCGAAGCCGACGAGAGAATGCTCCCTGCCCTGGCCTACGTCGCAGGCCACCGCGATGTGATTCATGAACCGGGTGCCGCCGCCTTCGGTGACCGCGTCCAGCACCCCGATGCCGGCGATCGGCTGCCCGCCGGGCGGGGCGTAGTACTTGCCGAGAAGCTGGTAGCCGGCGCACACCGTGAGGACCACGGCGCCGCCCTCGATCGCCTCGGTCAGGGAGCCGGCCTTCAGCGCGAGGTCGCGCGCCGCCACCCGCATCTCGCAGTCCTGGCCGCCGTGCAGCAGGATCAGGTCGAACTCGGTGAAGTCGGGGACCATCCCGACGTCGGCCTCGGTGACACTGGTCCCGATGCCCCGCAGGGCGCAGCGCCTGGTGAGCGCGAGCAGGTTCCCCCGGTCTCCGGCCACGCTGAGCAGTCTCGGGTACAGGTGGCAGATGCGGATCGCCATCGATGCGCCGGGGGCGGCCGGGGCGCGGGCGGTGGGGTCCATGTCACTCCTCCCAGAACGGCGGCACCCAGCCGCGTCGCTGCATGATCTTGCGGAACTCGCGCATCGGCGTGTAGCCGGCGAGGATGTACAGCGGCTCGTCCGGCGGCACGCCGGCCAGGGCGGCCTGCAGCGCAGCCTGGCGGCCGGGGATCACCCGCATGCCGGCGAGGCTGGCCCCGGCGTATTTCATCCGCAGCGCGACTTCCTCGGCCCTGGTCCCGCTGACCACCAGGCTCGCCAGGCCGGGCACAAGTTCCTCTAGGTCCACGTCCCACAGCCAGGCGAAGTCCTCCCCGTCGATCACCGTGTTGCTGTGCGCGGCCAGCATGTGCTTGCGGCCGGGGCGTCCCAGGATCTGCCGTACGGTGGCGTTGTACGACGTGGGGTTCTTGACGAAGGAAAGCACCACGAGGCGCCCGTCAGCCGCTATCTCCTCGAGGCGGCCGAACGCCGGGCGCAAGCCGTCGAGAGCGTGCGGTGTGCTGCCGGGCTCCAGCGTCCCCAGCGCGAAAGCCCCGGCGAGCGCGGCCGCGGTGTTGTAGACGTTGTGCATCCCGGGCAGGGGCTGGTGCACCAGCACGGTTCCGGCCGGCGTCTGCACGGTCACCTCGGTGCCCCCGTCCGCGGACTCCCGGACTTCGCTGACCGCGATGTCCAGGTCCGGCCGCCGGGTCCCGCATTCGGGGCATTCGTACTCCCCGAGGTGCGACAGGTACGCCCGGCGGTACGTTAGGGGGTGCTGGCAGCGCACGCAGCGGATCGAGTCCGCGGCGTGCTCGGGAACCTCCGCGCCGCCGCCCGCGCCGCTGGCCCGCAGGCGCAGGCCGAAGTACAGGCGGCGGGCCCGGGCGTCCGGGGCGAGGCTCGCCACGAGCGCGTCGTCGCCGTTGAGCACCACGCTCGCGTCCGCGGGCAGTTCCTCGATGGCGGCCTCCAGCATCCGCGCCATCGAGTACAGCTCGCCGAAGCGGTCAAGCTGGTCGCGGAAGATGTTGGTGACGAGGACCACGTCCGGCGCCACCTCGGGCACCGCCCGCCGCATCGTCGCCTCGTCGACTTCCAGCAGGAGCAACTGCGCGTCCATCCTGCCCCGCAGGTCGGCTTCCCGCACCGCGACCGAGGTCACCCCCTGCAGCAGGTTCGACCCGGCCCGGTTCTGGGCGACCCTGACGCCGGCGGTCCCGGCGAGGGCGGCGAGCATCCGGCAGGTCGTCGTCTTGCCGTTGCTCCCGGTGATCACGGCCTTGCGCGCCCTGCTCGCCATCGCGACCTTCTGCAGCACGAGAGGGTCTATGCGCCGGGCGACGGCGCCAGGGAAACTCGTTCCGCCGCCTATGTTCAGCAGCCTGCCCGCGGCGCCCGACCCCTTGCCGACGGCGAGCGCGACCGCGAAGCGCGCGGCCGACAGCGTCCGCCCCCTGACCGCCGAGGGCCCGGCCGCCGCCGCCGAGGGCCCCGCCGCCGAGGGCCCCGCCGCCGAGGG
>DAHVAN010000001.1 GCA_027314595.1 Actinomycetota bacterium | reverse complement strand
GGACGGGGGACGCGCGGCGCGGCCGACCGCAGCCCGCTGCCCGCTCCCACGCCCGTGGCGGCTATCCGGCGGCTGCGGAACCAGTCCGTCGCCGGCTCCTCCTGCGATCCGGACCCGTCGATGCCCCGGTCGGTCAGCGCGGCGCCGGCGGCCACGGCGGCCCGGCGGCCGTCGATGGCGCCGCGCATGCCGCTGCCCTGTGCGGCGAACGGCCGGGACCACCACCCCTTGGGGGAGGCGTACCCGCGGGCCGTCCGCTCGACTACGCCATCGGGCAGCCAGACCAGCGCGGTCAGCCCCTGCGGCGCGCCGGCCCGCAACCGGACCCGGACGTGGTGGCGTTCGGCCAGCCGGGCCACGGCGAACAGGCCCATGTGCCGGGACACCGACACGTCCATCGCCGGCGCGTTGTCGAGCCGCCAGTTCATCTCGCTCAGCCGGGCCTCGGACACCCCGATCCCCGCGTCGTTGATCTCGATCAGCACGCCGCCGCTGATCAGCTCCTGCCCCGACACCGTGACCTGGGTGTCCCTCGGCGAGAACATGGTGGCGTTCTCGATCAGCTCGGCGAGCAGGTGAACCACGTCGGAGACCGCCTCGCCGACGACCGCGACCCCGGCCTGGATGCCGAGCACCACCCTGCCGTACTGCTCGATCTCCGACGTCGCGGCCCCCACCACGTCGGCGAGCGCCACCGGCTCGCTCCACTTGCGGGCGCCCTCGTGGCCAGCCAGCAGCAGCAGGTTCTCCGAGTTGCGGCGCATGCGGGTGACCAGGTGGTCCATGGAGAACAGGCTGGAGAGCCTGTCGGGGTCGTCCTCGTTCTGCTCCAGGGAGTCGATCTGCCGCGCGAGCCGCTCGATCAGCGACTGGCTGCGGCGGGACAGGTTCACGAACATCGCGTTGTAGCTGGTGCGCAGAATCGCCTCGTTGCCCGCCAGCCGCACCGCCTCGGCGTGCACCTGGTCGAAGGCCCGGGCGACCTGGCCGATCTCGTCGGTGGTCAGCACGTCGATCGGCGTGACGGCGAGGTCCGGTTCCAGCTCGAGCGACTCGCTGAGCCGCGTGACCCGCTCGGGCAGCTCCACCGAGGCGATGTCGAGCGCGCCGGCTCGCAGCCTGCGCAGCGGCAGCACCAGCGACCTGGCGACCAGCAGCGCGGCGATCAGCACAAGCAGCAGCACGACGGCGGTGATGACGCCGGTGACGAGCGCGAACTGGGCAGCGCTCGCCTGCAGCGTGTGCGCGCGCGCGGCGATGCCGGCCGCGATCGTCTGCTCGGCGGAGCGCATCGCGTTGATCTTGCCGGACATCGACCCGTACCACACCTGCGGCGCCTGCTTCTGGCTGAAGCCGAGCGCCGTGATGGCGGCCATCGGGTTGGGCACGATGGGCGCGGTGGCCGGCACGGTGGGGGCGTTGCCGTAGACGAAGTCCTCGATGCCCGCCGCCACGCCGGCGCCGTGTGAGGCGAGCGCGTCGTACAGCAGGGCCTTCTCGGCCGGCGTCGCGGTCGTCTGGAACGCCGCCTCGTCAATTGCTTCCTGGGCACTTGAGATGGTCAGCGCCGCGAGCTCGGCGCTGTCGGCACCCGTCGGGTCACCCTGGACGAAGTACGGGTCGTTGAAGAGGCTGTTCAAGAGCGCACGCTGCTGGGAGGCCTGTTCCTTCGCCAGCGACAGGAAGTTCAGCGTGCGCACGTCGTTGACGAGCGCGGCGTCGGGCACGCCCTGCGCGATCAGCTGGTTCAGGGTGATCATGTCGGCGATCGGAACGCCGTAACGGGCGATCTCCGCGGCCGTGTCCTCGTCCGAGCCCAGCGTGTGATGCAGCCGTGCGATCTGCTGCGGGCTGATGTCCGCGAGCACCGTGGCGACGTCGGCCCGGATGTTCGAGGGGTATCCGCCCCCGATGCCCGCCGCCATCCGCCGGACCTGCGCGGCCGCGGTATCGGTGGCGGCGTACAGCGGATTCAGCACCGCGGGGTTACCGCCGAAGAAGAGGCCGGCCGTCACGTCGCGCTCGTTCTGCAGATCCTGGATCAGCACGGTGACCTGCTCGCCCAGGTCAGCCAGCGCGGATACCTGGCCGAACTGGGCAGCGCTGCCCTCCGCGTCGGCGACCCGCAGGCCGCCGAAGACCAGGCCCATGGCGAGCGCCAGCGCGATTACAGCAAATAGTCGCTGCGCCACCGGCCAGTTCGCCAAAGGCATCAATAGTGAGCTGCCCTTATCGATATTTATCAATCTCTTGGCATGGTTGCCGACCCCGCCAGTGCGCACTTGAGCGCTGGCGGCACCATGGGTACCCATCGTTATGTCCTCGCTGCATACGCCCGCTCGCGCCAGCCCTTATGCAGATTGCGCCTGCCGCCACAACAGCCCCTTTGCGCGGCCAAGCATCCTCTGCGGCACGTCTGTGCTGTAGGTACCTTAATCCGGTCTTGTCCTAGAAATCCGGCAAATGTGTGATACGTCACTAGGCAGGCCTGCCCGGGCCGGCCCGGGCAGGCCTGCCCGGGCCGGCCAGGGCAGCGCGGGGGCGGCCCGGTCGGGCCGGGAGGCTGCATTAGGTTTGTGGCATGACACGGCGCAGTGAGCAGATCAGCCTGCATCTGAACGCCTACCTCACGGCGCACAGCACGCCGCCGGACGCGATCTTGCGCGAGCTGGCCACCGAGACCGCGGAGCGCTACCCGAACGAGACCGGCCTGCAGGTGGCTCCCGAGATGGGGACGTTCCTGACGCTGCTGACCAGGCTCGGCCGGGCCCGCCGCGCGATCGAGGTGGGAACCTTCACCGGGTACTCGTCGATCTGCATCGCGCGCGGGCTCGGCGCGGACGGCCGCCTGCTGTGCTGCGACGTCAGCGAGGAGTGGACGTCGGTCGCGCGCAAGTACTGGGAGAAGGCCGGGCTCGCCGGCCGGATCGAGCTGCGGCTCGGGCCGGCCCTGGACACGCTGCGGGCACTGCCCGCGGAAGAGGCGTTCGACGTGGCCTTCATCGACGCCGACAAGCTCTCCTACCCCAGCTACTGGGCCGAGCTCGTCCCGCGGGTGCGCGGCGGCGGGCTGATCATGGTGGACAGCACGTTCTCGCACGGCAGGGTGCTTGACGCCGGGAACGACAACCCGTCGGTCATCGCGGTGCGCGCGATGAACGACCAGGCCGCCGCCGACGACCGGGTGGAGCTGATCATGATCCCGGTCGGCGACGGCCTCACGGTCGCGCTCAAGCACTGAACCGGCGCCTACTGCGGGCTCTTGACCGCGCCGCCGAGGTACAGCTCGCCGATCTCCGGGTGCTCGAGCACCTCGCGGCCCGTGCCCGACAGCCGCACGGTGCCGTTTTCCATCACCACGCCGTAGTGCGACAGCTTGAGGCCGGCCCTGGCGTTCTGCTCCACGAGCAGTATCGTCGCGCCGCCCGCGTTCATCTGCCTCGCGGCGTCGAACACCGACCTCAGCACCATCGGCGACAGGCCCATCGACGGCTCGTCGAGCAGGATCAGCCGGGGGTCGAGCATGAGCGCGCGCGCGAACTCCACCAGCCGCTGCTGGCCGCCGGACAGCTCGCCCGCCTTCATTCGCGCCCAGTCCCTGACCTGAGGGAACAGGTCGAAGACGGCGTCGATCCTGGTAGCCACCTGTGCCCGGTCCTGCAGGGTGTAGCCGCCGAGGTCGATGTTCTCCCTGACCGTCATGTCCTTGAACAGGCTGTGGTTCTGCGGCACGTGGACCACGCCCATCTTCAGGATGGCCCGCGGCGACCTGCCGTTCAGCTTCTCCCCGTGCAGCGTCACCGTGCCCGTGCGCGGCCTGAGCAGGCCGCTGATCACGCGCATCAGCGTCGACTTGCCTGCCCCGTTCGGGCCCACCACGCAGGTGATGGCTCCCTCGGGCACGTCGAAGGTGACGCCGCGGAGCACGTCGCCGCCGCCGTAGCCCGCGACGACGCCGTCCAGGACGAGGGCCGGCGCCGTCGCCGGCGTGTCCTGCGCCGTCATCGTGGGTCCTCCTCCAGGTCCGCGCCCAGGTAGGCGTCGAGCACGCGCTTGTCCGTCCTGATCATCTCCGGCGGGCCGCTGGCCACGGCGGCGCCCGACTCGAGCACCGTGATGGAGGAGCACAGTCCCATCACGAACTCCATGTTGTGCTCCACGATCAGGAACGTCGTGCCGCGGGAGTTGAGCTCGCGGATGCGCTCCGCGATGTGGTTGATGAGCGTGGGGTTGACGCCGCCCGCCGGCTCGTCGAGCAGGATGACCCGCGGATCGGCCACCAGGACATAGGCGAGCTCGAGCAGCTTGCGCTGCCCGTAGGACAGCGAGCCCGCGAGCAGGTCGGCGTGCCGCTCGATGCCGATGAACTGGAGCAGTTCCATCGCGCGCCGCCGCTGGTGCGTCCAGGCGTCCCTGCCGAACCGCGCGAGCGGGTTGCGGGGCCGGTCCGGCCGGTCCCTGGCCTGCGCCGCGACCAGCATGTTCTCCAGCACGGTCAGCCGGGCGAAGATCCTGGTGAGCTGGAAGGTCCGGCCGATCCCCGCGGCGAAAACCTTGTCGGGCGCGGCGTTGGTGATCACCTGGTCGGCGAAGCAGACCTGGCCCTCGTCCGCCCGCTCGTAGCCGGTGATGACGTTGAACAGGGTCGTCTTGCCCGATCCGTTCGGCCCGATCAGGCCGGCCACCGTGCCCTCGCGGACCTCGATCGTCGCTCCGTCAAGCGCCTGCACGCCGCCGAAGTGCTTCTTGATCCCCTCGGTCCGCAGCAGCGCGGTCACCGCGCACCTCCCGTGCTCCCCGAGCCGACGGACGTGGCCGGTGCGGACTCCGCCGCGGCGGCCGCGCCGCCGATGGCGGTCGCGGGGATCACCGCCGGGCGGCCCCTGCTCCGCACCCTCGTGACCCACTCCCCGCCGGTCGGGATGATCCCGCGCGGCACGAACAGCACCACGAGCAGGAAGACCCCGCCGAGCAGGATCTCGCTCACGGCCCCGCCGGCGAACTGCGGCTGGGCGTTCAGCCACAGCGTGCCCGGCTCGACGATCAGCGCGCCGAGCACCGCGCCCGCGATCGAGCCGTACCCGCCGAGGAAGGCCATCAGCACGATCGTCAGGTCGAACAGCGGGTCGAAACCGGTGTTCGGCTGGACCTGGTTGACGTAGAAGAACCACACGGCGCCGATCGCGGCGGTGATCGCTCCGGAGATGACGAACGCGCGGAGCTTGACCTTCATCGCCTTGACGCCGAGGCCGCGCGCCCGGTCCTCGTCGTCCCTGATGGCCCGCAACTGCAGGCCGAACCTGGCGCGCCTGATCACCCAGGCGACGGCGATCGTGCCTGCCGCCAGGGCGAGCGCCACGTAGTAGAAGGGCGTGTTGTAGCTCGCGGCCGGCCAGTTGAGGAACGGGGCGTCCAGCCCGCTCGTCCCGTCGGTGAAGGACAGGTTGTACGCCATCAGCTGGAAGATGAAGAAGAAGGCGATCGTGATCACGATGAACGTGTGCCGCCTGACCCGCAGGGCGATCAGCCCGAACGGGACCGCGATGACCGCCCCGGCGAGCCCGGCGAACGGTATCAGGTAGAACGCCCCGGTGCCGGTGACGTTCCAGCCGTGCGCCGCGACGCCCATGGCGTAGGCGCCGCTGCCGAAGAACACCGCGTGGCCGAGCGAGATGTAGCCGCTGTTGCCGGAGAAGATGTTCCACGAGCTTGTCACGGTGATGAAGATCATCGCGAAGACGCCGTAGTTGGTGACCGCGGGGTTGGAGTAGACCTGCGGGAACGCGATCGCGACCGCGATGAGCAGCGCCACCCCGGCGGCCTTGAGCGCGGCATCGAGCCTGACCGCGCGGCGCGCGGGCTGGCTCACCGCCTGGTCCTGGCCGGCGCTCACTGGGCCCGCACCGCCTTCCGCCCGAAGAAGCCGGTCGGCCGGATCACCAGGACCAGCACGAGCGCGGCGTAGAAGACGACGACCGCCCACGTCGGATACCAGACGGTCACGACCGATTCCACGGTGATCATGAACACGGCGGCGACGAGCGCGCCGCCGATGCTGCCCATGCCGCCGAGGATGATGATCGCGAGCAGCCGCGAGATCAGGTCGTAGCCGCTGTTGGGATTGAAGCCGCCGTTGGTCGCGCCGTACACCATGCCGCCCACCGCGGTCACCGCGGTGCCGATGCCGAAGGTCAGCGCCGCGACACGGTTCACGTCGATGCCGACGAGGCGCGCGGCGGTCTCGTCCTGCATGGTCGCCCGGACGCTGCGCCCGAACCGGGTCCGGTACAGCAGGGCGTAAAGCAGGCCGACGAGCGCGACCGCGAGGATGAACCCGTAGATGTAGATATAGGTCACGTAGAAGCCGAGTATCTTGACGCTGTTGTCGGTGTAGGAGGCGTTCAGGCTGGTCGGGTTCGCGCCGTAGACCTTGTAGAGGACGCCCTCGATGATCAGCGCCACGGCGTAGGTGACCAGCAGGGTCATCGACGTGCGCTCGGCGCCGCGCAGCCGCCTGATGAACGCCCAGTGGATCACCACGCCGATGACGAACATGGCGGGGACCGTGATCGCCAGCCCGAGGAACAGGTCGACGTGCGCCTTGGTCCACAGCGAGTAGCTGAGGTAGGCGCCCAGGATGACCAGGACACCCTGGGCGACGTTGATGATGTCGAGCACGCCGAAGATCAGCGTCAGGCCGACCGCCATCAGGGCGTAAACGCCCCCGGTGAGGATCCCGTCGACGACGGCCTGCATTATCTCCCGCGCCATACACACTCCGTCCTGGTCGGTTGAATCGTCCCTTGGCAGGGATTGAGCTAACTCGCCTCAGCCGGTCCAGGCCGGCTTGGTGGCGAGGATCGGCACGGACCCGGACGCTCCCTGCGGAAGGACCTGGACGAACTGGGTGCCGTTCTTCTGCCACTGGAAGATGAACGACGCCGCGGCGCTGTTCTCGCCAAGGGCGTCGAACTTCACCTGCCCCTGCACGGTGTTCAGCGCGATGCCGCTGTGCAGGTACTGGATGATCTTGGCGTTGTCGGTCCCGCCGGTGGCGGTGATCGCCTGCTCCATGACCTGGCCCACCGAGTAGGCTTCGGCCACGTCGGCGTTGACACCCGACGCGGTGCCGCCGTACTGCTTCACGTACTCCGAGACCATCTGCTGGCTCGCCGCGTTGGCGTAACCGGGGTACCAGCCGTTCGGCACCATCATCCCGGTCGCGTTGCCCGCGCCCACCGCCGACGTGAACGCCGACCCCTGGTCCGGGCCCGCCGCGGCGATGAAGATCTTCGGCAGGTAGTGCTGCTGCTGGAACGCCTTCATGAAGGCCTGGACGGTCGGGACGTCGGTGGAGCCGAGGACCACTAGGTCCGGGGCGTGACCGGCCACCTGGTCGGCCTGCGCGGTGTAGTCCGAGGGCTCGGCCGGGAAGATGTTGGAGTACACCGTCTTCACCCCGAGGGCGGTCAGCTTGCTCTGGGCCAGCTGCACCGGCGGGTCGGCGAACGGGTCCTGCGCCATCGGGTAGGCGGCGGTCTTCGGCCGCTGGCTGGCCGGCAGGCTGGCGATGTAGTTCACGAACGGCATGAGCTCGTCCGCCACCGGCAGGCTCACGTCGAACAGGTTGTGGTCGGCCTGGTTGGGCTGAGTCTGGAAAACCGTTGGCGCGCCTCCCGCCCCTTCGACGAACGCGTAACCGTTGCGTGCCGCCACCCCCTCGGCCGGAGTGGTCAGCAGGGAGGAGAACGGCCCGAAGGTCAGGTCCACATGGTCGCTGTTGATCAGCGTCTCGTAGTTGGTGACGACCTGGTTCGCGCTGCTGCCGTCGTTCAAGATGGTGAGCTTGACCTGCCTGCCGAGGATGCCGCCCTTGGCGTTCACGTCCTTGGCCCACAGCTCGTAGCCCTTCTGGTAGGCCACCCCGTCGGCGGAGAAGTCCCCCGTGAGGGACAGCGACGCGCCGATGGTGATCGGCCCGGCGGCGGCCGAGGAGCCCGGGCTGGCGCTCGTGCTCGTGCTCGTGCTGCTGCTACTGCTACCGCTGCTGCAGGCGGCCAGAACGCTGACAGAGAGCACCGCGACGGCGCTCAGGGCAATGGCGTTCCTGGAGAACCAGGGGGGATTCACGCTCAACTCCTGGTTCCTCCTTCCCTGATATTGGATTCCCTATAAGGATTCTTCTGGATCGAGCCCATCGGATACATCGGCGTGCTCGCTTTCTAGGGTTATTCCGGCCGATTGCGCCTGCTGTGCTATGAATGAGGCGAAATCGACGTCACCGTAACCGCGTCCCACCAGGCCCTGGACGAGCTGGTGGACGGTCGCGGCCACGGGCATCGGAACCTCTCGCTCCCGCGCGGCCGCCAGGCCCAGATCGAAGTCCTTGCGCAGGAGCTTTGAGGTAAATGTCGGTTCGAAGTCGAGGTTCACGTAGGCCGGGGTCTTGTACTGGGTAAACTGCGAGCCTACAACGCTCTTGTTCAGGCAGGCGAGGAACGCCTCCCTGCTGATGCCGCTGGCCTGCGCCAGCATGGTGATCTCCGCCATCGAGGCGGCGACCACGCCGAGGAACAGGTTGTGGCACAGCTTGACGATCCGCGCCAGTTCTCCCTCGCCGACATAGGTGACTCCCCGGCCGAGCATGTCCAGGTAGGGCTTGGCCGTGTCGAACGCGTCGCGCGGGCCTGAGACGGCGGCGGTCATCCTGCCGACCTCCACCACCTTCGGATTGCCCATGACCGGCGCGGCGAGCAGCGCGGTGCCGCGCTGCCCGAGCCGTTCCCTGACGATGGCCGAGGCGTCGGCGGAGATCGTCGAGCAGTCGACCACGATCTTCGGCGCGACCCCGCCGGAAATGAGCCCGTCCGGCCCGGTCAGCGCGGAGACGAAGTCGGCCGGCGTGCTGAGGGCGGTGAAAACAAGGTCGCATGCGGCCAGTTCGGCGAGGGACTCAGCGGGCTTGGCGCCCAGTTCGACAAGCGGCGCCATCTTGGCCGCCGTGCGGTTGTAGACCGTGACGTCGCACCCGCCGGCGAGCAGGCGGCGTACCATCGCGGCGCCCATCCGGCCGGTGCCCAGCCAGCCCAGCTGAAGCGCGTCAGCTTGTTCAGTCATACCGTCCTCGTTGAGATTGCCGTGCTTGAGATTGCAGCAGCACAATCGTTTGCACCCGAGACTGCTCCCGGCCGCGCGGGTTTGTCAATCCTCGGTGCCCGATCTGTTACACACCCGTGCCTGAAGTGCGGCGACATCGGTGACTAAGCTCAGGGGGCCGCCCTGCCGACGCGACCCCGATATAGCGACTTAACGGGACAAATCACCCGCAATCGAATGCAGGACGCTCAGCGTTTCCTGCGCTGCGCGCCGCGGCGCAGCGGGACCGCGTTGCCCGCGATCGCGTCCTGCGCGATCGCGTCGCCCGCGAGCGCGTCGCCGCCGGAGGCGGCGGCCGGGGCGAGCGGCATCGCGGACCCCCTGACGACCAGTTCCGGGGCGAGGTAGAGGATCTTCAGCGGGTTGTCGGCGTCCTCGATCCGCTCCAGCAGCAGCTTGGCGGCCTCGGTGCCCAGCTTGTAGTGCGGGAACCGCACGGTCGAAAGCGGCGGGCGCAGCCGGTCGATGAACGGCATGTCGTTGAATCCGATGATCGACACGTCCTCGGGGCAGCGCACGCCGAGTTCGTCGAACGCGCCGTAGCAGCCCACCGCGAGCAGGTCGTTGGCCACCACCATCGCGGTCAGGCCGGCGCGGGCCCGCAGCAGTTCCAGGCCGCAGCGCAGGCCTTCCTCGATCGAGTACCCGGTCGCGTAGACGATCTGGTCGTCCCGCGGCTCCAGGCCGTGCGCGCGCATCCCGTCCTGGAACCCGCGCAGCCGGGCGACGCCGGTGGAGATCTGCTGCGGGCCCGCGATGTGCCCGATCCTGGTGTGCCCGAGCGAGACCAGGTGCGCGACGGCGGCCCGTTCGCCCTGCTCGTTGTCCACCGAGACCGACGAGAACGGGTATCCCTGCGCGGTCCTGTTCATCAGGACAACGGGGAGGTTGGCCTCGGCCGCCTGGGCGAGTATCGGGTTGCCGAGGGTGGCCGTCGCGAGCACGAAGCCGTCGACGTGCCGCGCGCGCATCTGGTCGAAGACCATCCGCTCCCGTGTGATGTCCGCGTCGGTGTTGCCGATGAGCGCGACGTAGCCGTGCTTGGCGAGCAGGTCCTCCAGGCCGCGCACGATCGGCGGGAACAGCGGGTTGTTCAGGTCGGGGATGAGCACGCCGATGGTGTGCGAGCGCCGGGTGCGCAGCGATCTGGCGACCGGGTTGGGCCGGTAGCCGAGCCGTTCGGCGGCCTCGATGACCCGGCGGGCGGTATCCTCGCTGACCAGGAGCCTGGTCCCGGGGTTGAGCGCCCGGGAGGCCGTGGCAGGGTGCACCCGTGCCGCGGCCGCCACATCCCGCAGCGTCGCGGGCCGGTCGGACATGGACATGGCACTCCTCGCGAACTCGCGTCCGATAACCCCGTGCTTGGCCGTTCAGCCCTGCAAGCCCGGCTGGGCGCAAGGGAAAACGATGTCCCCCGTGCCCTTGGACCACACTACCGTGCGCTAGCCGGACGAGCTAGCACATCCAGGCGCTCCCACCTGGTTAAAGTCCCCTCGTCGCGGAGATGACGATCACCCACGACCGCTCACGGCCCGCCGCCCCGGCGCCCGGCAGGGACATGCGCGACCAGGTGAGGTGGTAGCGCGGGATGCGCCGGCCGGGACGCCAGGGACGCGCGTCCCGGGCCAGTTCACGCCGGCGCTCTTCTGCCAGGGCTCGTGCCATCTCCGGATGCATTCCTCTCGCGCTCCTCAGGTCGTCGGGGCCTAACGCTCCGGTGTGCATGGCGGGGTGAGCGAGCGCCCGCGTCGCCCTCGGGCCGGTCGGCCGCGGCGCTCGCGGCGACTCTTCGGAACTCATATTTCGAAAGCCTACGCTCGAAAGGGTTCTTCTGACAAGACCCTCGAAAGACTTCTTCCGGCAACCGGGACGGCGCCGTTGCCGTGCGACGATGGAGGTATGCGGATCAGTGGCGTGGAGTCGACCGATCTCTTCCAGGGCAGCCTCAGCCGGCCGCTGCAGGTCATCAGGGTCACCGTCGAGAGCACGCAGGCGAGCGAGGCCGGCGCGCCCGCCACGCTGGCGATCGCCGGCGCCGGGGCGGACACACCGGTCCCGTTCGGGATAACCGGGACGCAGCCGGGGCAGAGCCGCAGCCATGAGGTGGCCGTCGCCGTCACCGGCCCTCCCGGCACGGTCCGGCCGGTCACCGTGATCGCGCGGACCGCCGCCGGCCGTTTCGAGCTCGCGGCGCGGATCACCGCGGCCGAGCCAGGCTGGACGATGTGGATGGTGAGCCACTTCCACTACGACCCGGTGTGGTGGAGCACGCAGGGCCAGTTCACCCAGGCCCGGCTCGTGCTGCCCGACGAGGACGGCGAACTGCCCGACACCAGGACCGCGTTCGAGCTCGTCAGGCTGCACATGGAGAAGGCGCGCAGGGACCCGGACTACAAGTTCGTGCTTGCGGAGATCGACTACCTCAAGCCCTACTTCGACGCGTTCCCGGCCGACCGCGCCGATCTGCGGGCCCTGATCGAGGCGGGCCGCGTCGAGCTCGTGGGCGGCACCTACAACGAGCCGAACACGAACCTGACCAGCGCGGAGACCACGATCCGCAACGCGGTGTACGGCATGGGGTTCCAGCGGGACATCCTGGGCGCGGACCCGAGGTCCGCGTGGATGCTTGACGTGTTCGGCCACGACCCCGGGTTCCCAGGGCTGATGGCGGCCGCCGGGCTCACCTCCTCCTCGTGGGCGCGCGGGCCGTTCCACCAGTGGGGTCCCGAAGACAACGCCCGCATGCAGTTCCCCGCCGAATTCGAGTGGCTCTCCCCCGACGGGGGCGGCCTGCTGACCGCCTACATGGCGAACCACTACGGCGCGGGCTGGAGCCTGCACACCACCCCTGACCTGCCCGCCGCCGAGCGGGCGGCGTACGAGCAGTTCCGCTCGCTCGCCGCGGCGGCCGCGACGAGGAACGTCATGCTCCCCGTCGGCTCGGACCACGTGATACCGGCCCGCTGGGTCACCGACATCCACCGGTCGTGGAACTCCAGGTACCTGTGGCCGCGGTTCGTCACCGCCATACCGCGCGAGTTCTTCGACGCGGTGCGCGCCGAGACCTCCGGGCCCGGCTGCACCGCCTGGATCATGCCGCAGACGCGGGACATGAACCCGGTCTACACCGGCAAGGACGTCTCCTACGCCGACACCAAGCTGGCGCACCGGGCGGGCGAGACCGCGGTCGCCGAGGGCGAGCGGCTGGCGACGCTCGCCTGGCTCGGCGGCGCGCCGTACCCGGCCGGGTCGCTCGACAAGGCGTGGCGGCAGCTCGCCTACGGGGCGCACCACGACGCGATCACCGGCACCGAATCCGACCAGGTGTACCTGGACCTGCTGGCCGGATGGCGCGAGGCGTGGCAGCGCGGGGACGCCGCGCGCCGCGACGCAATCGATTTCATCGCTCGCACCGGGGCCGGGGCCGGGGCCGGGACGCGGACGGTCACCGTGTTCAACGGGCTCGCCCGCGAGCGCGACGGCATGGTCACCGCGGTCGTCAGGCTCGACGAGCCGGGCACGCCGTGGCTGACGGTCCGCGACCCGGCCGGCGGCCAGCTGCTCGGCGCGCTCGCCGAGGGCGTCAGGCGCCACGAGGACGGGACGCTCGCCGAGGTCACGCTGACCTTCAGGGCCGCCGCCGTGCCCGCCCTCGGCTACCGCCGCTACCTGCTCGAACCGGGCGAGGGCGGCGCGTCCGGCGGCTGGGCCGGCGAGGCGGGCACCGCGATCGAGAACGACGCCTACCTGGTGAGCGCCGACCCGGGGCGGGGCGGCACGCTCGCGATCACCGACAAGCGGGCCGGCCGGGAGGTGCTGCGCGGCCCCGGCAACGAGCTCGTGCTCCAGGAGGAGTACGACAAGCACCCGCGCTGGGGTGAGGGTCCCTGGCACCTGTCGCCCAAGGGCCCGGGCGCCGGCTCGGCGGGCGTCGCCGCCACGGTGGCGGCCCAGCGGTGCCCCGCCGGATCGCGGCTGGTCGCCACGTTCCCGCTCGGGGACCTGCGGATCACGCAGGAGACGCTGCTGTGGGACGGCGCGGACCGGGTCGAGTTCCGCACCCGCGTGTCCGGGTCCATCGGCAAGGACCGGCTGCTGCGGGTGCGCTTCCCCGCGGACGTCCCCGGCGGGCTGCCGCTGTACCAGACGGCGACCGCGGTGATCGGGCGGCCGTTCGGGGCGCCGGAGGCGGACACCGCCGCGAACTGGTGGACGCTGGAGAACCCGGCCAACCAGTGGTTCGGCCTCGGGTCGGTCGCACGCGTGGCGCTCCAGACGCCGGACGGCCCGGTGTCCGCGGCGATCGGGGTGGCTGAGGTGATAACCCCTGACCTGATCCCGAACGAGGATCGCCGTCTCATCAGGGACCTGCTCATCGGGCTTGCCAGGGCCGGCGTCACGGCGACCTGCTCGCGGGCGGCCGGGCCGCGCTACGGGTCGGTGGACGTCGACTCCAACCTGCCGGACTTCCGGATCGCGCTCGGCGGGCCCTCGGAGAACGCGTTCACCGCGGAGGTGCTCGCGGCCTGCGACCCGACGGCCGCCAAGCGGCTGGCCGCGCTGGCCGCCGACGGCGCCGCGGCGCGGCTGTGGGTGCCGGCCTGCAGGCCGCGGGCCGAGGCGTTCGCGCCCGGGGCGGACGTGCGCGGGCCGCGCGCCCTGCCGGTGCTGATCGTGGATGCCGCCTCCCCCGGCGACCTGCCCCCCGCGATCGCCCAGATGGCGCGGTTCCTCGCCTCCGGGCAGGTTCCCGCCGAGGC
>DAHVAN010000463.1 GCA_027314595.1 Actinomycetota bacterium | reverse complement strand
CGCGTCCGCGCGATCCCCGGGCGTCCCGCCGGCGGGCGCGGCCGGGCCGGCGTCCGCGGCCGCGATGGGGCCGGCCGGGCTCACGCGGTTCCCCAGTTGCCGGCCAGGCGGCGCAGCCCGGTGTCCACGACCCGGCGCTGGGCGTTCAGGTGCGCCCGGAGCGCTGTCGCCCCGGTGGCGGTCAGCCGGTACGGCCGCCGGCGGTCGTCGCTCTCGACGGCCGCGATCAGGCCCTGCGACTCCAGGCGGGCCAGCGCCTCGTACAGGGTGCCCGGTGAGATGCGGACCCCCGCGAACGACTCGATGTCCTTGGTGAGCGCGTACCCGTGCTTGGTCCCGTCGGCGAGGCTGGACAATATCAGCGTCGCCGCTCCCGCGTACCGGCCGAACCCGGCCAGTGCCTGGCCGTCGTCGGGCTCGCTCTGGTTACCCTTCGGCATGCTGCCTATTCTATATCGGCAACCGATCTATCGGCAACCGATACTGGAACCCGCGTGGCAGCGGGCGGTGGCTCCTGCCGAGTGAGGATCAGCCAGCCTGCCAGGCCGAGTGGATAGATGAAGTAGCCGAAGCGCTCGGCGGGGCCCAGGGCGAACATCAGGGCCAGGCCGAGCGCCAGCCGCCACGTGGCCGCGCGCAGGTCGCGGGGCGGGCGGACGACGAGCGAGACCGCGATCGCCAGCCCGGCGACGAGCACCAGGGCGGCCGCGACATCGTGCCCGACGGGGCCGGTTCGCGCCAGCAGGTCGCCCGGCATCAGGCTCCGCGCCGGGGTCAGGTGGTAGGTGAGGCCCAGCGGGAAGAGCACCGTGTTCTGGAGCGTCGCCTCGGGACTGGCGATCACGGCGGGGATCAGGGCGGCGGCGACGAAGGCCAGCGCCGTGGCCGTGAACCGGATCGCCGCCCTGGTGCCGTCGCGCGTGCGCAGCATGGCGGCGATGACCGGGATCGCCAGCCAGGCGGTCGGCTTCATCGCGCTGGCCAGGCCCAGCGCCGCCGCGGACGCGAAGGCGCGCTCGGGACGGGCGATCAGGCCGAGCGAGACCAGCATCAGGGCCAGCACCGGCGGGTCGGTGGTCGTCACCGCCAGGTTCAGCGCCATCACCGGGCAGGCGACCGCGAACGCCGTGTACCGCGCCGCGCCACGGCGGCAGTCCGTGCAGCCGCGCACCGAATGCGGGACCAGGGTGCAGAACGCCGCGCCGAGCGCCGCCACGGTGACCAGGACAAGCCACACCCGCGGATTCCCGGGCGCGCCCTGCAGCCCCGCGGCGCTTGGCAGGCCGAACAGCGCCATGGCCGGCAGGTACGGGTTGTAGGCCAGCCACGACGACAGCTGCCACGACGGAAGGTACGGGGTGCCGTCCTTGACCAGCAGTTCCGCGGACCGCTCGATGACGGTCATCCCCGCGGCGAGCTCGCCGCCCTGGGCGAGCAGCAGCAGGAGCGGCGCGGCGACCGCGAACACGGCCGTAAGCACCGCCACGCTACCGGTACGCGACCGCGGCAGCATCACCGCCGCGACCCCGTAAGCGGGAACCGCCCATACCGCCCAGACCTCGTCCTCGCCCCTGGCCAGCAGCGCGACGGCGACCGCATATGCCGCGAAGAGCCAGTAGGCGGTCATTTCACGCCGGACGCCAAACCCGGACCTGTGCGACCGGACCGGTGTCAGGAAGCGCGACCCCGCCAGCGAGAATGCCTCCGTACTGCCACCCGTGGCGCTCGTGGCGCTGCCTCCCGTTTCCGCCCGACGCTGCCAGCGTCGGGATTCCTACCCAGCGGCGCGCTCGGGGTAGCGCGCAGGCCGGCTTATTCCCGTCATGACTGCCCTGGCTCCGGCGCGTTATCCGGTTCCGCGGGCAGCGTGTGCTCTCCTAGGTAACTAGATAGCACGAGTTCGGGGTTGGCGCGCAACTCCTGGCTCGCGCCGATGGCGGCGATTTCGCCGTGCGAGAGCACGTATCCCCGGTCGGCCACGGCCAGGGCGAGCTCGACGTGCTGTTCCACCAGCAGGGCCGGTCAGCCGGGCCAGCGCCGGGAAGTAGCGATAGGCCGCCTCGGCGTCCAGTCGCTCGCCCCGGTGCCTGGACGCCCGCGATGGTCAGCAGCGTGGTGGTCTTGCCCGCGCCGTAACGGGCCGGCGATGACGCTGGCGAGCAGCGCGTTTAATGCGGCGGGCTGGGCCTCCGGCACCGGTCCTCATCTTCGCCGTGACAGGGCGCATGATGGATGCAGGCGGATCCGTTCTCAAGCGGGAGGCAGGATGTCCCAGATCGGGCGTCGCGTGCGCGCAGCAGTCAATCCGGTATCGACTGCGGCTACCAGGTGGTGGTGCCACTCAGCCTTGCGTCACATGCTGACCGGGTACGGGCCGACGGCCAGGCAACGGCGGTTCATCCGCCGCGGGATGCCCCAGAGCCCCGGCCGCACGCCGTCCGCCGAGCAGATGAAGGCCCGTGCGGCAGCGATCGACAAATTGGCTCAGTAACGTTTTAGTTACGGCGGGGTTTACTGTTTACCGGGAACCGGGCGGACACGGCCCAGTGAGATCGCCGGCGATCAGCGGGACGTGGCGAGCGGGGCGGGCAGGTGTAGCGTTTGCCCATGGCCAGCGAGAACACCGCCAGGCTCGCGGTACTCATCGACGCCGACAACGCGCAGCCCTCCATCACCGAGGGCCTGCTGGCCGAGGTCGCCAAGCTCGGCACCGCGCACGTCAAGCGCGCCTACGGCGACTGGACGGGCACGAGCCTGAAGGGCTGGAAGGAGCACCTGCTCGAGCAGTCGATCCAGCCCATCCAGCAGTTCGCCTATACCAGGGGCAAGAACGCCACCGACGCCGCCATGGTGATCGACGCGATGGACCTGCTGTACTCGGGCCGCTTCGACGGCTTCTGCATCGTGTCGAGCGACAGCGATTTCACCCGCCTGGCCGCCCGGCTGCGCGAATCGGGCGTGACCGTGTACGGCTTCGGCGAGCGCAAGACGCCCAAGCCGTTCGTCGCGGCGTGCGACAAGTTCATCTACATCGAGAACCTCAGGTTCACCGACGACGGCACGGCCGCGGACGCCGAGGCGAAGCCCGCGCGGCGGGCGCCCGCCACGGCGGCCGAACTCAAGGCCGACAGCGCGCTGGTGAACCTGCTGCGCAACGCGGTGGAGGCGGCGTCTGACGACGACGGCTGGGCGCCGCTGGCGTCCATCGGGAACATCATCACGAACCAGCGGCCCGACTTCGACTCCCGCAGCTACGGCTACGCGAAGCTGACCGACCTGATCAAGGCGGCCTCGCTGTTCATGATCGAGCGCCGCAGCCCGGGCGAGGGGAAGCAAGCGGTCGTCTACGCGCGCATGAAGCGCCGTCAGCCGGGTCGGAAGACCGGCTCGGGCAAGACCGCGAACGCGGGCTTGCCCGAGAAGAGGGCCCAGCAAGCCGTCCAGTAGTCGTCGCCCTCAGGGCTTAACGATCTCCCCGGCTGTCCTGACAGCAGGAACGCCATACATCTGGCCCGCAGGCTGCCCGGCGCGAACTCCCGTGCCGCTACCGCCCCACTGATGCACCCGGACCATCGCGGCTAAGTACAGGGAGGAACCTCCCCGTTCTCCGGGACGCCCCATTCAGCCCCGTGGTCGAATCGCCGCTGTTACCGGTAACGCCTGCGATCACCCGCTCATGCGACCGCCCGGTCACCGGCAGGCGGCTGCTTCTGCCGGAACTGGGAGATCCACTCCGCTGTGGCCTTGATGCCTCCGAACGTGTAGAAATGCAGCTTCACGTCGCCATGGCGCTGCGGATCGTACGCTTGCGCGAGAGCCAGGATGAACCGGTCAGGACCCGCGGTGCCCATGAGATTGGTGATGGAGAAGCCGTATTTTTTCGCGATCCCGGCACTGGTGCCGACGCCGAAGCGCGCGGCATAGGTCAGCAGCCGCCGCACCCCCGCCGGGCCGGGCACGCCGATCCGGACCGGCAGCGCTATCCCCCGCTCCCGCACCGCCTGGATCCACTTCAGGACCGGGTCCACGTCGAAGCCGAACTGCGTGATCACGCTGCCAGGCAGCTCCAGGCTGGCCAGGGTCGCGGCCTTGCCCTCGAGCGCGGACCACAGCACGGCATCGGATATGGCTGGGTGTCCCTCCGGGTAGCCGCTCACCCCGACGTCCCGCACTCCGTACCGCTGGAGCAGCCCTGACCGGATCACGGCCAGGGCGTCCTCGTACGGTCCGAGCGGGACCGGGGGGTCGCCCGCCACGACGAACACGCTCTCGGAGGCGCCCTCCGCAGCGAGCGCGGCGAGGAACTCCTCGAGCATCGTCTGCGACCTCAGGCGGCGCGCCGGGATGTGCGGCACGGGAACAAAACCGGACTGCCTGACCGCCCGCGCGGCCTCCAGTCGCATCCGCAGCTCCTCGTTCTCGAGGAAGGTCACATTGATCCTGGTGCCCTGCGGGATGGCCTGCCTGGCCTCCGCCAGTTTGCCAACGTCCTTTCCGGTCATTTCCAGGGAGAAGTCGTTAAGCAAATCGTTCAGTGCGGATTGCATCAGGTGTCGCACGGGCGGTAATTGACCGGGCCGGACGGATCACCAAGGCGCATAGGCGCTTTCTCTATTCTCACCGCGTGCTGCCATTTCCCTGCGAAGACTCGTAACCTAACCTGCCCCGACATGTTAAGGTCCAGGTCGCGGGAACCTCGATGGGCTAGGTAACAAAAGTCGCTCGACGCGTTTTGGGGTCAGTCCCCGCGCGTGAGGGGTCAGGAGTTCAGCGGCTCAGGTCGTCGTCCCCGTAGTCGTGGTCCGGGTGGTTGACCTCGCCCAGCCGCCAGTAACCGCGGGTCACGAGCGAACTGGCCGGCAGGCGCCGGCCGGCGAGGAAGTGCTTGCGGATGCCGCGCATGGCCGCTGCCTCGCAGGCCACCCAGACCCTCGTGCCGTTCGCGATCGCGGCGCCGCGGGCGGCCTCGTCGAGTTCGGCGCCCCAGGCGTCCGCGGCGCGCCGGTGGTGCCAGGTGATCTCCGTCTTGGCCGGGCTGGAGAACTCGATCTCGTCGCCGACATCGGCGACCTCCAGGTGCACCTGCGCGGAAGCCGAACCCGGGAGCGCCTCGAGCAGGGTCCCCACGGCCGGGATCGCGCTCTCGTCGCCGGCGATCCACCAGTGCTCTGCCGCAGGATCCATCGAGAACCGCCCGCCGGGGCCGGCGACCGCCAGCTTGTCCCCGGCCTGCGCCCGCTCCGCCCATTCCGACGCCGGGCCGGCCCCGTGCAGCAAAAACTGCACCTCCAGGGCGCGAGTCCGCGGGTCGAAGCGCCGCGGCGTGTAGGTGCGCACCACTGGCCTTTCGTCGTCGGCCACGACCTGTCCCTCCGGGAGGAACTCGGGCAGCAGCGGCGCGTCCTGGCCGGGAAGCGGCAGGAATACCTTGATGTGCCCGGTCGGCGCCTCGATCGTGAAGCCCTCGAGCGCGTCACCGGTGACCCATACCGACACCAGCCGGGGCGCGACCCGTGACACCGATACCACCTCGACAGGACGTGGTGGCTTGCGCCGCCGAGGCGGCCTGCCGTCGGTGCTCGCAGAGGCAGGTGATGCTGGAGTGGTCACACCTTTTCCTTTCGTCTGGTGCGGGCTGGCGGCCTACTGATCGGCGAGCAGCCGGTACAAGGCCTGGCGTGCGTTCCTGACTATCGTCACAGCCTGTCCAACCTGAGTGGCCTCGCCCGCCATTCCGACCTGGCGCGCGGGCGAGTGCAGCCGCCGCACTTTCGGCACGCAGGTCCAGGTGCGCACCGTCCGCGGACGGGCCGCTGGCCAGGTCGCACAGCCGGCCGTCGGCCTGATCGCGTCCGGCCTGGGTCAGTTCATAGACCTTCCGGCCTTCTTCATCATTACCGTGGACGAGGCGCCCTCGTCCTCGGGCAGTTGCAGCAGCGGGTACACCGAACCGGGACTCGGCCGCCACCGGCCTCCGGCCTGCTCCTCGAGCCGGCGCATGAGCTCGCACCCGTGCGCGGGGCCCTGCAGCAGGGCCGCGAGCAGCGGCCCGCGCACGTTGCCCTCCGGCACCCGGCCGCCACCCCGGTGGCCATGCTGGCCATGCTGGCCATGCGCCTTTCCCTCTGGCCCCATCGAACGGCTCCGCCGGGTCATCGAGCGGGCAAACGTGGCCTGACACGGCATCAGCTCGCCGCGGACAAGGCCGCCTCGGCCTTGCGGAGACTCTCCTCGGCGTCCGGAATCCACCAAGGCAGCAGGTCAGCGTCGCGGGCCGCGGCCACCGCACGGCTCAGCAGCTCAACAGCACGCTGAAGATCCCCAGCGGCCATCTCCGCCTCGCCCAGCGCGGCCAGCGCCCGCGCCGTCCCCGCCGCATCACCGATCTCCTGCCAGATGGCCAGGGCACGGAGCATCAGTCCCTCTTCGGCGGCCACGTCCGCATCGGTCGGCGCGCGGCCGCTCACCAGGTTGGCGATATTGCGGTAATGATGCGCCATGCCCAAGCCGCCGAGGGCGAAGGCTTCAGCCTCCCGGTCGCCATCCCGCTCAGCTAGGGTGCGTGCTTCGCCAAACAGCCCCTCCGCCTCGGCGAATCCCCCGGTGCGGAACGCGGCCTCGGTCAACGCCTCATCGGCCGCCGCACACAGCTGCCGAGCAGTCCTCCCAGACTGGATCGTCATGAACGATAGAGTATTCGACGCGGTGCGCAGCCTGGACTCCCAGCTCCGCTGGGTGCGAACCGGGCACACGTTGACTGCTGTGGCACTAGGCGCTTGAGGGAACCCGATCGACAAAATGTTGTCGATGCTCATCCGCAGGCGATGCCGATGTCGGCGAACAGGGCCATCATCTCCAGGCGTAGCGCTTGGTAGTGCCGGTCGATGTCGGTCCAATGGCGGGGGGTCC
>DAHVAN010000053.1 GCA_027314595.1 Actinomycetota bacterium | reverse complement strand
CGGCAGCCGGTGACGATGGCGCAGGCCGCGCGGATCCTCGCCGCCTACACGACCGTCAACAACGAGGCGAACGCCGCGATGAGCGACACGCTGCTTGCCAGGGTCGAGACCGGCAGCAGCTACGCGATCGACGCCGGCGTCTACCGCGTGCAACGGGCGCAGAAGACGGCGCCGTACCCGGCGTTCGGCCCTGAGCAGACGCAGATCTACATTCCCAGCGAGCCCGCCGGCGCCTACCCGCACTGGTTCGCGGCGCGGGTGGTCAACGCGAGCCTGGCCGCCCCCGCCAAGCCCGGCGGCACCGAGTACCTGGTCTTCACCCAGCAAGCGCCCGGCGCGCCATGGCGCAACGCCATGGAGCCTTACGTGCTCGGCGACGGCGCCACGCCCCAGGTGGCGCTGTCGCACGGCGGCCTGGCCATCCCGGTCGGCGGCGGCGAGGTCTCGCTGTCCGTCCCGCCGGCCTCCGTCGCGTCGCTGACCGCGGCCTCGCTCGACGGCGCCGCCGGCGGCGGCGCCGGCCCGGCGGACCCTGGCAACCTCGCGGACCGCCTCGACCTGCGGTCCTGGCGCCAGCGGCTGCCCTCGGCCACGGTGACGGACCGGCACGCGGCCGCGCCCGGGCCGGTGTTCGGGCTGGAGACCGCCGACGGCGGCGCGCTGCTGTTCTACACCGACACCGCGCGGCTCACCCTGGTCCCGCCGGCCGGGGAGGTCCTGCACCTGGCCATCCCCGGCTTCTTCTCCCCCGGCCAGGCCCTGGACATGGCCCGGGTCGGCTACATGGACCAGTTCGCCGCCTACGTTCCGCCGCGCGGCGGGTCCGGGCCGCGGATCGTCGCTGACTATTCGGGCATCACGTCGGGATGAAGGCCTGGTCGCTTGGCTCGCGCCACAAGGACAGCCGCCGCAGCCGCCCGGGACTCATCACTTCATGCAGACGCAGAACCGGTCCTGGAACTCGTCGAGGGCGGCCAGGCGCCCCTCCTCAAAGGCAGCGTCCCACAGCGCGCTCAGCGCCCGCAGCGCGACCTGGTCGTCGCGGCCAAGGGCCCGCGCCGCCTCCGCTGCCGCCGCGTCCCGCGTCGCCTGCTGACCGTTCATCTTCGCCTCCGGCGGTTCGACCACCCCTAGCCTCACCCGGGGCGCGGACGTACGGACACGGCCGGACGGCGGCCGGCGCCGGGACCTTAGTCCCCCCCGCGGGCCCGGGGCGTGTAGGTTTGCCGGGTGAGCCGCGCACCCATCTCGCTTCCCGGCAGGGTCGTCATCATCGACTACGGCGAGGTGATCTCGCTGCCCCAGTCGGCCGCCGACCGTGCGGCGCTCGTGGCGCTGGCCGGGGTGGACGCCGAGCCGTTCTGGGCCGCCTACCACGCGCACAGGGACGGACTTGACCAGGGCGCGGGCGGCGTGTGCGCCTACTGGCGGGCGATCGCCCGCGACGTGGGGGCGACCTGGGACGACGCCCGGGTGCACGAGCTGTGGGCCGCGGACTTCCGCAGCTGGCTGAGCATCAACCCGCAGCTCATCGAGGTGCTCGCCGACCTGCGGGCGGGCGGCACCAGGCTGGCGCTGCTGTCCAACGCAGGAGCGGACTTCGGCTCCTACTTCAGGTGCGGGCCGCTCGGCGACTTCTTCGAGGCGTGCTATGTCAGCGGCGAGCTCAAGCTGCTCAAGCCGGACGCCGAGATCTACCGGCACGTCCTGGCCGCCCTCGGCGTCGACGCGGCCGGCGCCGTCTTCGTCGACAACCGCGAGGCGAACGTGCGCGGCGCGCGGGCCGTCGGCATCACCGGCCACGTGTTCACCGGCGCCGCCGCGCTGCGCGCCTTCCTCACCGCGCTCGCCTGATAGCCGCGCTGTTCCGGCGGGCCGTTACCGTGAAACGTCGCGTAACCGGGGCAGCCGCGCATCTGGCCCGATGGGACCCGCTGCTACTATCCGCGGCGTGGACGCCCTGGACATCCTGAGGAACCGCCTGCCGCCCGGCGCGGTCGCCACCGACGCGGACACCCTCGGCGGCCGCGCCATCGACTCGTGGGCGCTGGCGCTGCTGCGGCGCGTGCGCGGCGACCAGCTTCCGGTGCCGGCGGCGGTGGTCTTCCCGGCCTCCACCGGCGAGGTGGCCACGGTGCTGACGTGGGCGTCGCAGACCCGCACCCCGGTGGTCCCGCGGGGAGCCGGCTCGGGCGTCTGCGGCGGCGCCCAGGCCGCGCCGGGGGCGGTCGTGGTCGACCTGTCAAGGATGGACCGGGTCACCGGCGTCGACCTGGTGTCCCAGGCGGTCCACGTGCAGGCCGGGACGCGCGGCGACCGGCTGGAGGAGGTGCTGGCCGGCCACGGGCTGACCGTGGGCCACTATCCGCAGTCGATCGCCATGTCCACCGTCGGCGGCTGGATCGCGGCGTCTTCGGCCGGGCAGGCGTCCGCGGGTTACGGTGCCATCGAGGACGTGCTGCTCGGGCTCACCGCCGTCCTGCCCGACGGCGGGGTCCTCCGCTGCCGGCCGGTGCCCCGCTCCGCGGCCGGCCCGGACCTGCGGCGGCTGCTTGTCGGCTCGGAGGGGACGCTGGCCGTGGTGACCGAGGCGACGCTGGCCTGCCGGCCCCGGCCGGCCGGCTGGCAGTGGCTCGCGTTCAGCTTCCCGGACTTCGCCGCGCTCGCCGACGGGCTGCGCGAGGCGGTCCGCGAGCCCGCCGGCGCGGCGGTCATCCGGGGATACGACGAAGCCGACGCCGCGCTGAGCTTCGGCTCCCTCGGGCATGCCGGCGGCTGCGTGGCCATCCTCGGTTTCCCGTCCGGCCCTGGCGGGCCTGACGCCGCTGACGCCCTCGGCGTGCTGCCGGACCGCCAGCGGCTCGCCGCGCGGGCGATAGCGCGGGCCGGCCCGGCCCGGCCCCTCGACCCGGCCTACGGCGAGCACTGGTGGCGGCACCGCAACGACGCCGCGGCCGCCTACTTCCAGATCATGGGCCCGGCCCGCGCGTTCGGGCCCGGAGTGATAGTCGACACGGCGGAGGTCGCCGGACTATGGTCGGCGGTGCCGGACCTGTACGCCGGCGTGCGGGCGGCCCTCGCGGCACACTCGCGCGCCGTGGTCTGCCACCTGTCCCACCTGTACCCGTCCGGCTCGTCGCTGTACTTCACGTTCATGATCAGCGGAGCCGATGACGGCGACGCGGAGGAGCGGTACCTGATGGCATGGGAGCAGGCCGCCCGGGCTTGCGAGGCGGCCGGGGGAACCATCACGCATCATCACGGCGCGGGCCGGCTGAAGTCCGGTTTCCTGGCCGCCGAACTCGGCGGAACCGGGGTCGGCGTGCTGCGCGGGCTCAAGGCCGCCGTCGATCCCGCCGGGATCATGAACCCGCATGTCCTGCTCCCGTGACCAGCCCGTTCGGCCCTCTGGTCGTCATCGCCAACCCCAGTTCGGGGCGGGGACGATCGCGGGACAGGGTCCGCCGGATCGGGCGGATGCTGGCGGATCTGGGGCTGGACTACCGGATCGCGGTGACCGCCGGGCCCGGCCACGCCGCGCGGGCCGCGGCGCGTGCGCTGCGCGACGGTGACCGCTTCCTGGTCGCGGCTGGCGGCGACGGGACCGTGCACGAGGTGGTCAACGGCATGTTCGACGGCGGTCAGCCGATCGCGCCGGACGCCGTCCTCGGCGTGCTGCCAGCCGGCTCCGGGTGCGACTTCGTGAAGTCGTTCGGCATCGGCGCCGACGCGGCCACGGCCGCCCGTCACCTGACCGGAGACGCCGTCCGCACCATTGACCTGGGCAAGGTCACGTTCGCCTGCGGCGGGGAGACGAGGGTGCGGTACTTCGCCAACATCGCCGAGGCGGGCCTTGGCGGCTCGGTAGTGGAGCGGGCCTCCCGGCTGCCCGCCGCCTTCGGCAAGACGCGGTACCTCGCCGCGTTCTGGCTGACGCTGCCCCGGTTCGGCCCGGCCGCCGTCCGGCTCGACGCCGACGGGCAGGCGTTCGAGTGGCTCGCGCACAACGTGGTCGTGGCCAACTGCCGGTTCTACGGCGGCGGCATGCGGATCTCGCCCAGGTCCGAGCCCGACGATGGCAGGCTCGACGTGCTCGTGATGACGGGACCGAAATCGGACGCGTGGACTACGCTGCCGAAGGTGTACCGGGGGACGCACCTGCCGCACCGCGGCATCGCCGAGCTGCGGGTCAGCCGGGTCAGCGTGCAGGCCGGCGCGCCCTTCCCTGTCGAGGCGGACGGGGAGACGCTGGGGACCGCCCCGGCGACGTTCGAGGTCGTCCCGGGGGCGCTGCGGCTGAAAGTGTGACCGCGCTCAGCCCGCCGGCACCGGGACCGACGCGTCACGGGTGGTGAGCCGGGTCCTGCGGACGAAGACGTCCTCGCCGGTGATGGCCATCTCGCGGCTGCGGGCCAGTTCCAGCTCGACCCGCAGGACGGGCAGGCCGTCGACGGCCGGCTCGCCGAGCGAGCGGTCCGCGCCGATCATCGCGATGGCTTCGGGCCAGTCGTCGCCGTAGCAGCGCACCAGCCGGGTCCCCGCGGCCGGCGCCAGCCCCAGGCGCCGCGCCCGCTCCACGGCCAGCCGGGACGCCGCTCGCGCGCTGCCGTGCAGCCCGAGGGGAATGTCCCGGGTCCGGCACCGCCCCGCCGGGCGGTCGCGCGCCAGGCGGTCCACGAGATCTTCGGCCATCGCCCGGTACGTGGTCAGCTTTCCCCCGGCGATGGTCAGCAGGCCCGGCGGGTCCTCGGCGATGGCGTGCTTCCTGGACAGGTCGTAGGTCGCGGCGTCGCCCTGGCCGCCGCTGAGCAGCGGCCGCAGCCCGGCCCAGGACGCGACCACGTCGCGTCCGGTCACGCCGGGAAAGTCCCTGGCCACGGTGTCCAGGATGTAGCCGCGGTCGGGCTCGCCGACGCCCGGGCAGTCCAGGTCGCCGCCATAGGCAGTGTCCGTGGTGCCGGCGTAGACCCGGTCCTCCCACGGGACGATGAAGACGAAGTGCCCGTCACCCGCGGCGGACGGAACGAACAGGGCCACCGTGGTCCGCACCGCTCCCGGCGCGAACACCAGGTGGACGCCCTTGCTCGGGACCAGGCGCCGCTGGCCGCCGCCGGCGGCGGCCAGCGCCCGGACCTGGTCGGCCCAGACCCCCGCGGCGTTCACCGTGACGGCGGCCCGGATCTCGAACCGCTCGCCGCTGATCTCGTCCGTCACCGCGGCGCCGGTCACCCTGGCCCCGCCGAGGAGCCGCCGCGCCCGGACGTGGTTGGCCAGCAGCGCGCCGTAGCCCTGGGCGGCGCGAGCCACCTCGATGGTCAGCCTGGCGTCATCGCCCTGGCACTCGAAATAGCGGTAACCCCGCAGCGTTCCGCGCAGTCCCTGAGCCGCCGCACGGACCTGCTCGCCGCTCACCGGCCGGTGCGAGCCGATGTTCCTGCCCGCCGTCAGCAGGCCGTAGGCGGTCAGGCCGAGGCGGTACCGTGCCGCCTCGCGCGGCGAGTCCGCGGGCAGGATCACAGGCAGCGGCCTGATCAGGTGCGGGGCGAGCCGGCGCAGGATCTTCCGCTCCCGCAGCGCCTCGTGCACCAGCCCGACGTCGTAGCGCTCCAGGTACCGCAGGCCGCCGTGGATCATCCGGGAGGAACGCCCGGAGGTCCCCGACGCGAAGTCGTCCTTTTCCACCAGGGCGACGCGCAACCCGCGCGCGGCGGCGTCGAGGGCTATCCCGGTGCCGGTGATCCCGCCGCCGATCACCAGCACGTCGAACCGGCCCTGCGCCATCCGGGCCATGTTGGCCGCGCGAGTCCGCGCGGAAAACTCCCGCATGATGCGGATGGTACCGCCCGCCGGGCCGGCCGCCGGCCGAGCGGTCACTATGAAGAGCCGGCAAATCGCTGACTGTACTTACCCGCCGTGTGCTGTCATGCTGGATAGACAGTCAACGATCCGGTGCCTGGGACGGGGTGAGGAGAGGGCTCCGATGGATCTGCCTGACTCAGCGCCGTCGCTGTGGCTCGCCGAGTACGGCCACTACCAGCCTGAGCCGTCACTGGCCGGCGATATCAGCGTCGATGTCGCGGTCATCGGCGGCGGGCTCCTCGGCATGTCGACCGCCATCGCGCTGCGCCGCCGCGGCCGGGCGCCGACCGTCGCCGTGCTGGAGGCCAAGACCGTCGGTTACGGCGCGAGCGGGCGTAACGGCTCATTCGCCATGACCGTGACAGGGCTCGGCTTCGGCACCACCGCCATGCTGCGCGGCAAGCGGTTCCTGCGGCGCGCGCACGCCTACATGGAGCAGTGCGTGGACCAGCTGGAGGAGTTCATCGACGAGGCGGGCCTTGACTGCGGCAAGATCCGCCCCGGATTCCTGCGGGTCGCCACCACCCCGGCTTACGTCAGGCGGCTGCGAAAGCAGGTCAGCCTGATGTCCTCGCTGGGATTTCGGGGCATCGAGTGGATCGACGCGGAGGCGACGCGCAAGATGGTCAGCTCGCCGCGGTATCTCGGCGCCATGTGGGAACCGCGGCTGCTGCTGATGGACCCCGCCCGGCTGGTCCGCGAGGAGAAACGGCACGCGATCGCCCACGGCGCGGACGTCTACGAGAACTCGCCGGTGCTCACGGTCGTGAAGCTGCCAGGGGCGGGCGGCTACCGCCTGCTCACCCCGCACGGCTCGGTGTCGGCGGCCAGGTGCGTGTACGCGACCAACGCCTACTCGCACCTGTTCGCCGAGCTTGGCCGGCTGCAGGCGCCGGCCTTCACGTACATGATCGCCACCGAGCCGCTGACCAGCGAGCAGCTGTCCCCGATCGGCTGGGACGGCCAGCAGGGACTTGAGGACGCGCGCAACCTGATCCACTACTACCGGATCACGCCCGGCCCCCGGATCGTGATGGGCGGCGGGCCGGTCGGGCTCGGCCGCGGCGGCGACCTGGACCGCGACAGCGACGAGAAGGCCTGGCTGCACCTGGAGCGGCACCTGGCCTGGCTGTGGCCGCACCTGTCCGGCATCGGCGTCACGCACCGCTGGGGCGGGCCGTTCTCGGTGACCGCGGACCTGACACCGGCGCTGGGCTACCTGGGCGATGACCGCACCGCGGTCTACGGGCTCGGCTGCATCGGCCATGGCGTGGCCATGAGCTACCTGAACGGGGAAGTGCTCGCCGACCTGCTCACCGGCGACGGCGACGGCGCGGCCGCCAGGCAGTGCCCCTTCGTCAGCCGGCGGGTGATGAGCTGGCCGCCCGAGCCCGCCGCCACCGCGGCCAGGTACGCCATCCGCGGCTACCTGCAGGCCGAGGACGCCTTCCGCGAGCATCGCCCCGCGCGGTCATAGCTTAAGCTCCAGGCACCATGTGATTGCGCCCAGCGATGCGGAGGCAATCCTATATCGGGCACCGGCAGATCGCCGCCGACCTGGCCGCCCTGCGCGCGGCCGTCGGCGACGCCGGGCCCGACGAGGTGTTCGCCTGCGCCGTGGCGCCGAGCGGGGTCGGCGACAACCAGTACTACCGTTCCGAGGACGACTACCTCGACGCGGTCGCGGACGCGCTGCACACCGAGTACCAGGCGATCATCGACGCGGGCTTCACCCTGCAGATCGACGACCCCTTCCTCACCGAGGAGTTCAGCTACGGCGCGGGCTCGGTCGCGGAGAAGCTGGAAAACGCGCGGCTGTACGCGGACTCCATCAACCGCAGCCTGGCGGGCATCCCGCGGGACCGGGTCCGGCTGCACACCTGCTACGGCATCAACGAGGGCCCGCGGGTGCACGACGCGCCGCTGTCGGACCTGATCGAGACCCTGCTCACGATCCAGGCCGGCGCGTTCTCCTTCGAGGCCGCCAACCCGCGGCACGAGCACAGCTACCACGTCTTCGAGAAGGTCAGGCTCCCGCCGGAGGTGGTGCTGCTGCCCGGCGTGATCAGCCACGCCACGAGCATCGTCGAGCACCCCGACACGATCGCGGACCGGATCGTCCGTTTCGCCGAGGTCGTCGGCCGGGAGAACGTCGTCGCGAGCGCCGACTGCGGCTTCTCCTCCCAGGCCACCTACACCCCGGAAATCCACCCGAAGATCGTGTGGGCCAAGTTCGAGGCGCTGGCGGAGGGCGCCAGGCGCGCCACGGCGCGCCTGGCGTAGCTACTCGGGGATCGCCGCGGGGCGGGGCGGGGCGGCGAGGACCCGCTCGGCGGCGGCGATCACGGCTTTTTCCGCCTCGCCGCTGACCTCTTCGAGGCTGAGCCCGGCCGGCTCGGGCAGCACGAGCGTGAGCAGCGCGCCGGCGACGGACACGCCGGCGGTGAGCAGCAGGGTGCCGCGCAGGCCGAGCGAGCTTTGCAGCACCGGGAACAGGAAGACGCCGACGAACGCGCCGAACTTGCCGACGCCGGCCGAGATGCCGTGGCCGGTGGCGCGCACCGAGACCGGGAACAGCTCGCCGGGCAGCACGAAGGTCGTGACGTTCGGGCCGAACTCGGAGAAGAAGTAGCTGACCCCGTACACGATCAGGAACGGCGCCACCGCGGTGGTCATGCCGGGCACCGCGGCGATCACGCCGAAGCACAGCGCCATCATCACGAAGCCGAGCAGCTGCAGCCTGCGGTGGCCGAACCGGTCCATCCGGGCGATCGCCAGGGCGTAGCCGGGCAGCGCGGCGACGGCGAAGATCGCCAGCTGGATCGCGATCGTCACGATGGCCGACGCGCCGGGCTTGATCAGCCCGATGATCTGCGGGGTGGAGATCGTGTTGCCGTAGTAGGCGTAGTCGAGCAGGAACCAGCAGCCCGCCGTGCCGAGCAGCAGCACGCCGAACCTGCGGTTGGCGAGGAACGCCTTCAGGCCGATGACGGGCCTGGCGGCCGCGGTGCCGCTGACCGCGCCGCCGGTGAAGGCGCTCATCTGCCTGTCCGCGTCCTGCGCCCGGGCGGCGACCTGGGCCTGGTAGCGCGGGGACTCGGGCATCTTGCGCCGCAGGTAGATGACCGCGGCGGCGGGCAGGGCGCCAACGCCGAGCAGCACCCGCCAGGTGACGTTCTCGCTGACCCCGCCGCCGAGCAGCGCCAGCGCGACCAGCGGGCCGACGATCAGGCCGAGGGCCTGGGCGGAGAAGACCAGGCCGACGAGCTTGCCGCGGTCCTTGCGGTTGGCGTACTCGGTCATCAGCACGGCGCTGACCGGGTAGTCGCCGCCGACGCCGAGGCCGAGCAGGAAGCGGAACGCGATCAGCACCGCCAGCGACGGCGCGAACGCCGAGCCGATAGCGGCCACGACCATGATCGCCGCGACCAGCCAGTAGACGCGCTTGCGGCCGAACACGTCGGCGATCCGCCCGAACACGAGGGCGCCGAGGAACGCGGCGCCGAGCATGGTCGCGTTGAGCACGGCGAGCTGTCCCGAGCCGAGATGCCACTGGCCCTTGAGCAGCGTGGACACGATCCCGATAACGAACAGGTCGTACGCGTCGGTGAAGAACCCCATCCCTGAGACCAGCACCGCCCGCAGGTGAAACCTGCTCAGTTTCGCCTCATCGAGCGCGTTGATCAGGTCTGCGGACCGCGTGTCGGCCACGTGGCGCCCCCTCATGCACT
Source organism: Actinomycetota bacterium (assembly GCA_027314595.1). Taxonomy (GTDB): domain Bacteria; phylum Actinomycetota; class Actinomycetes; order Streptosporangiales; family Streptosporangiaceae; genus Trebonia. Next base: position 8,249 of record DAHVAN010000053.1, on the reverse strand, counting down.
TGGCGTTGGTTCATGCCAGGCACAAGGTACGCAGCCTAAGCGACCGCATGCCGACCTGCAGGTGAACGGAAGGTGAACGGGGCCTGATCCGGAGGTAAACTGGCCGTGCGGGCGGCTACTTCTTGCGGGCGACGCCGCCGAAGAAGCTGTGGTACACCTCGTCCCTCTTGACGAAGGCGCCCGGCGACGGGCGCCAGTCCTGCAGCGAGACGAACCCGGGCTCGAGCATCTCCCAGTCGCCGAACCAGCTGACGAGCTCCTCTTCCTCCCGCCAGCGCCCGCTGCCGAGCCCCCCGGCGACGAGCTTCTCGTTCTCGATGGTGACGGCCCGCAGTCCGGGAAGGTCCGGGCCCGGCATGCGGAAGCTGGAGATCGCCAGGTAGCTGCCCGACGGCACCGCGTCGCGGAACCTGGCCGCGATCTCGGCCGGGTGCTCGTCATCCTCCAGATGGTGCAAGATCGCGAGCATCAGCAGGCCCACGGGCTTGCTGAAGTCGATCAGCGCGAGCACGGCGGGATCGGCGAGGGCCTGCGCGGGGCGGCGGACGTCGGCCTTGACGATCTCCACGCTCGTCGCGTCCGACAGCAGCGCCTTGCTGTGGATGTAGACCATGGGGTCGTTGTCGACGTACACGACATGGGCGGCGGGGTTGATCTCGTGCGCGACCTCGCTCACGTTGCCCTGGGTGGGCAGGCCCGAGCCGAGGTCGAGGAACTGCGTGACGCCGGCCTCGCCGGCCATGAAACGGACCACCCGGCGCAGGAACTCCCTGTTGTTCTGGGCCGCGAGGGGCGCCTTGGGCGCGGCCTCGATGATCTTGTTCGCGAACTCCCTGTCGGCGGAGAAGTTGTCCTTCCCGCCGACGAAGTAGTCGTACACGCGGGCGACGTTCGGCCTGGTGATGTCGATGTCCGCGAGTGCGTGCCGGCGATCCTGCGAACTGCCTTCAGCCATTGAAGACCCCCATGCGGCTGTACGTGCGCCGTACCTCCCGTCAACACTAGCGCTCGCCGGGCGCGATGGAGTTGCGTTCGCTCAGGCGGCCGGCGCCGGGACAGGATCGCGGTCGCCGCGGTCATCGGACACGTCCGCTATCAGGCGGCGGATGGCGCGGGCGAGCGCGCGGTCCAGTTCCCGGTCGGCCGGCGCGGCTTGCGCCGTCGCTTCCTGCGGACAGGCGGCGTCAGTAGTCAGATGTCTCATCCCGTGCTTTCCCGTGCGGTCCCAGGGCCGGATGAAAACATACACCCGTGATCCCGAACGGCCCGGCGCATTTGCGCGCGACACGCCGGGCGTCCCGCGCGGTTCGCCGGTGACGCCGGTCAGGAGTAGTCCGAGGAGTCAAGCAGGTTCATGCCCTGCACCGACGGGAACCTGGCCAGGCACTCCTGCAGGCGCGCGATGTCGGCGTCGGAGGCATTGCTGACCTGGTACACGACCTCGGCGAGCGCCGAGGTCAGCGGCACCCCGGACGGGATCGGCGCCGCGCGCACGTTCGGCAGCCCGGCGCACGCGGCGCGGACGCGCAGCCGCACCGACACCGGCGTCCCGGCCTTGAAGGCGACCATCGCCTGCCGCTGGCCGAGTGCCTTGTCGAACTGCGAGCAGCCGGTCACGGCGAGCAGCCCGAGCGCCCCGGCCAGGGCGAGCCCGACCGCCCGGACAACGACACGGGGTAGTACTCGCACGAGACGTAGCCTACGTGGCCGGCGCACCGGTACCGTACAGGGGAGACCAGAAAGATTGTCACTTCATGCCGTCGCGTCACATCCTCATCGTCAACGCCCGCAAGGTAACCAGGCCGGTCTTCGTGATCGGCGCGCCGCACTCCGGCGCGGAAGCCGTCGGCAGGGCGCTGAAGATATCACCGGGCTTTCACGTCACCATCGGCCAGCACAGCGTGCTCCAGGCGGTGTACGGGTTCGCCCGGCGCCCGTCGCTGTACGGCGGCCGCGGCGAGGCCGCCGCCGCCGTGATGCGCGACGCCTTCGCCCAGGGCTGGCAGGTGGCCCCGGCCAGCTGCATCGAGTGCACGGCGCAGTGCCGGTCGGCGGCGGGCCTGCGGCCCTCCGAGGTCGGGCCGTGCGTCGAGGTGCGCGGCCTGAGCCGCTTCGGCGACGCCAGCCCCGACCTCACCTACTGCGCGCAGGCCCTGGTCGGCGCGTTCCCCGACGCCCAGATCGTGCAGGTGGTCAGGGACGGCAGGGACACGGTCGCCGCCATGCTGCGGGACCCGGTCGCGATGAGCTGGTTCCGGCCCAGCGTGGCCAACGTCGAAACCGAGTACCCGAACCCGTTCTACGGCGTGGAGGACGAGACGGACCGGCTCACCTGGGCCGGCCTGTCCCCCGCCGGCAAGTGCGCGATGCGCTGGCGCGGGGCGATCAGGCTGGCCGCCAGGCTGCGCAAGACGCTGCCCGAGGACCAGCTCAAGACGCTGCGGTACGAGGACATGGCCCGCAACCCGGGAGGCGCGGCCGCCGTCCTGACGAACTTCACCGGCACCAAGATCGCCGCCCCGGCCGAGCCCGGCCAGCGCCGCGCCAGGAGCGAGGCGGCGGCCTGGCGCCGCGCGCTGACGCTCAGCCAGCTCGCCGACATCGACAAGGTCGCAGGAGAGGAACTGCGCCGCCTGGGTTACGCGTGAGGGCTAGGTGCGAGCGCGCTCGGTGCGAGCGCGCTCCTGGCTCGCGAACTGGGTCAGGTAGAGCTCCGCGTACAGCCCGCCGGCTTCGAGCAGGTCCTCGTGGGTGCCGCGTTCCACGACCTGTCCCTCGTCGATGACCAGGATCTGGTCCGCGTCCCTGACCGTGGACAGCCGGTGGGCGATCACCAGCGAGGTACGGCCGCTGAGCGCGACCTGCAGCGCCCGCTGCACCGCGGCCTCGGACTCCGAGTCCAGGTGCGCGGTCGCCTCGTCGAGCACGACGATCGACGGCGCCTTGAGCAGCAGCCTGGCCAGCGCGACCCGCTGCTTCTCCCCGCCGGACAGCCGGTAGCCGCGGTCCCCGACGATCGTGTCGAGCCCGTCGGGGAGCACCGAGATCAGGTCCCAGATCTGCGCGTTCTCGCACGCCTGCGCCAGCTCCTCCTCGGTGGCGCCCGGACGCGCGTACAGCAGGTTCGTCCTGATCGTGTCGTGGAACAGGTGCGCGTCCTGGGTGACGACGCCGACCACGTCGTGCAGCGACTCCAGCGTCACGTCGCGCAGGTCGAGGCCGCCGACGCGGACCGCCCCGTCGTTCGGGTCGTACATCCGGGACACCAGCGCGGTGATGGTGGTCTTGCCGGCGCCCGAGGGCCCGACGAGCGCGGTCAGCTGACCCGAGGGCGCCACGAACGACACGTCGTGCAGCACCCCGGCGGCCGCGTCGGTGCGCTCGGGCACCTCGAGCGCGATCGACTCCAGGGAGGCAAGCGACACCTCCTCGGCGGTCGGGTACCGGAAGGTCACGTGCTCGAAGCGGATCTCCGGTGCCGCGGTGTCCGGGCCGGCGGCGGGCAGGCCGGCGGCGCTTGGCTGGGTTCGCGGCAGCGGCACCGCGCCCGGCTTCTCCTTGATCAGCGGCTCCAGGTCGAGCACCTCGAAGACCCGGTCGAAGCTGACCAGCGCGGTCATCACCTGCACCTGCACGTTGGACAGCGACGCGATCGGCCCGTACACCCGGCCGAGCAGCTGGGTCAGCGCCACGAGCGTGCCGAGCTCGAACGCGCCGCGGATGACCATGACGCCGCCGACCCCGTACACCATCGCCGTGATCAGCGAGGCGAGCAGGGTGATGGCGACGAAGAACACCTGCCCGTACATGGCGGTGACCACGCCGATGTCGCGGATCTTGCCGGCCTTGGCCGAGAAGACCTCCTGCTCCTCGCGCGGGCGGCCGAAGAGCTTGACCAGCATCGCGCCCGCCACGTTGAACCGCTCGTTCATCATCGAGCCCATCTCCGCGTCGAGCTGCATGGACTCCCTGGTGAGCCGCTGCATGCGCCGCCCGATCCGGCGCGCGGGGAAGATGAACAGCGGGATCAGCACCAGCGCGATGACGCTGACCAGCCAGGACAGGTAGAACAGCACGATCAGGATGGCGACGAGCGCGATGATGTTGGACAGCACGGAGGACAGGGTCGTGGTGATCGCCTGCTGCGCGCCCATCACGTCCGCGTCCAGGCGGCTGACAAGCGAGCCGGTCTGCGCCCTGGTGAAGAACGCGATGGGCTGGCGCTGCACGTGGCCGAAGACCTGGGTGCGCAGGTCGTAGATGACCCCTTCCCCGATCCGCGCGGAGTACCAGCGGTTGAGGAAGCCGAGCCCGGCGTCGAACAGCGCGACGGCGGCGACCGCCGCCGCGGCGGCGATCACCACGGTATCGTCGCGGGAGATGATCCCGTGGTCGATGATCTCCCGCAGCAGCAGCGGGTTCACGACGGTGATGAGGGCGTCGAGCGAGGTCCCGATGAGGAACACGGTCAGGTGCAGCCGGTAGGGGCGCGCGTACCTCGCGATCCGCTTGACGGTGCCTGGCTTGAGCTTCTGCTTGGTGATCGACGGGTCCATGCGGAACCCGCGCATCATGACATGACCCCGACCGTACATGGTCTCCTTAACCTACTGCGCGCCGGGCGGGTTCCGCTAAGCAATTACGCGGCGCTGGCTAAGCCCGCGGCGAACGCTAGCCCGCCATCGCCTTCCCGCGCGTGGCCCCGCCCCGGCCGCGCAGCGTGACGCCGGTCTCGGTCAGGATGCGGTGCACGAACCCGTACGATCTCCCCGTGGCCGACGCCAGCGCCCGGATGGACTCGCCGGAGTCGTAGCGCTTCTTGAGGTCGGTTGCCAGCTTGCTGCGGTCCGGCCCGGTTACCCGGGTTCCCTTCCTGAGGGTCTCGGCCACATGTACCTCCGTATGGCACTCATCGCGATGGTGCCCCCATTCGCAATGATTGCCTATGATGGCGTGTTTGGCCACCCGCTTGGTCAGGCCAGTGCGACGAGATCGGCGAAATCTTCGCTCCACGCGTCTTCGGTTCCCTCGGGCAGCACGATTACCCGTTCCGGCGAAAGCGCGTCTACCGCTCCCTCATCATGAGTAACAAGAACAATCGCGCCCTGAAATCCCACGAGCGCGGCGAGGATCTCCTCGCGGCTGGCCGGGTCCAGGTTGTTTGTCGGCTCGTCGAGCAGCAGCACGTTGGCCCCGGATACGACGAGAAGTGCCAGCGCAAGCCGGGTCTTCTCGCCGCCGGAAAGAACTCCCACGGGTTTATCGACGTCATCGCCCGAGAACAGGAATGAGCCCAGAACGCGGCGCTGCTCCGATTCGGCCAGTTCCGGCGCGGCGGTCCTCATGTTCTCAAGGACAGTACGCCCGGTATCCAGCGTTTCGTGCTCCTGGGCGTAATATCCCAGGCGAAGGCCATGGCCGTGCGCGACATTTCCGGTGTCGGGCTTTTCGACGCCGGCGAGCAGCCGCAGCAAGGTGGTCTTGCCCGCGCCGTTCAGCCCGAGGACGACGACCCGGCTCCCCCGGTCCACCGCTATATCGACATCAGTAAATACTTCGAGCGAGCCGTACGATTTGGAAAGACCGCTCGCGGTCAGCGGAGTCCGGCCGCACGGCACGGGCACGGGGAAGCGCAGCCGGGCGACCCGGTCCGCGGCCCGCTCGGCCTCCACGCCCGCGAGCAGCCGCTCGGCGCGCCGCTGCATGTTCTGCGCCGCCTTGGCCTTGGTCGCCTTGGCCCGCATCTTGTCGGCCTGCGCCTGCAGCGCCGTCGCCTGCCGCTCGGCGTTGACCCGCTCGCGGCGCCGCCGCCGCTCGTCGGCCTCGCGCTGCGCCAGGTAGGCCTTCCAGCCGACGTTGTAGATGTCCAGCGTGGAACGGTTGGCGTCCAGGTAGAAGACCTTGTTCACGACCTGCTCGATCAGGCCGACGTCGTGGCTGATCACGATGAGGCCGCCGCGGTAGCTCTTCAGGTGGTCGCGCAGCCACACGACGGAGTCGGCGTCCAGGTGGTTCGTGGGCTCGTCGAGCAGCAGCGTCCGCGAGTCGCCGAACAGGATCCGCGCCAGCTCGATCCGCCGCCGCTGCCCGCCGGACAAGGTGCCGAGCGGCTGGTGCAGCACCCGGTCGGGCAGCCCGAGGCTCGCCGCGAGGCTGGCCGCCCGGGCCTCGGCCGCGTACCCGCCGAGCACGGCGAGCCGGTCGGACAGGCTGCCGTAGCGCCTGATGGCCTTGTCCGCCACCGCGCGGTCCGGGTCCGACATCTGCGCCTCGGCCTTGCGCATCGCCTCCCGCACCTCGTCCAGGCCGCGGGCGGACAGCACCCGGTCAAGCGCGAGCACGTCCAGATCCCCGGTGCGCGGGTCCTGCGGCAGGTAGCCGACGGTGCCGGTCCTCCTGATCGTGCCCGCGGCCGGCTGCGCGTTCCCCGAGAGCACCCTGGCCAGGGTGGTCTTGCCCGCCCCGTTGCGGCCGACGAGGCCGATCCGGTCGCCCTCGGCGACCTGGAACGAGGCTTGCGCCAGCAGCAGCCGGGCCCCGGCACGCAGCTCAACGCCGCTGGCGACGATCACGGTTTCCACTCCAGCTAGGTCAGCGATAAACGGATACGACGATTTGCCCGCCCGCCCGTCGCGCTCCGCTTTCCTGCCGCAGCCAGCGCAGCCGCGCCCGGCCGTCACACCCGCAGTGGCAGCACGGCCTTCAGGATACCCGATCAGCCCGCCGGCTCCCTCAGCCATATTCGCACGGCGAGGAACAGCCGCGGCGCGTCCTTGAGCACCGCCAGCTTCGGGTCCGGCACGGTCAGGAACCGGCCGGCCGCCAGATCCAGGTAGGGCGCCAGCCGGGGGTCGCCCCGCAGTTCCGCCGCCGCCCGCTTGTCCCCGCCGAGCACGACGGCGTCCAGCCCGCTCCGCCGCCCGGCGGCGCCAGCGGCACGGGCGTCCTGCTTCTTGCTGTTATCAGATGGGCCGTGCCGCTCCTCCCACTGGCCGAACACCGCGACGGCGGCGCCGGCGGCCGCCTGCAGCGCCTGCGACGCCTGCTTCTCCCTGCGCCTGGCGAACCGGTGCTGCGACCAGCCGCCCGCCGCGCTGCGCCCGTGCACGAGCCGCGCGCCGGTCTTGGACGCCGCCAGTTCCGGCGGCGACCCGGTGAAGACGCCCGCCGCGTAGCCGCCGAGCCGCACGAGCAGCACGCCCACCGTCCGCGGCGCCAGGGCGTGGGCGGCGATCGCCTCGGCCCAGGCGGCGGCGTCCGGGGCGGCCGGGGTGGCCGGGGTGGCCGCATTCCACGGCTGGAACAGGACCGGCGGGAACGGCGGGTGGCATTCGGCGACCGCGCCGTCCGGTGCGGTGTAAATCACATTCTCGCCGGATAGCGCCACCGCCACGGCGGTGCCGGGCACGGCACCGCCGTGCCGCTCGGCAAAGGAGACGATCCATCCGGGGAAGCGCGCCGGGGCGACGTCGAGCCACCTGCCGGCGCTACCTGTGATTTCCTTCACTACGTACTGCCTCATCGTGTTTACTATCCGTACAACTGAAGCTGCCCCGCGCCCGACGTCCATCAGTCCACCGAGGAAGACCCCGATGCTCCCGATCGATCCCGCTGACGATCCAGGGGGCGGCGCCCTGCCCGCACAGCCCCCGCCTCCCCCAGCCGACGTTCTTCCCGCCCAGGCCATGGCCCACGGCGGCACGTTCGTGCGACCCGGCGCCGTCGCCTGGGGCGGGAGCCGGGCCGCACCTGACGGAGCGTACTCCTCGTGCGAGGTAGTCGAGCAGGTACTCGCTGCGGTCATCAAGGACCCCGACCGGATGGACGACCTGCTCGACGAGCTCGCGCGGGCACGGCTGTGGGTGCCGCTGCCGGCCGGCCGGCGGCCGGTCACCGACGGCTCGGCGGTCGCGCTGCCGACGGTCACCTACCTGGGCGCGGAATTCGTGCCGTGCTTCACGTCGATCCAGCGCCTGGCGAGCTGGGCCCGCTCGGGGACGGCGGAGCCCGCACCGGCGGCCGGTCCCGCGTCCGGCCCGGTGCCCAGCCAGCCGACCGGCTCCTATCGGGCCGGCGAGTACCTGGCCGGGGAGTACGCGTTCGGCGACGTCGAGCGTCCCTGGCAGCGGACGGGCGATGCCCGCCTGGTCCCGCACATCGTGGTGCCCGCCGTCGCGCTCGCCAGGCACCTGCCCGCCGGGCTTGGCATCGCGCTCAACCCCGGCGCCGAGGCCAGCGTGCCGATCTAT
>DAHVAN010000457.1 GCA_027314595.1 Actinomycetota bacterium | reverse complement strand
CATCGAGCGCGGCGGGGCCGGCTCATGCGGTTTTGCGAGCTCGCCCGGGGCTGGCGACCCTCCCCGCTAGGCGGGCGCACCGCCGCTGGCGGCGTCGGTGAGCAGGTGATAGGCGCGGGTGAGGAGCTTGCGGGCGATCGCCGTGGTGGCGATCTTCCTGCCGCGGCGGCGGGCCAGGGCCTCGTAGCCGGGGGCGAAGTCCGGGTACCGCCTGGCGGTCTGCGCGGCCTCGCACCTCACCCACCGGACCCAGGTGGGTCCCTGCTTGGAGATGTGCCCGTGCCGGACCGTGCGGTCGCTGCCGCGCACCGTCGGGGTAAGCCCGGCCCAGGACGCCAGCTTGCGGGCCGAGCCGAAGCGGCTGATGTCGCCGATCTCGGCGAGCAGGACCAGCGCGGTGAACGGGCCCACGCCGGGCAGCCGGGTGAGGACCTTGACCCGCGGGTCGGCTTTCGCCCGGTGGCGGACCTCCAGGTCGAGGCGGTCGATGGGCTGCTGCAGGGCGTCGATCAGCGCCAGGTCGTCGTCGATGACCTCGCGGGAGACGGCCGGCAGCTGCAGCGAGGCGAGCCACGCCCGGCCCGGGCCGCTCCAGCAGCCGGCCGGCCGGCCGTGGCCATGGTCGGCCAGCACCGCGTGGATCCGGTTGCGCAGCAGCGTCCGCAGCCGCACCAGCTGCGCCCGGTGCCGCAGCATCGCCCGCAGCTGGCGCACCGCCGGCGGCGCGATCCACGCCTCCGGCAGGAGGTCCGCGCGCAGCAGCTGCGCGAGGGTCGCGGCATCGACCTTGTCGTTCTTCAGCCTTGCTGAGGCGATCGCCTTGCACTGCAGCGGGTGAACCATGTGCGGCTCGAAGCCGTAGCCTTCCAGCAGCTCCAGCAGCCACCCCCAGCCGAACGCGGCCTCGAACGCCGCCGGCGTGCCCGCCGGCAGCTCCCCGATCACCGACAAGATCGGCCTCACGCCGTTGGTCACGTTCCGGTTGGCGAGAACCTCGCCGCTCTCGTCGATCACCGCCACCTGAGAGCGCTTGCGGTGCACGTCGATTCCGACGTAGACAGACATGCCGGGCCTCCTTCCCCGAGCTCGTGTGATAACCCGGAAACTACGTCCACCGGGCTGAGCAGGGGAAACGGGGGTCCCGCCCCGAACGGCCCGATCCCCATAGGGTCAGGTCAGAAAGAATCAGGTCAACGGTGGTGACAGGATTGCCGACAGCCACAAGGTCAGCTCTCGCGAGAGCCCAGCTTGGCATGCCCGGCAGCCCGCGGTTGCGTATAGCATCAGATACATATACCATCATCGGTATGGACCTGTGGGCGAGATAGAGCCCGAGGTCCGGGTATGGCTTGAGTCGCTGCCGAAACGGCAGTTCGGTCACGTGCTGGCCTTCGCCGAGAAACTGGCGGAAGAGGCGGCGACCCTCGGCGAGCCCTATTCGCGGCACCTCGGCGGCAAGGTGCGGGAACTGCGGATCCCGCTTCACCCGCTGGACGTGCGGGTGACCTACTGGCTGGCACCGGAACGGCGGGTCGTCCTGCTGACGGTGTTCCGCAAGACCCGGGCGCAGGAAACCGCAGAGGTGGAGCGGGCTCAGCGGGTACAGAGAGAGTGCGAGGCCTCGCACGGCCATGCCCAGGACGCGTTTGACAGAGAGGTGTGAGATGAGCGGTCACAGCAGGCTCGTGCCGGGAGACTACCTGGATGACCCCGAGGTCCGTGCAGGGTACGAGGAAGCCCGGCGCGCTATTGAACTGGGCACGATGGTCCGGCAACTGAGACTCGACGCCGGGCTGTCCCAGGAGGAACTGGCACAGCGCGCCGGGATGACCCAGCCTGCGCTGTCCCGGCTGGAGCGAGGCGGCGGCATCCCGACGATCACCGTCTTGGACCGGATCGCCAACGCCCTGCACGCCACCCTGACCGTCTCCATGATCCGCGCCGCGTGACGCAGGCCTCTCAATGGCTACCTCGTTCGGCCACTTGCAGCGCGCCGGGCGCGCCCGGAGACCTGCCCCCGTCGGGGCGCTGCCAGCAGGGATCACGGACCGTGCCGGCCGCCATCATGCGCCCGGATCCTGTACCGCTCGAATATTGAGTTACATCGTCTGAGCTGGGGTTACGCGGCCTGGTGATACTCGTTGATCAGTCCCGCGCCGGCAGGTTTTCGGCGACGGATCGCAGGTCGGCCACGTCCCGGACAGGCTGCGCTTCGATGTCCGGGGGCCGCTGCGGCCGGGACTGAGGCGGGCTGCGGCCTTTGTAACGGCTCACGTACTCGCGTAGCATCAAGTCCACGTGGCGCTCACCGAGGATCAAGGTCCGGTCCAGCAGTTCGCGGCGGAGGATCCCGATGACGCGTTCGCAGATCGCGTTGTCCCCCACCGTCAACTACACCCGATCCGCATGATCGGTACCGTCGCGTCCGGGTGACGCGCCCGTTCCGCCCGCTGCATGGCCGTGACCGAGTTATCGACACCCGCACCGTGCTCAGCCGAGGAGCTTGAGGAACTCGGCGGGAGTCAACCCCGCCTGCCGCAGGATCGATGCGAGCGTGCCGCGCTTGACCACGCCGTGCTGCGGGATGACAGCCACCCGCCCTTGCTGATCACGGTAAACCGCGTGGCTGCCCTTGGTCCGCACGTACCGCCTCCAGCGCCTGGATGACTTTGCGTACCGGCAGGTCGGCAAGCGCGGGGCTCACGCGGCGGGGAGCTGGAAGGAGGTCACCAGCGGAGTCGCCGTGACGTGCCCGGCCGGATCGTCGATCTCTTCCAGGTACAGCTCGACAGCCTCGGCCAGGCCCGCGAGGGCCTCGTCGATCGTGCGCCCCTGGCTGGCCACGTCAACCTCCAGGCACTGCGCGATGAACCAGTCCTCTTCCCGGTGCAGCGCTGCAGTCAGGGTATGCGGCATCTCCGGCATGGCATCAGGATAACCGCACGGCCAGCAGGCGGCTCGAACCCGACAGCAGATATTTCGCTCTTCCCTCCTCCAGTCAGCCGGAGACGGCGTTCACGGACGTCGCATGCCGCGCTCCCCACATCAGAATCCGGGCACTGCCAGCAAGGATCACGAACCGTACCGGCCGCTTCCGCTGGACTCCGCGCGCGGCCAGCCTGTACTACATGGCGGGCAGCTGTACCTTTACCCGCAGCGGTCCATGCACCCGCCCGCCCGGTCTGACCTGGGGTTTCACGATCCCAGGTCATTAGTGCGACAGAGCCATTTTTTGTGTGTCCGTTTTGTTCCCGTGGTTGCTCCGCGGTTGCTCGCGTGCACGGACCCTGCAATCCGGGTCTTGTCAAAAACGGCCCATCCGACGCCCCGACGCCGCTCCGGGGTCACTAGACCAATGGTCTAGACCTCATATGCAGGGGCCGAGAGTGCACCCGGAGTCCCTATACCGATGCCGTCACGCTCAGTGCAACCTTGCTCCTGCCGAAAACCCCATCCGTGCTGGTCGGAGCCGTTGTACGGGTGAGGGCCAACGTTGTACGTGATAGCGCTCGTGCGATGGGGCAACGCTGTGGCATGGTGATGGACCGTGCTGATGCGACTGGCCCACCTCGGTGTGACGAACGTGTTCGCGCTGCTGCGGCTGCTGCCGATGAGCAATAAGGACAAAGGCGCGGAGATCCTCGCGCTGCGCCACCAGCTCCTGGTCCTGCAGCGGCAGCTCGGCCCGGACAGGGCACGGTTCACCCCGGCTGACCGGGCGCTGCTGGCGGCGCTGCTGCACCGGCTCCCGAGGCACGTGCTCAAGCGCCTGAACCTGGTAGTGCGCCCGGATACCGTGCTGCGCTGGCACCGCGAGCTGGTCGCGCGCCGACACGCCCAGCGGTCCCGGTCCCGGCGGCCGGGCCGACCACGGACCGTGCGCTCGATCCGCGCCCTGGTGCTGCGGCTGGTCCGCGAGAATCCCGGGTGGGGGTACCGCCGGGTGCATGGCGAACTGCTGGTGCTCGGGGTGAAGATCGCCGCCTCCACCGTCTGGGAGATCCTGCACGAGGCCGGGATCGACCCGGCACCCGAACGCAGTTCCACCACATGGGCCGATTTCCTGCGCTCCCGGCTGGGGTCCTGCTGGCCTGCGACTTCTTCGAAACGGTCACCCTATCCGGGGCACGACTGCACGTGTTCGCGGTGATCGAGCACGCCAGCCGCAGAATCAGGATCCTGGGCGCCACCGCCCACCCGACCGCATCCTGGATGGTGCAGGCGGCCAGGAACCTCGTGATGGACCTCGAGGACGCCGGCTGCCGGGCACGGTACCTGATCAGGGACCGGGACGGGAAGTTCCCGGACCTGTTCGACGCCATCCTCGCCGACGCGGGCATCGAAACTGTGCTCAGCGGGGTCCGGATGCCGAGGATGAACTCGATTATGGAACGGTGGGTGCAGACCTGCCGGCGCGAGCTACTGGACCGCACGCTGATCTGGCATCAGCCCCACCTGCTGCACGCCCTGCGACAGTTCGAGGAGTTCTACAACGGGCACCGGCCGCACCAGGGCATCGCGAACGCCCGCCCGCTCCAGCCACTGCCCGTGCCGCTGGCAGCTCCTGACCAACTCGCTAGCCTTGACATACGACGGCGCGACCGACTGGGCGGAGTGCTCCATGAGTTTCAGCATGCGGCATGAGCTGCGCGGATGAGGTTTTCGGCAAGGGCAGCGCTGCCCGCACGCTAACAATTCGATGGTCGTGGCCGGGTTCTGCCGGATGGGCACCACCTGGCCGATCAGTTCGCGGGCGAACTCAGAGTCATTCACCATGTGGCCCTGGAAGCCGTACCTGCCCCAGAGCGGCCCGATCATCTTCGTGATCCGCAGAACCGCGCGAACGGTCCCGGCGTGGCGACAAGGGCGTACCCAATGCCCTCCCACTTTCTGGAACCAGGCTGGAACCGCCAGAACAGGCGGCTGGCGTCGAGCAGTTCCTGGTCTGTGTCATGCCCTCGTAGTAGCCGCGCCCCCTGCGCATGGCGGTGCCGCTGCCTCCCCAGGGGGACTCATCCCACGTCTCCGGCTCTTCTACCCACGGTCCCAGGATGATCAACATGAACCGGCGATGACCCGGTTCCCCGGATGGCGGTTCGTCCTCCATGCCTGCCTCCCTGTCACCGAGTGCGTAGCCCTCATCCGGCGGGGAAAGGCAGCCGGCAGGTGCCTCTGCGACTCCTGCGCCGGTGAACAGCAAGGTCACTGTGACCGCGTGCATGCATTATTGACGTCAATTACATACCCGATGACGTCACTTTGACTTGACATGACGTCACAATGACTCCATAGTGGAGTCATGGAACTGATGCCGTATGTCGAGAAGCTCCGACGCGAACTCGCTGTGGCCGCCGACGCTGGCGGCCCGGAAGCCCGCGCGCTGGCCGAGCGTCTCGCCGGGGCCCTTGAATCAGCCGCCCGGCTGGCACTGCTGGAGGCGCTGTCGGCTGCGGCAGGAGAGATCACGCGTGACCTCACCCCGGGGTCGGTCGACGTGCTGCTGCGCGGCAGCGATCCGGTATTCGTGGTGACTCCCCCGCCGGTCTCTCCCGGAGAGGAGGTCACCAGCGGCGAGGCCGAAGCCGCGCCCGCGGCCGGGCCGCTCGCCGGAGAGGACGGCGGGACGGCGCGGATGACCCTCCGCCTGCCCGACCAGCTGAAGGCGCGCGTCGAGGAGGCGGCCGGCCAGCAAGGGATCTCGGTCAACGCCTGGCTGGTCCGCGCCATCTCGGCCACGTTCGAGCCGGGAACGCGCGGCCGCCCCGCCAGCCCGCCGCGCAGCGGGCGCAGTTACACCGGCTGGGTGCGCTAGCCCGGGCGTCGCATCAGCCTCACCAGTCGGCCAGCGGCCGATTCCACCACCAGGCCCATCAGGAGGGCACCGCTATGCCTGTTTTCGACACCCTTGAACCCATCAACGCCGACATCGACGTCGTCGGCAGCGTTCAGATCACCGCGAGCGAACGCTCCGACACCTCCGTCGAGGTACTCCCGGCCGACCCGGCTGACAAGGCGAGCGTGCAGGCCGCCGAGCAGACCACCGTCGAGTTCACCGGCGGGCGGCTGCTCGTCAGGAAGCCGAAGCTCGGTCCCCTCGCCTCCATGGCCGGCCCGCGCGGCGCCGTCACGGTTACCGTCGGGCTGCCGGCCGGATCTCACGTCAAGGCGAGCAGCCTCTTCGACATCACTACCGCCGGCCCGCTCGGCGAGTCCATCCTGCACAGCTCGACTGGCGACCTGCGAGTGGAGGAGGCCAGCCGGCTGCAGGCCAGGGCCGCCATCGGCTCCGTCACCGTGGACCGGGTGACTGGTCCCGCCGAGGTGACGGCCTCCAACGCGGCGATGCGGATCGGCGCCATCGAAGGCGCCGCCACGCTGGAGTCCTCCAACGGCTCCATCCACGTCGACCGGACGGCGGGCCCCTTGCAGGTGAAGACGGCGAACAGCAAGATCACCCTCCGGGAAACCGCTGGCGTTGTCCAGATCAACTCCGCCAATAGCAACATCACCATCGGCCGTTCGCTCGCCGGCATCACCGCCAGGACCAACTGGGGCACGGTCCGCATCGATGAGGTAGTGAGCGGCACCGTCCACCTGGAAACTGGCCGCGGCGACGTCAGCATCGGGATCACCGAGGGCACGGCCGCCTGGCTGGACCTGGACAGCAAGAACGGCGTCGTCCGCAGCGACCTGGACGCCTCCGACGGCCCCGAGACCAGCGACAGGGTCGCCGAGGTCCGCGTCCGCACCGACCGCGGCGACATCGACATCCACCGCTCCGCACCCTCCGCTCACCAGTAAGGAAGCACGCAATGGAAACAGCGATACAGGTCAGCGGGCTGCGAAAGTCCTACAAAGACCTGGAAGTTCTCAAGGGCGTCGACCTTGAGGTGACGCGCGGGTCCATCTTCGCGCTGCTGGGCTCCAACGGCGCAGGGAAGACATCGACCCCGAGGTGTCCGGGTGGGCCGCCGACGCCCTGAATGCCACCGGCTACGGCGACCGGGTCACCGTGGTGACCGGCGACGGCGAGCACGGCGCGCCAGTCTACGGCCCGTTCGACGCCATCATCGCGACGGCCGGCGCGTGGGACATCCCGCCCTCGTGGCTCGCCCAGCTCGACACCAGCGGCATGCTCGTCGTCCCGCTGCGGATGAACGGCGTCACCCGGTCGATCGGTTTCCGTAAGAACCACGGCCACCTGGCCAGCACGTCCGCGCACACCTGCGGGTTCGTCCCCATGCAGGGTGCCGGCGCGCGGCCGGAGACGTTCTTCCAGGTCCCCGCGCCCGGCGGCGGCCACATCACGCTGCGGTTCGAGGACGGCCCGCCCGCCGCCCCGCCGCTGCCCGATGACACCCTGGCCGGCGACCCGGCCGAGGCCTGGTCCGGGCTCACCATCGCGGACATGACACCCTGGTCGGACCTCTATCTGTGGCTCGCGGGGTTTCAGCCGGGATTCTGCCGCCTCGACCAGGCCGGCGACCCGCAGCTGGCCGGAGGCGGCCCGGTCATGAAGACTGGCTGGTACCCCTTCGCCATCGCCAGCGACGGCGCGCTGTCCTACCTGACCGTCCGGGACCTCCCCGACGGCGGCGGTGTCGAGTTCGGCGCGCTAGCCTACGGACGCCGTGCCGACGACGCTGCCGCCACCCTGATCGGGCACCTGCACGCATGGGAATCCCGGGGCTGCGACTTGCCGGAGGACGCCTTCACGTACTGGCCGGACGGGACCACGCCGCCGCTGCCGGACAGCCTGCTGAGCGTCTTCCGCAAGCGGCACGGCTCGGCCACGATCACCTGGCCCCCTAAGCGCCCGGCCGGAACCCCGGCAGAGGATCCCGGGCCACGTGAACTCGCGCCCGTCGTGTGAAGAGCTCCGTATCCGGCCTGGCCCGGGAGGCCGGATACGGAAGCAGGGCTGCCTGGGGCGAACGGCCACTGGCCCGAGCCCAGGCAGCCCGCCCGGAGACGTGAACCGGTGGCCGCCCCTCACCACCGGTTCACGCCTCATCAGATCCCGCAGCCAGGCCCGGGGACAACCACGAGAGGGAACACAGATCATGACTGCCACCGCGCACCCTGAGCCAGTCACCGACACCGAGATCGCCAGCTGGGCTGCCAGCCCCAGGCCCGCCTGCCAGGTCGCGGCGGGCATCGCCAAGTCCATCAGGTCCGGGAAACTGGAGCCGGGCGCCGCCATCGACTCCAACAGCGACCTAGGCCGCCGACACGACTGCTCGCCATCCGCCGCGGCAACCGCGAAGTCGCTGCTGGCCTCACGCGGCATGCTCCGCAAGCAAGGGCTGCCGGTTCATCGCCCAGGACGGCGGCAGCGCCGTCACCAGGTCCGCCGAGACCGCCTGGCACCTGTACAGCCGGTCCGGCAGCCACGACATCGCCGACGCCGCCGACCTCCCGAGCCTGCGCCCCAACCTGCACTACTCCGTCCACGACCGGCTCGCCGGCCACCTCCGCAACGGCGACACCAGCGCCTATACCCGCGATCCTGCCCGCCGCCCCCGGCCGCTGCTCGGCGAGCAGATGACCGCCGCCTACCAGCTCGCCCTCGCCTCCGGCACCTGGACCCCGGCGCAGCTCACCGCGATGCGCCGCGAGCTCGCCTTCGCCGCCATGCACTGGGACGAGCCCGGGGTGCCCCCGCCGCCAGGCAGGACTCCCCATGCCTGACCTCACGCCGCCGCTCCCCGCCGGCCGCTGGCGCGTTAACATCGACGTCCGCCACGGCAGCGTCACCGCCCGGCCCGGCACCAGCCCCCTCGCGCTCACGGGCACGCTCACCGACGCGGGCGTGCCCGTCGCGGTCATCGACCTCGACCGCAGCACCGGCCACACCAGCAGCACGGCCCTGCTCGAACGGGCCGCCCGCAGCCGCCCGGGACAGGTATGAGCCGGAGGCCGCCTCAGCCCCGCCGGCACCGAAGCCCGCCGGCTCCTCGACGCCGGCGCGGCCGGGGTCATCATCAGCGGCTCAGCCCTGTTCACCCAGGCCGGCCCCGACCCCGGCGGACTGCGTGCGCTCGCTGCCTTCCCCGAGCCCGGCCGCCTCGCCGCGGCCGTCGACATCCTCGACGGGCACCTCATGCTCCACGGGTTCACCACCCCGGCCGCCGTCACCGCCAGCGAGGCACTCGACGCGGTCACCCGGGCCGCGGACGGCCGCTGCCCGGTCCTTTACACCGATGTCGCCGCCGCCACGCGCCGCTGGCTTCCGGACTGGGAACTGCTCGGCCGCCTGGCCGGGCAGCACACCGACGCCGACATCTGGTACGCGGGCGGCATCAGCTCGTGGGGTGACGCGCGCCGTGTCTGGTCCCTCGGGCTGGGCGTCGTCACCGGCCGCGCCTACCTCACCGGCAGCCTCGGGCTCCCGCCCTGGGAGTGACCCCTGCCAGGCGGTGCCCGGCGGGCGGTCAGGCGCGGACCAGCAGCCCGTGCTGCCGTGACAGCTCGCCCTTGACCTCGCCGACCGGGACGGTGCGCTCCATGCGCGGCGAGTACAGCAGCGAGCTGATGATCGCCGCCGACGCCCCCGCCCGGAACGCGGCGGCGGCATGAGCGGCCGTGCCCGCGCCGCCGGAGGCGATCACCGGGACGCCGACCGCGTCCGCGACTGCGCGGGTGATGGCCAGGTCGTAGCCCTGGTGGGTGCCGTCCTGGTCGATCGAGTTCACCACGATCTCGCCCGCCCCCAGCTCCTCGCCGCGCCGCGCCCAGCCGACCGCGTCAAGGCCCGTCGCCACCCGCGCCCCGTCGATCATCACCTCGTAGCCGCTCGGGATCGCGTTCGTGACCGGGACCCGGCGGACTTGCATCGACTGGACCACCGCCTGGCGGCCGAACTCCCGCGCCCCCTGGGTGATGATCTCCGGGTTCCGAACCGCCATCGAGTCCAGCGAGATCTTCTCCGCCCCCGCCTCCAGGACGGCGTGCATGTCCTCCAGCGACCTGATCCCGCCCCCGACCGTGAGCGGGACGAACACCTGGGCCGCCACCGTCTCGATCACCGGCAGGTTCGCCTGCCTGCGCTCCGCGCTGGCCAGGATGTCGTAGAAGATGACCTCGTCGATCCCGTCCGCGTACACCTGAGCGGCGATCTGGGCGGCGTCCCCGACGTCGATGTTGTCGGCGAACCGGCGGGCCTTCGTGACCCGGTCGCCCACGACGTCGAAGCAGGCGATCAGCCGTGCGGTCAGCGGCACAGTTCCTCCCGGGCAAGCGCCGTGAACGTCTCTAGCAGCCGGAGCCCGGCCGGCCCTGACTTCTCGCAGTGGAACTGCGTCGCCATGATGTTCCGCCGGGCGACGACGGCCGCGAACTCCGTCCCGTAAACGGCGGTCGCCGCTACCTCCGGGCCACCGGGCGGGGCGAAGTAAGAGTTGACGAAGTAGAAATCCCCGCCGTCGGCCAGCCCCCGGGTGAACGGGTGCCCGGCTCCGGCAGGCCGGACCTGGTTCCAGCCGATCTGCGGCACCTTCGCCCCGCCGCCGAACGCCCGGACCTTCCCCGGCAGCCACCCCAGGCACAGCGCGCCCTGCTCCTCGCTCGCCTCGTAAAGGACCTGAAGCCCGACGCAGATCCCGAGGAACGGCATCTCCCCCTCAGCCACCAGGGACCCCAGGACCGCCGGCCAGCCGGCAGCCGCCAGGTAACCCATCGTGGTCCCCGCGCTGCCCACCCCCGGCAGCACCACCCGGTCAACGCCCGCCAGGTCATCCGGCACCCGCAGCATCCGGTTCGGCACGCCGAGGAAGTCCAGCGCGCGCCCGACGCTCCGGGAATTCCCGGTCCGGTAGTCAATCACCCCGACAAGGGGGCGGGAAACGTCATTCATACCCAGCCTGTCCGAAATCGGCATTCACGCCGCCTGAGAACCACAGCGGCCACGGCCAGCAGAAAGCGCCCGCGTTGCGGCGCGGCGCTCACTATCGTAGCCGCGGGAAAGCAAGGGCCCGAATGCTTTTCGACGTCCCGAGATCCCCGGCTACCCGGCCAGTGACAGCCGAGGGCGACCCCGACCTCGACCGATACCGGCCTCGCCGGCCGGGATCGTGTATGCCGCTAGGCTCGGCTGGGACGCCGGGTCCCGCCGCCGGGTCCGGCCCGCTCGGAGGGGACTGTCGTGACCGCAGCCGAACGCACCTGGCCGCGCATGCTCGCCGCGCTGCTGGCCCGCGAGGACCTGACCGCGGACGACACCCGCTGGGCGATGACCGAGGTCATGGACGACGCCCACGAGCCCGCGCAGCTCGCGGCCTTCCTGACCCCGCTGCGCGCCAAGGGCGAGACCGCGGCGGAGCTCGGCGGGATGCTCGACGCCCTCATGGAGCGCGTGATCCCCCTGCCCGTCGACGGCTCGGCCGTGACCGACGTGGTCGGGACCGGGGGCGACGGCGCGCACACCGTCAACATCTCCACCATGGCCGCCCTGGTGACCGCCGCCGCCGGGACCCGGGTCGTCAAGCACGGAGGCCGCTCCGTCTCCAGCAAGAGCGGGTCCGCCGACGTCATCGAGGCGCTCGGCATCCCGCTGGACCTGGACCCCGCCCAGGTCGCCCGGTGCGTCACCGAGATCGGCATCGGGTTCACCTTCGCCCCGAACTACCATCACGGCCTGCGGCACGCCGCACCCGTCCGGCGCGCCCTCGGCGTCCCGACCGCGATCAACTACCTGGCCCCGCTGACCAACCCCGCCCGCCCCGGCACCGCCCTGATCGGCTGCTCCAGCCTCGCCGTCGCCCCGGTCCTGGCCGCCGTGCTCGCTGGGCGCGGCGCCACCGCCCTCGTCGTGCGCGGTCACGACGGGCTGGACGAGATCACCACCGCCGCCCCCACCGACCTGTGGACCGCGACGGCCGAAGGCGTCCGCAAGACCGTCTTCGACACCGCCCGGTTCGGGCTGCGGCGCGCCAGCCCCGGTGATCTGGCCGGCGGGGACGCGGCCTGCAACGCCAAGGTCGTCCGCTCCGTCGCTGCGGGCGAACCCGGCCCCGCCCTCGACGCCGTCCTGGCCAACGCCGCCGGCGCGCTCGCCTCCCGCAACGCCGCCGACGGCGCGGGAGTCTTCGAGGACGCTTTCGCGGCCGACCTGGACCAGGCCCGCACCGCTGTCAGCAGCGGCGCAGCTGCCAGGCTGCTCGATCAGTGGATCGCCCTCGCCGTCGAACTCGCCGACCCCCACTGACCCGGCCTTCCCCGTCACCGGGACTGCCCGGCGGCGAGCAGCGGCACATGCCGCGACCACTGCGCCACGGCCGGCTACCGCCGCGTCGTCACGTCCAGGACCGCGATGTCGCCCAGCAGCGCGGCGCACGAGAGAGCGCAGAGGTGGTATGTGACGACGGGCCGCCAGCTCCGCCCAGGACGCTGGCGATGCTGGCAGGGCTCACGAGCGGAGGCGGCGCGGACCGGCGGACGGTCATCGCCGCATCGGGAGCGGCGACGACCTTGCTTGCCACCCGCTCGCGGTCCGTGCCGGCGTCCGTCGCAGGCGGTATGCTGCTGCAGGTAACGGGCCGCAGTCCCGCCGCCGAGGGACCGACCACCCGCTAGCCCAGCGGCCAACCGGGCGGACTGCTGGCAGAGGCTGACGTGCCCGATGTTCCCCTGCTGCTGGTCGACGGTTATGCACTGCCGGTCATTGTCCGCAACCCAACGTCGGCTACTGCGCAGCTGCGGGCCGCCGATGTCTTCTGCCGCTACCGTGGCCTGCCGCGCGATTCGCTGGTAATCCAGATTCGTCGGAACTGCCGCTGCTATCAAGGAACCCTGCGGGAGCGTGGTACGGGTCAGGCCGGGCGGACGGTGGCGATTGCCTTGTCGTCGTGCCGTTTGGCGCGCGGGAGCTGGCGGCCGTCGGGGTCGTCGTTCTCCTCCCAGTCGTGGCAGTGCTGGAGGAAGGCGGACAGTGCGGCCTGGCCGGAATCGGCGATGGCCTCCCAGTCATCGAGGCCGAGGTGGCGGGCTGTTTCGATCGCGCCGTCGGTGGCCAGCACGATCCAGTCAAGCGACGCCGCGGGAACGGATGCGTGGTCAAGGCGATCTCGCTCAGCGCAAGCCAGGGCGTACTGCGGGCCGGCGACGCCGCCGAGGCGGTGACCGCGGCCGGGCGGATCCGGCATCTGCAGGTCATCCGCTTATGTGCCGCTTTGGAAGCCTACAGCATTTCGGGGGCACATTTTCGCTGGTGCGCTCTATAGCCATTCCTCGGCGTTGGTGAGTGCTTCGTCTGCCGGGTACTGGTGGAGCTTGACCTCAAGGGCCGCGATGATCCGGCCGATGTCGCTCTTTGTCCGCCGGTAATTCCCGGACATGAAAATCATTCCGTAGTGCCCGGGGCCGCCTGGCACGACGGCCTCTACGTGCAGCGGGCGGAAATCGCGCACGTTGTTCGTAACCACGGCACGCCGCTCGGCTCGCGCAAGCGCCAGCACCTCGGGATCGGGGAGCGCCTCCCGCTGCGGGTGCGCGGACACGGCCTGCACGTCGTAGCCGCGCGCTTGCAGTTCGCGGGCGATGACCGGTGAGAGCATCTCGTCCAGCAGTAGTCTCACTGCTGGACGGCGTTCTTCCCTGCTGCCCAGGCGGCGTGTGCCTCGGCGGCCTCCTGCGCGTTAACCTCGATCCACTGGTCGATCTCGTCGGTGTAGGCGCCGTAGTAGGTGACGGCGGCCTGAACGAGGCCGAGGGGTATCTCCAGGTAGCGGGCCGCCTCGGCGATGTCTCCGCCGTTATCCCGCACAGTGACGATAACCTCCCAGACGTCCTTGCCGGTGCCCATGAGCCTGGCGCGCCGGCCGGCGGGACCTTCCGCGAACCGGATGAGCGGATGCTCGTCCATGCGCAGGCCTTCCTCGACATAGCGCTGCGCGAGGGTGCGGGGCGCAAGGTGGACGCGCTGGGCATGCCTGCCCAGGCGGGCGATGGTCGCGTCGTTAAGCCGGACACTCAGCGGGCTAGTCATGTAGTCCATTGTAGCGCGACACGCTACAGCTAGCCAGCCGCAGCGCGTTCACGGCCGGGATGGTGGTCGCCCCCGACAGGCACGCCGTTATTGTGCCCGGGCTCCGGCCAGCCGATCATCGTTCTCAGGCCCAGGATGCCGAAGACGCGGCCAGGGCCAACGAACCGGGCGCCGCCAGCAGGAATCACTAAGCGTGTCGGCATCTCTTGCCCGACCCGGAGCGCAGATGCCACGTTGCGCCGCACCTGGCGTCTGTACCATTGCCGACGATACCCACGGTCTCTCCCTACTGCGTCTCCAATGCCCTCGGCCGCAATGGTCTAGACTAGTGAGCTTCTTTCATCCTCGCCTGCGCAGCTCATCGGTGATTTGACAGATTGAGGGAAGTTCTTTCCCCTGGCTGGCCGGGGTGCCTGGCCGGGTGTGCTGGTACGGGACCCGGCGGCGGGCTGGTGTAACGATCCGGGCGG